>NZ_JAQGJT010000056.1 GCF_028290495.1 Tardiphaga sp.
GCATCGCGGGAGGCGGGCTTCCTGCCGTGTTATTTCGCCTCCATCGAACTATCGCTGGTGTCCGAGGACTATACCAACACGACTTAAGTGAGCTCAAATTGACTCGCGCCCTAAATGCCGTGGTTGAGGACTGCGTGAACGCGGTTGGCGTGGATCTCAATACCGCATCCAGCCCCCTGCTCGCTCGCGTTGCCGGCATCGGCCCGGGCCTGGCCGACAGCATCGTTACCCACCGAAACAGCAACAGCCCCTTCCGTTCGCGCAAGGGCCTGCTCGCCGTGCCGCGGCTCGGCGCCAAGGCGTTCGAGCAGTGCGCCGGCTTCCTGCGCATCAGCGACGGCGAGGATCCGCTGGACCGTTCCGGCGTGCATCCGGAAGCCTATCCGATCGTTCGCAAGATTCTCGCGGCGACCAAAAGCGACATCAAGGCGCTGATCGGCAATGCCGAAATCCTGCGCCAGGTGCAACCGAAGGCCTATGTCGACGAGACCTTCGGCCTGCCGACGGTGACCGACATTCTGCGCGAGCTTGAAAAGCCCGGCCGCGATCCCCGACCCGCCTTCAAGGCCGCGGTGTTCATGGAAGGCGTCGAGAAGCTGAGCGACCTGAAGCCCGGCATGATCCTCGAGGGCACCGTGACCAACGTCGCGGCATTCGGCGCCTTCGTCGATATCGGCGTGCATCAGGATGGACTGGTGCACATCTCGGCGATGTCCAAGACCTTCATCAAGGATCCGCGCGAAGTCGTGAAGTCCGGCGACATCGTCAAGGTCAAGGTGCTGGAGGTCGAGGTGCAGCGTAAACGCATCGCGCTGTCGCTGCGCATGGACGACGCCGTCGGCCCCAAGGCCGACCGCCCGCAGGCCGACCGCGGCCCGCGCGTCAACGAGCGCCAGTCGATGACTTCATCGGCGCCACGCAAGCAGGGCGAAGCCCCGGCCGGCGGCGCCTTCGCCGAAGCGCTGCGCCGCGCCGCGGAAAAGGGTGCGGGGAAGTCGAAGTAAGAGAAGCGGCGTCCCTGTTTCTCTCCTCGCCGCGCGAAGCGATGCTTCGCAAGGCGGGGAGAGGTTAGGAACAGCGCGCCGCTACTTCACGTCCTTCAGCAGCGCCACGTTGGCTGCGATCTCCTTGGCCACCTGCGCGTCGATTTCTTTGGGCTCCATCGGCATCGGCTCGACGCCGAGTTTCTTCAGGCTGGCTTGCACGTCAGGCTTGGCCAGCACCTTGAGGCCGGCATCCCGTATCTTGCCGATGATCTCGGGAGGCGTCTTCGATGGCACAAAAACACCGATCCAGGTGTTGCTGACGCCGTCCTTCAGGCCGGCTTCGGCCAGTGACGGAACATCGGGCAGTTCCACGATTCACTGCTCAGTCGAAACGACGAGCGCACGCACCTGTCCTTCCCTGATCAGGGGCAACGCGGTCGATGACGGACAGAAGTAGAAATCGATACGTCCGCCGAGGATGTCCGCGATCACTTCCGGTCCACCGCGATACGGCACATGGGTCGCCTCAAAACCGCCGGCGAGCCGGAATTTTTCGGCGCTTATGTGCACGGCGCTGCCTATGCCGACCGAGCCGAAATTGATCTGCGAGCCCTTGGCCCGGGCCGCGGCCAGGAAGTCCTGCACGGTCCTCCACGGGCGGTCGTTCGGCACGATCATGATATTGGCGCTGGAACCGAGCATCAAAACCCCGGAAAGGTCCTTGCTGGTGTCATACGGCAGGTTGGGAAAGATCGCCGGTGTAATGGCGATGGCCGATGAATGCGCCAGGATCGAGTAGCCGTCAGGCTCGGCCTTGGCGATCGCCCCGGTGCCGACCGAGCCGCCGCCGCCAACACGGTTTTCCACCACGATCGGCTGGCCGAGCTCGACGCCGAGCCGCTCGAACACGATGCGCGGCACCACGTCAGTGGCGCTGCCGGCGCCGAACGGGATGGTGGCCTTGATCATTCTCGACGGCCAGTCATCGGCCTGCGCAGCCACAGGAGCCAGCATCAACGTGGCGACACACGACCACTGCACAAACTTCATCATCACGCGCTCCAGCTCTGCCATTCCCAGGGAATAACGGCCCCGTGGAGGAGCCGATGGCTGGAAACGGTGCAAGAAATGGACCGGTGATGGAGATCGTCATTCCGGCGTCGGGCGAGCGAAGCTCGCACGACCCCGGAATCCGGAGGTGTTCATCACCCTATCGAGGTTCCCGCTCGCGCCCGGGAATGACAAGGTGTGACGTAATGAAGAATTCAGTTCTTCAGCGCCGCCAGCGCGACGCGCACGTTGGGGTCCAGTCCTTCGCCGCCGGCCTCCAGATGCGCCATGATCTGCTTGCGCATGCGTGGGTCCCAGAATTTTCGGATGTGCTCGGTGATCCCCGGCACGGCCTTGTCCTGGCCCTGGCTGTTGAAGAAGGTACCGATCTGGTTGGCCATGTAGATCAGCCGGTCAGGCGACGTCGATGTGTGCATGGTCATTTCCGTGATCAGTTTCTTTGTTGTTTTCCTGCGCGACCCGGTCGATCGCGACGCGGTGCGGATGCGTGAAGATTTCAAAGCCGTCGGCGCGCGCGATCGCCACCAGCGTGATGTTGGCGGCCTCCGCCATGCGGATCGCCAGCGCGGTCGGCGCGGAAACCGAGACGATGAGCGACGCGCCGATCGCGGCGGTCTTCTGCACCATCTCGACGGAGACGCGGCTGGTCAGCAACACCATGCCTTCGGACGCATCGACCTTGTCCTGCGCCAGGTGGCCCGCGAGCTTGTCGAGCGCGTTGTGGCGGCCGACGTCCTCGCGCAGCGCCACGACGCCCTGCGCGGGCGTCCAGAACGCCGCGGCGTGGACGGCGCGGGTCTCGATGTTGATCTTCTGCAACGGCGCCAGTGACGCCATCGCCGCCATGATCTGCTCAGGCGTAAACGCCCTGCCCGGCCCGACGACCGCCGCGGGCTTCACCGCTTCCGAGATCGAGTCGATACCGCACAAGCCGCAGCCGGTGGGACCGGCGATCTGCCGGCGTCGCGCGCTGATGCCTTCGGCGGTATCCGTCGCCAGCCACATTCGCAGTTCGATACCGTCGTCGAAATCGACTGCCTCGAACGACTGGATTTCGGAGACCGAGCGCACCACGCCTTCGCTCAGACTGAAGCCAATGGCGAAGTCGCGCAGGTCCTGCGGCGATCCCATCATCACGGCATAGGTGCCGCCATTATAGGTGATCGCCAGCGCGGTTTCTTCCGGTACGGCGCGCAAGCCCGTGCTGGCGCCGTCGCGGCGCCAGATCGTGCGTTGAACCGAGCGAACCGGGTTGTGCATCCCTACTCCGCGGCTTCGACCACCGGCATGGCGATGCGGCGCGACTGGCGTGCCTGCTCGTCATATTCCTTCTGCCATTCCGACGGTCCGTTCGACGGCGAGATCTGCACCGCCGTCACCTTGTATTCCGGACAATTGGTCGCCCAGTCCGAGAACTCCGTGGTGATGACGTTGGCCTGCGTGGTCGGATGGTGGAAGGTGGTGTAGACGACGCCCGCCGCAACACGTTCGGTGATCAGCGCGCGCAACGTGGTCTCGCCGGCGCGGCTCTGCAGCCGGCACCAGTCGCCATCGCGGACGCCGCGCATCTCGGCGTCGTGCGGATTCATCTCCAGCCGGTCTTCCTCGTGCCAGACCACGTTCTCGGTGCGCCGCGTCTGCGCGCCGACATTGTACTGGCTGAGGATGCGGCCGGTGGTGAGCAGCAGCGGGAAGCGCGGCCCGGTGCGCTCGTCGGTCGCGACATATTCGGTGAGCATGAACTTGCCCTTGCCGCGGACGAAGCCGTCGATATGCATGATCGGCGTACCCAGCGGCGCCTTCTCGTTGCACGGCCACTGCACCGAGCCGACTTCGTCGAGTTTGGCAAAGGACACGCCTGCAAAGGTCGGCGTCAACGCGGCGATCTCGTCCATGATCTCCGAGGGATGGTTATACTTCATCTCGTAGCCCAACGCCCGAGCGAAGCCGAGCGTGACTTCCCAGTCTTCCAGGCCGTTCTTCGGCGACATTACCTTGCGGACGCGCTGGATGCGGCGCTCCGCATTGGTGAAGGTGCCGTTCTTCTCCAGGAAGGTCGAGCCCGGGAAGAACACATGGGCGTAGTTCGCGGTCTCGTTGAGGAAGAGGTCATGAACGATGACACATTCCATCGACGACAGCGCGGACACCACATGCTTGGTGTTCGGATCGGACTGCAGGATGTCCTCGCCCTGCACGTAGAGGCCCATGAAGGTGCCTTCGACCGCGGCGTCGAACATGTTGGGAATGCGCAGGCCCGGTTCGGGATTGAGCTTGACGTTCCACATCGCCTCGAAGGTCTCGCGCACGGCGTCGCCGGCGATGTGGCGATAGCCCGGCAGTTCGTGCGGGAACGAGCCCATGTCGCAGGAACCCTGCACGTTGTTCTGGCCGCGCAGCGGGTTCACGCCGACGCCGGAACGGCCGATATTGCCGGTGGCCATTGCGAGATTCGCGATCGCGATCACCGTGGTCGAGCCCTGGCTGTGTTCGGTAACGCCGAGCCCGTAATAGATCGCGCCGTTGCCACCGGTGGCAAACAGCCGTGCCGCGCCGCGCAACTCCCGGGGATCGACGCCGGTCATGATGGCGGTGGCTTCGGGGCTGTGGTTGGGCTGCGCGACAAACGCCGCCCAGTCCTCGAACTCGCTCCAGTCGCAACGCTCGCGCACGAAGGCTTCATCCGCCAGGCCTTCGGTGACGATGACATGGGCGATCGCGGTGAGCACGGCGACGTTGGTGCCGGGCATCAGGGGAAGATGGTGCTGCGCCTCGATATGCGCCGAGCGCACGATGTCGGTGCGGCGCGGATCGATCACGATCAGCTTGGCGCCGGCGCGCAGCCGCTTCTTCAGCCGCGAAGCGAACACCGGATGACCGTCGGTCGGGTTGGCGCCGATGATCATCACGACGTCAGTGTCTTCCACCGAGTCGAAATCCTGCGTGCCGGCCGAGGTGCCGAAGGTCGAGGACAGGCCGTAGCCGGTCGGCGAATGGCAGACGCGGGCGCAGGTATCGACGTTGTTGTTGCCGAAGCCGGCGCGGATCAGCTTCTGCACCACGAAGACTTCTTCATTGGTGCAGCGCGACGAGGTGATGCCGCCGATGGCATCGCGGCCGTACTTGGCCTGAATGCCTTTGAACTTCTTCGCGGCGAAATTGAACGCCTCGTCCCATGACACTTCCTGCCACGGATCGGTGATCTTCTCGCGGACCATCGGGTTGAGGATGCGTTCCTTGTGGTTGGTATAGCCCCAGGCGAAACGACCCTTGACGCAGGAGTGACCGCGATTGGCCTTGCCGTCCTTGTACGGCACCATGCGCACGACTTCCTCGCCGCGCATTTCGGCCTTGAAGGTGCAGCCGACGCCGCAATAGGCGCAGGTGGTGACGACGGAATGTTCGGGCTGGCCGATATCGATCACGGCTTTCTCGGTCAGCGTCGCGGTCGGGCAGGCCTGCACGCAGGCGCCGCACGACACGCATTCCGAGCCGAGGAAGCTCTCGCTCATGCCCGGCGACACGCGGCTCTCGAAACCGCGGCCGGAGATCGTCAGCGCGAAAGTGCCCTGCACTTCCTCGCAGGCGCGGACGCAGCGCGAGCAGACGATGCACTTGGAGGGATCATAGGTGAAGTACGGATTCGACTCGTCCTTCGCCATCCAGTGGTCGTTCTCGCAATTTTCAGGCGAGTGATCGTGCGAATGGGAGTGCCCGTTCCTGGTCTTGGCGAAGACGTGGTTCTCGCCGTCATAGCCGTAGCGCACGTCGCGCAGGCCGACCGCGCCGCCCATGTCCTGCAATTCGCAGTCGCCGTTGGCGGCGCAGGTCAGGCAGTCCAGCGGATGGTCGGAGATGTACAGCTCCATCACGCCCTTGCGCAGCTTCTTCAGCCGCTCATTCTGCGTGTGAACGACAAGGCCTTCCATCGCCGGCGTGGTGCAGGAGGCCGGCGTGCCGGCGCGTCCCTCAATTTCCACCAGACAGAGCCGGCAGGAGCCGAAGGCGTCCACCATGTCGGTCGAGCACAGCTTGGGGATCTGCGTGCCCATCTCCATCGCGGCGCGCATGATCGAGGTGCCCTCGGGCACCGAAACGCTCTGCCCGTCGATAGTCAGCGTGACCATCTTTTCGGACTTCGAGCGCGGCGTACCAAAATCGATTTCGTGAATGAGCGACATGAGGTTGCTCCTTTATTCTGCAGCTTGCTGGCGGGCCGGCGGCGGCCCGAAATCTTCACGGAAGTGCTTCAGCGCGCTCATCACCGGATACGGCGTGAAGCCGCCCAGCGCGCACAGCGAACCAAACTTCATGGTGTTGCTGAGGTCTTCCAGAACGGCGAGGTTCTCGGCGACGCGTTCGCCGCGGCGAATCTTGTCGATGGTCTCGACGCCGCGCGTCGAACCGATCCGGCACGGCGTGCACTTGCCGCAGGATTCGATGGCGCAGAACTCCATCGCAAAGCGCGCCTGCTTCGACATGTCGACGCTGTCGTCGAACACCACGATGCCGCCGTGGCCGATCAGCCCGTCGCGCTTGGCGAAGGCTTCGTAATCGAATGGCGTGTCGAACAATTCGCGCGGGAAGTATGCGCCCAAGGGACCGCCGATCTGCACCGCGCGCACGGGCTTGCCCGTGAAGGTGCCGCCGCCGATATCGTCGATCAACTCGCCGAGCGTGATGCCGAAGGCGACTTCGAACAATCCGCCGAACTTGATGTTGCCGGCAAGCTGGATCGGCATGGTGCCGCGCGAGCGCCCCATGCCGAATTCGGCATAGGCCTTGGCGCCGTCATCGAGGATGAAGGGGATCGCCGCGAACGACAGCACGTTGTTGATCACGGTCGGTTTGCCGAACAGGCCCTTGTGCGCCGGCAGAGGCGGCTTGGCGCGGACGATGCCGCGGCGGCCTTCCAGGCTCTCCAGCAGCGAGGTTTCCTCGCCGCAGACATAGGCGCCGGCACCGACACGGACCTCCATATCGAAGCTGTGTGCGGAGCCGCGGATGTTGTCGCCGAGATAGCCGGCGCGCTGCGCCGCGGTGATCGCCTCGTTCATGGCGATGACGGCGTGCGGATATTCCGAGCGGATGTAGATGTAGCCCTTGGTGGCGCCGACCGCGATGCCGGCGATGGTCATGCCTTCGATCACCACGAAGGGATCGCCTTCCATGATCATGCGATCGGCAAAGGTGCCGCTGTCGCCCTCGTCGGCGTTGCAGACGATGAACTTGCGGTCGGCCTGGGTGTCGGCCACCGTCTTCCACTTGATGCCGGTCGGGAACCCGGCGCCGCCGCGACCGCGCAGGCCGGACGTGCTGACGTCGGCCAGAATGCCGGGCGAGCCCAGCGTCAGTGCGCGCTCCAGCCCCTTGTAGCCGTCATGAGCGCGGTAGTCCTCGACGGAGCGGGGATCGATCACACCGCAGCGCACAAAGGTCAGCCGCGTCTGCTTCTTCAGCCACGGCATCTCGTCTGCGACGCCAAGACGCAGCTCATGTTCGCCGCCAGCGACCATCGCATCGAGCACGGACGCGACGTCGTCCTCGGTCACCGGACCAAACGCCACGCGGCCTTCCGGCGTTGCGACTTCGACCATAGGCTCGAGCCAGAGCAGCCCGCGCGAACCCGGCCGAACGATTTCGATGCTGAGCTTGCGCTTCCCGGCCAGCGCTTCAAAGGCAGTGACGAGTTCATCGGCGCCGACCGATACGGCGGCTGCATCGCGCGGAATGTAGATCTTCAGAGTGTTCCCGGACGAGGTCATCGCTGCGCCTCCGCAACCAGCGCATCGATGCGCTTCTCATCGAGCCGGCCGACGATGCGGCCGTCGAGCATCGCCGACGGCGCCGTGGCGCAAAGCCCGAGACAATAGATCGGCTCCAGCGTAACCCGCTGATCTGCCGTGGTATTTCCAATCTTGATGCCGAGCTTAGCTTCGGCGCGCGCGGCCAGCGCATCGCCGCCGGCAGCCTGGCAGGCCTCGGCGCGGCAGATTTTCAGCACATGCTTGCCGGCAGGCTCATGGCGGAAGTCATGATAGAAGGTGAACACGCCGTGGACCTCGGCGCGCGACAGGTTGCGCGCCTCCGCAATCATCGGAATGGCAGGCTCCGGCACGTAGCCGAAGGCTTCCTGCAGCGCATGCAGCATCACCAGGGTGCCGCCTTCGACATGGGTCAGCCCGGCGATGATCTCCGCCCCGCGCGTTTCGTCCCATGGTTCGTAGACTGAGGTCATCGCGTTTCCGATTGTTGTTCCCAGAAACGCATGAAAGTTGGAATCGCTCCAAAGATCAATAAAGCAGTCTCATGCTGCGATACGGAAAACCAATCGACAGCCATGAATGCGATGGATTTTGAAGGGGTTGGTTGAGCTGCAACGCAACATACCCAGCAATCAGGAAGGCCTTCGCCCGGCCCTCACGACTCCAGCGACGGCGCCACTTCTCTGGCGATCTGCACCAGGGTCGCGACCAAGGGCGTCATCGGGTCGCGCTTCGGCACCACGAGGCCAACGCCGTAAGTGACTTCAGGATCGATGATCGGGATCATGCGAACCGAGTCCGACGCGGTCAGGCCCAGCGTCTCGGCCAGTTTGGCCGGCATCACGCTGGCCCAGCGCCCGGTCTTGACGTGGGTATAGAGCACGATGATCGAGTTGGAGGTCAGCATCGGCATCGCCACGGCGCCGACCGATTTCAAGGCGCGGTCGATGATGCGGCGGTTCTGCATGTCGGGCGTGAGCAAGCACAGAGGTACTTGGGCTACTTCCTCCCATGTCACCTTATCGCGGTCGCCGAACATGCCGTCCGGCGAGGTCAGCAGGCGATAGGATTCCTTGTAGAGCGGGATCGAGCGGACTTTGCCGAGCGGCTCGTTCTCGATGTAGGTCAGCCCGGCATCGACTTCGAGATTTTCCAGCAGGCCAAGCACGGCGTCCGAGGTGCACGACACCACGCGAAAGCGGACATCGGGGTGCCGGGCGCGAAACGGCGTGGTCAACGCGGCCACCATGCCCAGCACGGTGGGAATCGCCGCGATGCGGATTTCGCCGGACAGGCGGTCCTTCAAACCGTTGATCTCCTGCTTCATCGCGCGGGTATCGCCAACGATGCGGCGCGCCCATTCGAGCGCGCGCTCACCCTCGGGGGTAAAGCCCTGGAAGCGGGAACCGCGCTGCACCAGCATCACGCCGAGCATGTCCTCGAGCTGCTTCAGGCTGGTGGACATGGTTGGCTGGGTAACGCCGCAAGCTTCGGCGGCGCGGCCGAAATGCCGCTCCTTGGCCAACGACAACAACAGTTCGAGTTTGTCGATCAACGCGTCTCGCTCCCACCCCGGTACAGACGGCGGCGCATCGCGCTGATTGCGTTTGGGATGCTTCCGCCCTGCTTCAACATATGGCGCAGATTACCGTCACGGCAACCGGCAAGGCAGCGCCGCGCTGACAGAGCGCACGGGCAATTGGCCGTAGCTCGGGCGTGGCAGTCGATGAGCCTTGCCAAAGGCTCGTCTGCTTCAAGTAGGGACGATCGCGCAAGCGGTGCGCAGCAGGAGGCCGGACGAGATCAGCCGAGGCGGCTGATCTGCTCTTCGGTCACGACGCGCTCGACGTTTTCGGTCTTGCTCTTGATACGATAGCGGGGACGGCCATCGGCTTCGATCGGCAGGCAGGAGGTGATGGTATACACGCTGCGTTCCTTGACCATCGAGCGGCCCTGCGGCCCCTGAAGCTGATGGTGGACGTCGTCATTGATTGCGTAGTTATGCGCCATTATTGATACTCTCCACGATGGAGCGGCTTTTAGCCACAACTGCGCCGAAAAGCAAGAAATCTGTAGCAATTTCGGTCAGATAGCACGTCAGCCCTGATATGCAATCGGCGCCTGACGATAGTGAAGGTGATACCTTTGCTACCATTTCACGCCGTCATGCCGGTCGCCGCGGCAGCCAACGGATCGATTCCGCGGGAATCGACAGGCTTTCTGGAGCCAGCAAGATCACCTGGCGTTGCGGGTGAACGCTATCCCATAACTGGCCGGAGGACGGCGCCGCGCCGGCGAATCAGGCCCCAAAACCGAAAAACCACCGGCAGGGCATTGCCGGTGGTTTCGGAGGTTTACATTAAAGTTCGCATGTCTCCTTGAAGACAGTGGCCGTCAAAGGATTTGCCGGCTGCGCATCCAAACCATACATGATTTAGAAGGTTGACTGCAATAGCTGATTTACTCAGTCTATTTCAAGCGCACGGCTCCTTCTTTAGCCGGCTACCATCAGATGGTCCGGCGCCAGCCCGGCGCGATGACGCGTCATCATGGCGAGGTACGCCGCCTCGAGATGGCCGGTGAACATCGCGGTATTGAATGCCGGCGTGGCACGACGATGCGCCGACAGTTTCTGCCGAATAGCGGACAGCCGCTGCGGATGCGTTGCAAGATCAATCGCCTGACGCTCGAACTGCTGCAGCGTCGGGGCGATCAATTCCGGCACATCGATACTTTGCAAAAGGCTTGCCGCAACCCGACCCGCAAAAGTGTCGCCGCGGCAGGTCAGTAGCGGCAGCCCGGCCCATAGCGCATCGCTGGCGGTGGTGTGGGCGTTGTAAGGTAGCGTATCGAGGAACAGGTCGGCGACGCGATGCCGCGCGAGATGTTCGGCCGGTCGGGTGCGCGTGGCAAATACCAGACGCGCGGGATCGATACCGCGCGCGGCGGCTTCGCGCCGCAGGTTTTCTGCAGCGCTGTCTTCCAGCAGCCACAGCACGCTGCCATCCACCTGCGTCAGGATCCGCATCCAGACATCGAACATCGCCGGCGTGATCTTGTAGGCGTTGTTGAAGCAGCAGAACACAAAGCCCTCCGCCGGCAAGCCGCATTCCTCACGCGTGAAAATCCGATCGGCGATCTGCTTTTTGTCATCATTGGCCTGGTAGCAATTCGGCAGCGTGACGACCTTCTCGGCGAAAAACCGCCGCTGCGCCTCTGGCAACACCGTGGCATCGGCGACGATGTAGTCCATGTACGAGGCGCCGAGCGTACCGGGAAAGCCGAGATAGTTGACCTGAAGCGGCGCGGCGCGGCGCGCAAACACGCCACTGCGATGCTCGCCGAAATAGCCGTTGAGATTGACCAGAATGTCGATGCGCTGATCGCGGATCGCCGCCACGGCACCGGGGTCGCTGAGCCCAGCAATATCGACGACGCCATCGACAGCCGCCTCGATGCGTCGCCGCGTCGTGCTGCCGTCATCAAAACCGTTGTCGAACGCGAAGATCTCGAAACGCTGCCTGTCATGCTGTTCGAGCACGCCTGCCATGAGCAATGACGTCGCCTGCTCACGGAATTCGCCGGACAGATAGCCGATGCGGATCTTGCCGCCGCGCTGTGCCGGCGCGAATGAAGGCGCGAGCCGCGGCGCCGGGTAGCGCGCGGCGGCGTAAAGCGAAGCGCAACGCAGCAGGCTGGCGTCGGTCGTAGCAATCCCCTGCCACGCGAAAGGTTCGACGGAGAGTTTGCCGGACGCAAGGTCGGCGTCGATGCCCGAGATCAATTCATTTGTGCCGGCCCAGTCGCACGTCAACATCTTCTGATGCAACAGGTTGCCTTTCAGCAACGGCAGGTCGGGATTGATGCGCATCGCGCGGGCATAGGCTTCCGCGGCCTCGCCGGGCCGCCGCATCTGCTGGAAGATGAAGCCGCGCCCGAACGACGCCTCGGCCAGATCGGGCTGCCATTGCAGCGCAAGGTCGCAGGCGCCCAGCGCCTCGTCGTACCGCTTCAACTCGGCAAGCGAACGGCTCCTGTTGAAGCAGGCGGCGGCATAACGCGGGTTCAGGGCCATCGCCTTGTCGAAATCGGAGAGGGCCGCCGCGTAATCGCGCAGATCATTATGCACGATGCCGCGGTTGTTCCAGCTCTCGGCATTCGCGGGATTCAGCGCCAGCGATTCCGAGAAGCGTCGCAACGCTTCGTCGGGCCGCCCCAGCGCCTTCAGCACGAGACCGTAATTGTAATGCGTCGCGTCCGAACGCGCGTCGATGCGCAGCGCGGATTTCAGATAGGGCTCGGCTTCTTCAAATCGCTTCAGCGCGATCAGGACAGCGGCCAGAATATTCAGCACCGCGAGATTGGTCGGCGCCTTGCGCAGCACCTTGCGAAAATCGCGTTCCGCCTCGGTGAGCTGCCCGCTGCGGAACGCCGACATCGCGCGCTGAAACAGGATTTCCGGAGACGCCATTTCTATTCGGCCCTGCAGTTATTTATACCCGTGACGATGCCGGTTCAGCTGTCGGGCCCGGCGCCGTCGAGACGCAGTGTACGCGACGCGACGGCGCGCCCAAACAAAAACTCCCGGCGATTTCTCGCCGGGAGTTTCTGTTTCAGACGACAATCGTCGTGAGACGATCAGATCAGAACGAGCGCAGCGCCTGAACCGAGCCGCTGTAGACGTTCTGGTCGGTCAGCGTGTAGGCCTTGCCCGCCGGGTTCAGACCGATCGCAGCAGCCGAGGTGTAGGTGCCGACGAGGTTCTGATCCAGTCGGCTGTAGGAGAACTCAGCCGAGAAGGTAAGATCCTTGACGGGGGTCCAAGCGGTACGGGTACCGACCTGGGCGATGTTGAAGTCGAACGTGCCGGTCGCGGCAAGAACGCCAGCCGTTGCGCCACCCGGAGCTGCCGGCACGCTGGCGCCGAGACGGCCACCAGCACCGAAGGCTGCGAAGAGGAGCGCGTCGCCGGCGGCACCGTAACCAACGTGGTTATAGTTGCCGAAGACCGACGTGCGCCACTGCGGAGTCCAGTAGTGTTCGAAGAAGGCGCTGACTTCCCAGGAGTTCGCCTGGATAATCTGGCCACCGGTGCCGAACACGCCATCGAGCGCATAGCCGAACGCCAGGGTGCCCGCGCCGTTGTTGTAGTTGGCGTAGCGACCGCCGCTCTGGGTATCTACCGTGCCACCGAAGGTGTACTTGGTCGCGCCCTTGCCGTAGCTGGCTTCGAGCTTGAAGCTGTCACCGACGCCGGTGGGCAGGTTCTTGAGCTCGATCGCGCCGCTCACCGCAAAGCCATACGAGTCATCGGGATGACCGAGGGTGCTCGGGGTGTAGTAACCCGGTGACGCCTGATGCATCGCAGCCGCGAAGTGCAGCGTACCCCAGGCCTGATCGAGCCGAAGGTTACCGACGACATCCGGAAGGTGATTGCCGCCGACCGCGTTGCCGAGGAAGGAATTCGACGTGCTGCCGTAGTTGGTGGTGAGACCCGTGCCGGTGAAGGCACCGACCGCGCCCGGCGCCTGGATGAAGCCAGCGGTGTTGTAGAGACCGGCCTGACGATAGGCGAATGCATTTTCGAGCGAGATGGTGCCCGACACGCCGTTGCCGAACGAGGCGGTGTAGGCCAGCTGCGTGATGCCGGTCGCGTCGTTGGAGCCGAAGAACATGCCCGAAGAGATCGTCGGCTTGGTCAGCGCCCACTGCGGATCGAACTGCGAGACCGCCTTACCGATGGTGAAGCCTGCGAACTGGATGAACGCATAGTCGGTTTCAGCGAAGCCACCGGCGATGCTGTCGCCGTTCTGCGTCCACTGGAACTTGGTGTCCATGTAAGTGCGGAGGACGCCGTATTCCGTCGCGGTGCGGGTATCCATGTTCAGACCGATGCGCGCGCGGGTCTGGATGTAATCCTTGTTGAAGGTACCGTTGGAGCCAGCCGAACCGCTCACGATGTAGGGCGTGTCATAGGTGGCGCCGTTGAAGGTGGTGTCCAGCCGAAGCTGGCCGCCGATCTTGATGCAGGTGTCGGTGCCCGGGATGTAGTAGAAGCCGGCTCCGTAGAGCGAGCAGATCTTCACGTACTCGACCGCTTTGACCTTGACCGGAAGATCGGCGGCCTGCGCTCCACCGAAGGCGATCAAACCCGCTGCTGAGCCGAGGATAAGGCTCTTAATCATCGTCATGTTAAACCTCCAAGTTGTTTCTTAAAGGGAAGGTTCCGTATCTGCCGGTGCAGAACACCCGAAGATTGCTTCCCCTAGACCCCAAACTGACCGCTGATCGCTTCGCGTTTTCGGATAGCCCGCATAACGCGAGGCACTTCAGCGAAACTTCCAACGGGACGACCTCGGGTTGCCCCTTCGTCGTGAGGAACAATGCCTGCGGAGGTTGCATAAGGAAATTACTTTATGAACTCAGGTAACGTTTCCGCGATGCGGTGTGCTTTTGCGGTAACAGCGGCAAATGGCGTGTTGCCATGATCAATCAATTGATCCAGTTATGTATTTTGCAAATGTCCAGGATGAGCTGATGGCCGACCGATCAATCAACAACAAGCGCGCAGCTGTGGCCCTGGAAGGCGATCCAAGGCTTGCACGCGGTGCGGCAGTCCGCGATTCGGGCCAGAATCAGGAAATCGTCCGGCAATTTGTCTGGGATATCGCGTCAATCAACGTCCATCTCGACGAAATCCGTCACTTCTGGGCCAAGGAACTGGGAATCAGCGGCCCGCAATGGATGATCCTGATGGCTATCGGCGATCTGGACCGCGGCACTGGCGTCGCCGTGAAGGATGTCTCGGCGATGCTTCACGTCGACCCGTCGTTCGTCACCACCCAGTCCAAGATGCTGGAAAAGAACGGCTTTATGCGACGCGTCCCGTCGACTGAAGACGCCCGGGTGGTGCTGATGTCGCTGTCCGACAAGGCTGCCAAGAAGATCGCGACGCTGTCGTCGCGACGCGACGACATCAGCAAGTTCGTGTTTTCCGGCCTTGATGAAACGGCGCTGAAGGATATTACCGATCAGCTCAGCGTGCTGAAGGGCCGACTGGAAAAGGCGACGTTGATGCTGGCGGTCGATGGTTGAGCGGCGCGGCGCCGTCTCGCTTATTTCCTGCGGCCCACAAGCCGATCCGCGAGCCAGTCGAAGATGAACTCGTTGCCGATGGTGGGATTGTCGAACTGGGCATGCGAGGCGGCGGTTTCCAGCGCCATGAAGATCTTCAGTTCCAGCTTCAAGCCGTCGGCAATCAGCGCGTTGCAGCACTTCCTGACATGATTGGCATCGAGCCAATCGTGTTCGCCAATCGCCACCAGGATCGGGCAGCGGATATTCCTGGCGGTGCTGCTGCGGCATAGCCGGTCGATATCATCCGCAAAGTCGTGCGAGCCGGCGGCGCCCGCCATCCGCACGGCGAGAAACGCCCGCTCGTGCAGTTCCCAGATTCCGGCGTCGCACACCGCCGCGGCGAAGCGATCGTCGAAGCTGGCGCCCCGCGTGGCGATGCTCGCGCCCAGTCCGTCGCCGAACACGGCGATCTTGCTGGCATCGACGTCGTCGCGTTCGACCAGATAATCCATCCAGTTGCTGATCGCGGTTTCGATCTCGTAACGTCCAAAGGAATGATCGAGGTTGCGGCGATAGCCCTGGCCGGGCAGATCGACCAGCAACAGCGACAGGCCGCGCTCATGCGCATAGCGCGGTAACCGGTAGAGATGCTCTTCCTTGTACTGATCGGACGCGCCGATGCAGATCACTGCGGGCCGCCGTGCCCGTCCGGGGGCGGGGAGAAAATAGCCCTGCAAGGTCTTGCCGTCCGACCAGGCGAGGTCAATGACCTCGCCTGCCGGCGTCGAGTGCCGCAAATAGAGCTGCGAACAGGCGTGCATCAGTTCCAGCGCCGGTTCCTTTCGGGCGTCGCCATCGCCGAGGAATGCCTGGGCCGTGCGGTAGTAATTGGCGGCCCGAAGCCAATTGCTCAGCGCCGTCTTGGTATGGCCGCTGCCGAGCGCCGCTTCGCCGCGTTTCCGGTTGAGGTCTGCGGTACGCATCCATTGCTCATACCAGCTGTCCTCATGCTCCGGGTCGATGCCGCTGGCCGTCAGCAGGCATTCGGAAACGGTGCTGCCGCCCTCCTGGGCGGCGCCGAGCACGCGCATGAACTGGAACGAATAGTCATCGTGGCCAGGCCACTGCATCCAGCCGCGCGGGTCGTAGAACGGAACGGGGCTGTCGATGGCAATGATTTCCGGTCTCCCGAATATTCTTTTCTAAATATTGCTCAACCACGCATTGCATGCATGTGTAACTCAATTTTGTAACTGAGCAACCAAAAGTACCGTGGTATGCGGGGGATCCGATCAAAACCCCTTGATCCAACGGCGGCGGATTCATTTTCGAAGGCATCGAAAAAGGCTCGCGTTTTGGCGGCCCGCAGATATTCTACTATAAGTTGAATTATTTACAACGTGCATCAATCTGGTGTTTGATGCACGGATCGACAAGATCACGCTGGAGATTGCCAATCTCGATCTGCTGCAGACCAATTGCCTGATGGGCATGCTCGGCACCAATCTGCGCGGCCAGCTCGACGAGGCTTTCACCCGCCGCTTCCAGTCGACGACGCTTTTCAGGATGCCCAATGTCGAACAAGGGCTGCGGCTGTGGCAGGGCAATTTCGCCGACAAGCCGTATCGGCTCGCGGATGATATCGATCTGCATCGGCTGGCGCGGGAATATGAATTGTCAGGCGGCAGCATCATCGATGTGCTGCGCTACGCCTGCCTGCAGGCGGTGGTCCGCGATCCGCCCGTGATCGAGGCGCAGGATCTGCTCTATGGCGTCAAAAAGGAGATGCACAAGGATGGCAAATTTTTGAGCCGAGCGCTGCCGTGTGGCCGTAGGCCGGCAGGATAGATCCGCCGCCCGCATCGCGGACGGCGGATGATAGTCGCTTAAACGGCGTCCTTGACGACCTTCAGCGGCTGCGCCTTGACGGTCTTGCTGGCCGGCTTGGCTGCGAACTGCATCGGCTCCTTGGTGAAGGGGTTGATGCCTTCGCGCGCTTCGGTGGCCGGCTTGTTGACGACCGAGAGCTTGGCGAAGCCAGGAACGGTGAACTCACCGGACTCGTTCAATTCCTTGTAGCCGACGGTCGCCAGCTGCTCGACGACCGACTTCACGTCGCTCTTCGACACGCCGCTGGCATCGGCAAGCGCTTCGATCAATTGGGTCTTGGTCATCTTGGCCATGTTGATTTCCTTTGAATCGTTGGGGAGAAAAAACGAAATTCGAGCGAGGGCTGCTCCTGGTCGTTCACAAGACGGCTTGTGCAACCGGGTCTCGGTGCCAACCGGGAGCAATGCGGGCAAAGTCATAATTGTTGGCGCGCCCGAAAGGATTCGAACCTCTGACCCCTAGATTCGTAGTCTAGTGCTCTATCCAGCTGAGCTACGGGCGCGTGCCGTGACGTTGGCGGGCGTGGAGCCCGCTGGCGTCGGTGCGTTTCGAAAACGTTATTTGCGAAAGCGCGCCATAGCTACCGGCTCCGGACTGGCTTTGCAAGCGCCACAATGCCGGTTCTCGCTTCATTCGTGAATCTTCATAAAATCCAGCAAAACGCCGCATTTTCGGGAACCGGCGGCGGTATTTTGCGAACCGCACCGCACGCCGACGGCCGACCCCACCCAGAAAATTGTCGGATCGGCCCGAATCGCCCCCGTTACGCCCACTCAGGTTCAGGCCCGGGCGCGGTCGCTGCGGATGCCGTGCAACTGGACCGGGCGATCCGGCAACGTGATCCGGAATGTGGCGCCGAGCGTCCCTTCGACCAGATGGATGTCACCGTCATGGGCGCGCACCAGTTCGGCGGCGATGGCCAGACCCAGCCCGCTGCCGCCGGGCCGGGCCGAGCCCTGGAAGGCCTCAAACAGATGGTCGCGGGCGCGTTGCGGCACGCCGGGGCCGGTATCGGACACCTCCAGGATGGTCACGGCGCCCTCGCGACGGCCGGTGATGCGGATCTGCCGCGGAGCCGTGTCGCTGTGGGGCTGGCCCTCCAGCGCCTGCGCCGCGTTGCGCACCAGATTGAGCAAAACGCGAAACAGCTGGTCGGGATCGGCATCGATCGTTAATCCGCGCTCGATGGCGTTGACCCAGCCGATCGTCGCATCCGAGGCGAGGCCGACGGATTCCTGGACTTCGTTGACCACCGGCTCGACCAGGATCATGCGGCGGTCGGGGGCGGCTTCCTGGGCCCGACCATAGGACAGCGTCGACTGGCAGAACGCGATCGCGCGCTCCAGCGAGCGCATCAGCTTCGGCGCGAAACGCTGCACGCGCGGATCGGGCACGCTGGCGAGCTGATCCGACAAGAGCTGCGACGATGCCAGGAGGTTGCGCAGGTCGTGGTTGATCTTGGAGACCGCGAGGCCAAGCGCCGCGAGCCGGCTCTTCTGATGCAGCATCGAGACCAGATCGCGCTGCATGTCGGACAGTTCGCGCTCGGCGACGCCGATCTCGTCGCCGCGCTGCGACGGGATGATGATCCGCGACGAACTTTCGGGATTTTCGTGGAAGGCGACCAGATTGGCCGTCAAATGCCGCATCGGCCGCACGAACAAATAGTGCAGCGCCAGATAGACGAGGCCCGCGGTCAGGATCGCCAGTCCCAGCGACACCAGCAGCAGATTCCGGGAAAATCGGTACATCGCCTGGCGCAGCGGCAATTCGTCGATCACCACCTCGATGAACTGGGCGCCCGACGGCGCCGGCCCGATCACCCGGATCGACTGATTGCCGGTTTCCAGCATCACTTCGAACGTATCGACGATCGCCGACCATACCGTGACCGAGCGCATGTCGATATCGTGGTCGATCTGCGGCGGCAGATCGGCACTCGCCAGCAACCGGCGCTGCTGGCCCATCTTGATGGCGACGGCGCGGGCGCCGATGCTGCCGAGGATCTGCCGCGCCAGCGATTCCGGCACCATGCCGAGCGGGGCTGCATCGAGCACCAGCGCCGCGGTATTGGCTGCCGCCAGCTTGTCGTTGAGCCGGTTGAGCCGGAAATTGGCGATTGAAGGCACGTAAATCAGGATTTGCGCGATCAGCACCAGCGGAATGGTCAGCAGCAGCAGCTTGCCGGACAGCCCCAGCCCTCGCCCCGGCCGTCGCGGCGGCGTCTGCTGTTCGGGAATTTCGCCGGCTGCTGACACAGGGTTTGCCTCAGAACTCACGATGAAACGCTGCGCATTTCCGAGATACGGACGCCGAAGCGATTCGATGTATTTATTTTAGCATTCATATCCGCCATCCCCGTTGCCAGCCGGGCAATTGCTGGCACGACGGCAAAGACGCCGCGGCCTGTCCCTTTAAAACACCGCATATTGCGGCATAATCCGGTTTCTGCAGCCAATTTTCCGATATTGCTGCGTCCTACAGGGCAAGATTGACGAAAACAGGACGCTCCCGTATAAGCCCGCCAACTGTCCGCGATGGCCCGGTCTTGACCGGGGCGGCTCACTTGAAGCCGGACACGGCTCGCTTGGGCCAGCATCAGGACTCACCTCAATTAATCGGCGAATCGCCCGGTCAGCGGAGAACTACCCGTGAAGCGGACTTATCAACCCAGCAAATTGGTGCGCAAGCGCCGCCACGGCTTCCGCGCTCGCTTGGCGACCGTCGGCGGCCGCAAGGTTCTGGCTGCGCGTCGTGCGCGTGGTCGCAAGCGCCTCAGCGCCTGATCGGGCCTCTTTTACCCGAGATCTCATCATGGATCGGTTGCGGCAGCGGGCGGACTTTCTCGCCGTTGCCAATGGGCCACGGATGAACAGCCCTGCCTTCGTTGTGCAGAGTAAACGACGCGATGATGACGGCCCGATCCGGGTCGGCTTCACCGTGACCAAAAAAAACGGCACCGCCACCGAGCGGAACCGGATCCGGCGCAGACTTCGCGAACTGGTGAAGCGCGTCGATGTCGTATCCATGCGACCTCATAGCGATTATGTGCTAGTCGGCCGTCGTGTCGCGTTGAACCGCGACTTTATGACCATGCTCGACGACCTCCGCTCGGCGCTACAACGCCTCGACCGGCAATCCGCGAAAACACAACCTTCGAAAACGAGCGTGACCTGAGACTTCCAGTCTGCGACAAGCGCGCAGCCGGCAGCCCAAGCCGCACCCGCATTGAATGACGAGACCTGAACGATGCTTGACAATCGCAACACCATACTTGCTGTCGTTCTTTCTGGCCTGGTGCTGATCGGCTGGCAGTATTTCTTCAACATCCCGCAGATGGAGCGGCAGCGCGCGGCGCAGGTCCAGAGCCAACTCGCCAATCCGGCAACGCCCGCGCAGCCGGGCGCCGCACCGGGCGCGACCACCCCCGGCGCTGCCCCGGCGAACCAGCAGCCCGCAGCCGCCGCGATCCTCAGCCGCGACGCCGCCATCGCCTCCTCCCCGCGCATCAAGATCGAAACCCAGCGCGTCACCGGCAGCATCGCGCTGAAGGGCGCGCGCATCGATGACATCGCGCTGAGCCAGTTCCGCGATACGGTGGACCCGAAGTCGCCCGCGATCGTGCTGTTCTCACCGTCCGGCACCGCCTCGCCCTATTACGCCGAATTCGGCTGGGTCGCCGCCGCCGGCTCGAACGTGAAGATCCCGGATGCCAACACCCAGTGGACCCAGGAAGGTACCGGCAGCCTGACGCCAGCGACCCCTGTGACGCTGAAATACGACAATGGTGAAGGCCAGACCTTCCGCCGCACCATCGCGATCGACGAGCGCTACCTGTTCACCGTCAAGGACGACGTCACCAATGTCGGCACCGCGCCGGTGACGCTGTATCCGTTCGCGCTGATCTCGCGCCACGGCACCCCGCACGTCGAAGGCTATTACATCCTGCATGAAGGCCTGGTCGGCTATCTCGGCGACCAGGGCCTGCAGGAATACGGCTACAAGAAAATCGACGAAGCCAAGGCAGTGAACTTCAAGGTCACCAACGGCTGGCTCGGGATCACCGACAAGTACTGGGCCTCGGCGCTGCTGCCGGATCCCGCCGCCCAGTTGCAGGCGCGGTTCTCTTCCAATCTGGTCGGCACCGTTCACACCTACCAGACCGATTACCTGCAGGACGCGCAGACCATCGCGATCGGCGGCACCGGCACCGCCAACGCCCGGCTGTTCGCCGGCGCCAAGGAAGCCTCGACCGTCGGCATCAACTTCCCGCTCGCGGTCGGCCTCGGCGGCTACAACCAGGCGCTCGGCCTCAACCACTTCGACCTCCTGATCGACTGGGGCTGGTTCTACTTCATCACCAAGCCGATGTTCCTGGCGCTCGACTTCTTCTACCACCTGTTCGGCAATTTCGGCGTCGCCATCCTGCTGGTGACGGTGCTGGTCAAGATCATCTTCTTCCCGCTGGCCAGCAAGTCCTACGCCTCGATGGCCAAGATGAAGGCCGTGCAGCCGCAGCTGGCAGCGCTCAAGGAGCGCTATCCCGACGACAAGATGAAGCAGCAGCAGGAGATGATGGAGATTTACAAGAAGGAGAAGATCAACCCGATCGCCGGTTGTCTTCCCGTCGCCTTGCAGATCCCGGTGTTCTTCTCGCTCTACAAGGTCCTGTTCGTCACCATCGAAATGCGCCACGCGCCGTTC
Organism: Tardiphaga sp.; assembly: GCF_028290495.1. GTDB lineage: Bacteria > Pseudomonadota > Alphaproteobacteria > Rhizobiales > Xanthobacteraceae > Tardiphaga. The sequence continues at coordinate 21,494 of NZ_JAQGJT010000056.1, forward strand.
TTCGGCTGGGTCAAGGATCTCTCGGCGCACGATCCGACCAACCTGTTCAACCTGTTCGGTCTGTTCGCCTTCGATCCGACGCAGCTGCCGGTGATCGGCCATTACCTCGCGCTCGGCATCTGGCCGATCATCATGGGCATCACGATGTGGTTCCAGATGAAGCTGAACCCGACCCCGCCGGATCCGACCCAGAAGATGATCTTCGACTGGATGCCGCTGATCTTCACCTTCATGCTCGCCGGCTTCCCGGCCGGTCTGGTGATCTACTGGGCCTGGAACAACACCCTCTCGGTGCTGCAGCAGAGCTACATCATGAACCGCAACGGCGTGAAGATCGAACTATTCGACAATGTGAAGTCGACGTTCGGCAAGAAGCCGGCGGTCGAGAAGAAGACGTAAGAACGCAGGCCCTCATCCTGAGGAGCGGCCTTTGGGCCGCGTCTCGAAGGATGAGCGCCACACTCCTCATGGTTCGAGACGGGGCGAAGCGCGCCTCCTCACCATGAGGAGCCCACGACAAACCGAAGGACCTTCGCATGACCACTGAAACCGATGCGAAGCTGATCGAAGACAAGAAGCTCATTGAAAAGGGCCGACTGCTGTTCGCCGGCGAGTGGAATTTCATCTGGGCCTCGCCTTCGATCGAGACGCTGCCGCCGATGGCCGGCGTCGAGGTCGCCTTTGCCGGGCGTTCCAACGTCGGCAAATCCAGCCTGATCAACTCCCTGACCGGCCGCAACGCGCTGGCGCGGACCTCGCACACGCCGGGCCGCACGCAAGAACTGATCTTCTTCGAGGGCCCGGAGAAATCCCAGATGCGGCTCGTCGACATGCCCGGCTACGGCTATGCCTCGGCGCCGAAGGTCAAGATCGCGTCCTGGACCTCCCTGATCCATAACTTCCTGCTCGGCCGCACCAACCTGGCGCGGGTCTATGTGCTGATCGACTCCCGCCACGGCATCAAGGACGTCGATCTCGACGTGCTCAAGACGCTCGACAAGTCCGCGGTGAGCTATCAGGTCGTGCTGACCAAGGCCGACCAGGTCAAGAAATCCGAGCTTGAAGCTACCACCGAAGCAGTCCGCACCACGCTGCTGAAGCATCCGGCGGCCTTCCCGCAGCTGTTGGTGACATCGTCGCGCACCGGCGCCGGCATGGCCGAACTGCGCGCCGCCATGGTCCGCCTGCTCGGCGAGCGGAGCTGATGACGCGATCCGGCCTGTTTCGCATCCTGATCATCCTGGCCGGCGTGATGGGCGCCGACGGCGTCATCCTCGCCGCCGCGTCCGCACACCAGCCCGATGCTGTCAGGCTGGCGACAGCCTCAACGATGCTGCTGTTCCATGCCACCGCGGTGCTTGGCGCCGTCGCCCTGATCGAACGCGGCGTGGTCCACCTGCAGATCGGCCTTACTTCCGCGATCGGCTTCGTCATCGCGGCTGCGCTGTTCTCCGGCGACCTCGTGATGCGGCAATATGCCGGCCACGGCCTGTTCCCGATGGCCGCGCCGACCGGCGGCATACTGCTGATCGCCAGCTGGCTGGCGCTGGCAGTATCGGCGGCGTGGCCACGGCGGGCCTAGAACGAAGCGCCTTTGCGCCGCTGCGATCAATCGGCTAGAACGCCGCGCAGATTGCCCACTGTGAGATCCGCTTCATGACCGACGCGCCGAACATCATCAGTCCGCTCGATCAGGCCCGCATCCTGTCGGAAGCGCTGCCGCATATGCAGGAGTATGACGAGGAAACCATCGTCATCAAATATGGCGGACACGCGATGGGCGCCGAGGACATGGCCAAGGCCTTTGCCCGCGACATCGTGCTGCTCGAGCAGACCGCGATCAACCCGGTCGTCGTGCACGGCGGCGGTCCGCAGATCGCCACCATGCTGCAGCGGCTGGGTATCAAGTCCGAATTCGCCGCGGGCCTGCGCATCACCGACGCCGCCACCATCGAGATCGTCGAAATGGTGCTGGCCGGCTCGATCAACAAATCGCTGGTCGGCTACATCAACGAAGCCGGCGGCAAGGCGGTCGGCCTGTGCGGCAAGGACGGCAACATGGTCACCGCCACCAAGGCGACGCGGACCATGGTCGATCCGGATTCCAACATCGAGAAGGTGGTGGATCTCGGCTTCGTCGGCGAGCCCGACAAGGTCGACCTGACGCTGCTCAACCAGTTGATCGGCTACGACCTGATCCCGGTGCTGGCGCCGCTGGCGACCTCGAAGTCGGGCCAGACCTTCAACGTCAACGCCGACACCTTTGCCGGCGCGGTGGCCGGCGCGCTGAAGGCCAAGCGCCTGCTGCTTTTGACCGACGTGCCGGGCGTGCTCGACAAGTCGAAGAAGCTGATCCCGGAACTGTCGATCAAGGACGCTCGCAAACTGATCGCCGACGGCACGATCTCCGGCGGCATGATTCCGAAGGTCGAGACCTGCATCTACTCGCTCGAACAGGGCGTGCAGGGCGTGGTGATCATCGACGGCAAGACGCCGCATGCGGTGCTGCTCGAGCTGTTCACCAACCAGGGCACCGGCACGCTGATCCACAAGTGACCGCGCTCGTCCGGCGCGCAAGCGCCGGACGAGCGGCCTTGCGCTGACCGCGCCACAAGCGAGAATTTCATGACCGAACCCAGGCCAACCCGCTCCTTCGCCCATATCGAGACCTGGGTGTTCGATCTCGACAACACGCTGTATCCGCACCACGTCAATCTGTGGCAGCAGGTCGATGACAAGATCCGCGATTTTGTTGCAACCTTCCTCAAGGTGCCGCCGGAACAGGCCTTCAAGATCCAGAAGGACTATTACAAGCGCTACGGCACCACGATGCGCGGCATGATGACCGAGCACGGCGTGCACGCCGACGACTACCTGGCTTACGTGCATGCCATCGACCATTCGCCGCTGGAGCCGAACCCGGAAATGGGAGCCGAGATCGCGCTGCTGCCCGGCCGCAAGCTGATCCTGACCAACGGCTCGGTCGCGCATGCCGGCGCGGTGCTGGAGCGGCTCGGCATCGCCAGCGAGTTCGAAGCCATCTTCGACATCATCGCCGCCGACCACGAGCCGAAGCCGGCGCCGCAGACCTACGACAGATTCCTCAAGCTGCATGGCGTCGATCCCGCGAAAGCGGCGATGTTCGAGGACCTGTCGCGCAACCTCGTGGTGCCGCATGCGCTCGGCATGACCACCGTGCTGGTGGTGCCCGACGGCGCCAAGGAAGTGGTGCGCGAAGACTGGGAACTGGAAGGCCGCGACGCCGATTTCGTCGATCACGTGACGGACGATCTGACCGGGTTTCTGGCCGCACTCAACGTCGGGCGGTGATCTCTCCCCTGTCGTCCCGGCCAGGCGAATCTTTAAGCTGCCAGGCAGCCCACAATTTCTGCTGTCGTCGCCCGGCTTGACCGGGCGATCCAGCAAACACTGGCCCCCGTTACGAAGCCGCACCGCCGCCGTATACTGGATCACCTGCTTTCGCAGGCGATGACAGGTTGAGTTCTTGACTCTCCCATCCCAAATCCCGACAAAAGCCGTCCAATTCGCCTGTCCGGCCCTGAACGTTCCCAAGGAAATCCCGATGTCGCTGTCCGCTCTCGAATCCATCATCAACAACGCTTTTGAGGCGCGCGACGGCGTCAATGCCGCCACCAAGGGCGAAGTCCGCGAAGGCGTCGATCACGCGCTGAACTTGCTCGACAAGGGCGAGGCCCGCGTCGCCGAGCGCCAGGCCGATGGCGTCTGGAAGGTCAACCAGTGGCTGAAGAAGGCCGTGCTGCTGTCATTCCGCCTCAACGACATGAGCGCGATTCCCGGCGGCCCCGGTGGCGCGTCGTGGTGGGACCAGGTGCCGTCGAAGTTCGAGGGCTGGGGCGACAACGCATTTCGCGACGCCGCCTTCCGCGCCGTGCCCGGCGCCATCGTGCGCCGCTCGGCCTTCATCGCCAGGAACGTCGTGCTGATGCCGTCTTTCGTCAATCTCGGCGCCTATGTCGATGAGAGCACGATGATCGACACCTGGTCGACGGTCGGCTCCTGCGCCCAGATCGGCAAGCGCGTGCACATCTCGGGCGGCGTCGGCATCGGCGGCGTGCTGGAGCCGCTGCAGGCCGGCCCTGTGATCATCGAGGACGATTGCTTCATCGGCGCGCGCTCGGAAGTCGCCGAAGGCGTCATCGTCCGCAAGGGCGCCGTGCTCGCGATGGGAGTGTTCCTGGGAGCCTCGACCAAGATCATCGACCGCGACAGTGGCGAGATCTTCGTCGGCGAAGTGCCGGAATATTCCGTGCTGGTGCCCGGCAACCTGCCCGGCCGTCCGCTGAAGAACGGCCAGCCCGGCCCCTCGACCGCCTGCGCCGTCATCGTCAAGCGCGTCGACGAGCGCACCCGCTCGAAGACCAGCATCAACGAACTGCTGCGGGACTGATGTGACCGACGCTCTCTCCATCGCCCAGGCGCTGCTGCGCTGTCCGTCGGTGACCCCGGCAGACGCCGGCGCACTTGGCGTGCTGGAGAAGCTTCTGGGCGATGCCGGCTTCGACGTGCAGCGCGTGACCTTCAGCGAGGAAGGCACCGCCGACATCGACAACCTCTATGCCCGCATCGGCACGGCCGCGCCGCATCTCTCGTTCGCCGGCCATACCGATGTGGTGCCTGTTGGCGACGAGGCGGCATGGACGCACGGCGCGTTCTCCGGCGACGTCAAGGATGGCCTGCTGTATGGCCGCGGCGCGGTCGACATGAAGGGCGGTATCGCCGCCGGCGTCGCGGCTGTGCTCGATTATCTGGCAACCAACGACGGCAAGCCTCAAAAAGACGGCGGGGGCTCGATCTCGTTCCTGATCACCGGCGACGAGGAAGCCATTGCCGTCAACGGCACGGTCAAACTGTTGCAATGGGCGGACGCGCGCGGCGAAAAATTCGACCACTGCATCGTGGGCGAACCCAGCAACGTCGAGGCGATCGGCGACACCATCAAGATCGGCCGCCGCGGCTCGCAATCCGGCACGCTGGTCGTCGATGGCGTGCAGGGCCACGTCGCCTATCCGCACCGCGCGTCGAACCCGGTGCCGGACATCGCCGCCTTGATCGTGACGCTGAGCAACGAACCGCTCGACCGTGGCAACGCCCAGTTCCAGCCGTCGAATCTCGAATTCACCTCGGTCGACGTCGGCAACACCGCCAGCAACGTGATCCCAGCGCAGGCGCGCGCGAAATTCAACATCCGCTTCAACGACCATCACACGCAAGCGAGCCTGCGCGACCTGATCGACGCGCGACTGGTCGCAGCGACCGGCAACCGAATTCGCGCCCACATCGTCTGGGAGCCGTGCAACGCGGACTCGTTTGTCACCAGGCCCGGCGCCTTCACCGATCTCGTCACCGCCGCGATCTCGGAGGTTACCGGCCGCACGCCCGATCTCAACACCGGCGGCGGCACCTCGGATGCGCGCTTCATCACGCGCTATTGCCCGGTGATCGAATTCGGCCTGGTCGGGCAGACCATGCACCAGATCGACGAGCGCACGCCGGTCTCCGATCTGGAGAAGCTGACGAAGATCTATCGCGGCGTGCTCGAGCGGTACTTCGCATGACCATTCTCGTCCTCACCGCGCTGGATGCCGAGCTTGACACCGCGCGCGCGCCTGAGGGCGTCGATGTCGTGTTCACCGGCGTCGGCAAGATCAACACCACGATCGCCACGCTGCTGGCGCTGCAGGCCAGAAAGCCCTCGCTGGTGATCAACTACGGCACCGCCGGAAAAATCAGGGCGTCGCTACGTGGCCTCGTCGAGGTCGCCCATGTCGTGCAGCGTGACATGATCGCAGAGCCCCTGGCGCCGCGCGGCACCACGCCCTACGCGCCGGAACTGGACCGGCTGTCGTCCGGCCACGGCGACGTGATCTGCGGCACCGGCGACAGTTTCGTCACCACCTCCGATCCGTGGCTGAACACCAACCATGTCGATATCGTCGATATGGAATTGTTCGCGCTGGCCTCGGTCTGCCGGCACCAGAACGTGCCTTGGCGGGCCTTCAAGTTCATCACCGACGACGCCAACGATTTTGCCCACGAGCACTGGACCGCGAATGTCGCCGACGGCCAGCAATTGTTCTGGGATGCGGTGAAGCATCTGCTCTGATTGATGACGCGCCGTCCTCTCCCCGTCATTGCGAGGAGCGAAGCGACGCGGCAATCCAGATAGCCGCAATCGCTAAAAGAACTGGATTGCTTCGTCGCAAGAGCTCCTCGCAATGACGGCTGAGAGTTCAATAATCCACCTTCACCAAATAGAGCCCGTCCGGCGGCGCGACCGGGCCGCAGGCGCTGCGGGTCTTGGCCGCCAGCGCTGCCGCCAGATCGTCCGGGCTCCAGCGGCCGTGGCCGACCCACACCAGAGAGCCGACCATCGAGCGAACCTGACTGTGCAGGAACGCCCGCGCCGAGGTGACGATGTTGATGGCTTCGCCGTCTCTGATGACGTCGAGCTGGTCCAGCGTGCGCAGTGGCGACTTGGCCTGGCATTCGGTGTGACGGAACGTCGTGAAATCGTGATGGCCGACCAGCCGCTGCGCGGCTTCGTGCATCGCGTCGGTATCCAGCGGACGCGCGACGCGCCAGACATGGCCGAGATCGATGGCCAGGTTCGCGCGACGATTGACGATGCGGTAGACGTAATGTCGCTTCGTCGCTGAGAAGCGCGATTCAAAATCGTCCGCGACGATATCGGCCGACAGCACACCGATCGGATGCGGACGCAGATAGGCGTTGAGCCCGTCGCGGAGCCGGCCGGGTACGAACGGCCTGATGATATCGACATGCGCGACCTGGCCGAGCGCATGCACGCCGGCATCGGTACGCCCTGCGCCGTGCACGCGCGCGGCCTCGCCAGAGATCGCCTTCACGGCGTCTTCCAGCGCGCCCTGCACCGACGGCGCATTGTTCTGCACCTGCCAGCCGCAAAACGGCGCGCCGTCATACTCGATGAGCAACCGGTAGCGCGGCATCAGCCCAACCGCATGGGCGGCGCGAGCGGCGTGCCGCGCAGGAAATCCACCGCCTTCATCGGCTGCTTGCCGGCGCGCTGCAGGTCGATGATGCGGATCGCACCAATGCCGCAGGCGATGGTCAGCTGACCGTCGAGCAGATCGCCCGGCGTGCCCGAGCCACCGGCCAATGCGCAACGCAGAATCTTCACGCGCACCATTTCGCCTTCGAGCGGCACCTCGCACCACGCTCCCGGAAACGGCGACAGGCCGTGGATATGCCGCAGCACGTCGCGCGCAGGTCTGGTCCAGTCGATCCTGGCCTCGGCCTTGTCGATCTTGGCGGCATAGGTGACGCCGATCTCGCTCTGCTTGCTCAGTTGCAGGCGGCCGCGCTCCAGCGCGCCGATCGCCCGCACCATCAGGTCGGCGCCGAGCGGCGCCAGCGCATCGTGCAAGTCGACCGCCGTCATCGCGCTGGTGATGGCAATGCGCTCGGCCATCGCGACGTCGCCGGTGTCGAGCCCGACATCCATCTTCATCACCATCACACCGCTCTCGGCATCGCCTTCCATGATGGCGCGGTTGATCGGCGCAGCTCCCCGCCAGCGCGGCAGCAGCGAGCCGTGCAGGTTGAAACAGCCGAGCGGCGGCACATCCAGAATGTTCTGCGGCAGGATCATGCCATAGGCGACCACCACGGCGGCGTCCGCCTCATGCGCGCGCAACGTCGCTTCGGCCTCCGGCGTCTTCAGCGTCGTCGGCGTCAGCACGGGAATTCCGAGCCTGATAGCCTGCGCCTCCACCGGCGTCGGCTGCAGCTTCATGCCGCGCCCCGAAGGCTTCGCCGCGCGGGTATAGACCGCGACGACCTCGTGGCCATGCGCCACCAGTTCGAGCAGCGTCGGCACCGCGAAATCCGGCGTGCCCATGAAGATCAGGCGAAGGGGCATGGGCTGGTGTTCCTGCGGATGGATTCTCAGTTTACGCGTCATGGCCGGGCTTGTCCCGGCCATCCACGATGTTCAGCAAGAACGTGGATGCCCGGCATGCGCTGGGCATGACGGACGAGAGGCCCTCAACCAGGAAAACCTACTCCGCCCGCTTCGCCAGCTTGGTGAACTTCTTCAGCACGCGGTCGCGCTTCAGTTTGGAGAGGTAATCGACAAACAGCACGCCGTTGAGATGGTCGATCTCGTGCTGGATGCAGGTCGAGAACAGGCCGTCGGCGTCCTCTTCCTGCAGCTTGCCGTCGAGATCGAGGTAACGGATGCGGACCTGGGCGGGGCGCTCGACTTCCTCGTAATATTCCGGGATCGACAGGCAGCCTTCCTCATAGACCGAGAATTCCTCGGACGACGAGACTATCTCCGGATTGATGAAGACGCGCGGCTGCTTGCCGCCCTCCTCGTCGTCCTTCTTGGCGAGATCCATGGTGATCAGCCGCAGCGGCACCGCGATCTGGATCGCGGCCAGGCCAATGCCCGGCGCGTCATACATGGTCTCGAACATGTCGTCGGCGAGCTTGCGCACCTCCGACGTGACCTTTTCGATCGGTTGGGAGACGAGGCGAAGCTGTTTGTCCGGAAGGACGATGATTTCACGAATGGCCATGGCGGCGATGTAATCCGCGGACATGCCGGGGTCAATCCGCCTGCGGCGGCGGATCAGTTTAACGCGCTGTTAACCATGCCCTTCAGGATTCTGTTATCCGCATTTTTAAGGTCCTGTTAACTTTGAAAATTAGCGAGTTATTAACCATGTTCGTTAGTCTTTCATTTACCATAAATGTTCTTGCTTCGTTCCTTATTGCTCACGAATCTGCTATCGTCTGCGGATGAACGACACCCTCCTGATGCTCGGTGACATCCCGGTCAGCACTGCCACTGCCTTGATCGGCTTCGCCACTTTGGCGTTGCTGTTGCTGGTGATGATCGCCGTCGTGATCGCCAGGGCCGGCAGCCGCGGCGCGGCGCTGGCGATGGCGCAAGCCATCCGCGCCGACGAACTGGAAGAGCGGCTCAGCGAGATGCTGCAGGCGCAGAGCGTCGCGACCGGCCGGGTGGACGCGATGGGCCAGGCGCTGGCCGGGCGGCAGGCCGAGATGGCGCGCGCGGTCTCCGAGCGGCTGGATTCCGTCACCCACCGGGTCGGGCAAAGCATGGAGCAGTCGACCCGCAACACCATGGACAGCTTGCGCGTACTGCACGAGCGGCTGGGCATCATCGACAACGCTCACAAGAACCTCACCGATCTCACCTCGCAGGTCACCACCCTCCGCGACGTGCTCGCTAACAAGCAGTCGCGCGGCGCGTTCGGCCAGGCGCGGATGGAGACCATCGTGCGCGACGGCATGCCGAACGGCGCCTATGCATTCCAGCACACGCTGTCGTCCGGCAAGCGACCGGACTGCGTGATCTTCCTGCCGGACCAGCGGCCTTTATGCATCGACGCCAAATTTCCGCTCGAAGCCGTCACCGCGCTGCACGACGCCCGCACCGACGACGAGAAGAAATATGCCGCGCAACGGCTGCGGGCCGACGTGATGAAGCACGTCACCGACATCTCCGAAAAATACCTGATCGCCGGCGAGACGCAGGACACCGCGCTGATGTTCGTGCCCTCGGAATCGGTCTATGCCGAAATCCATGACGGCTTCGACGACATCATCCAGAAGGCCTATCGCGCCCGCGTGGTGCTGGTGTCGCCATCGCTCCTGATGCTGGCGATCCAGGTGATGCAGCAGATCCTGAAAGACGCGCGGATGCGCGACGCAGCCGACCAGATCCGCACCGAGGTGATGAACCTCGGCGACGACCTCGGCCGGCTGCGCGAGCGCGTGCTGAAGCTGCAGACGCATTTCGGCCAGGCCAATGAGGACGTCCGCCAGATTCTGATCTCCGCCGACAAGATCGAAAAGCGCGCCGGCCGGATCGAGGAGCTGGATTTCAGCAAGGCCGAGCCGGCGGAGATCGTACCATTGGCGGCGAAGCCGGAGTTGTTTCCGGGCAGGCTTCAGGCCGGCGAGTAGGGCTCGCAGTGTAGCCCGCTACTGAAACCACCGGCGGCGTGGTGACCAGCGCGCAAAACCCGGAGTCATTCCGGGGCGAGAGCGGCGCAAGCTGCGAGCGAACCCGGAACCCGGAGATGGCACGATGAACATCTCCGGGTTCCGGGTCTGCACTCCGGCCGGCGTTGCCGTCCGAACTGCATCCCGGAATGACAGTCGGGTTACGTCACCTTGCGCTGATGCGGCAGCGCCAGAGATGACGGCGGCTCGCCCGCCACCGGCACGTCCCAGATATCCTCGGCGTACTCCCGGATGGTGCGGTCCGACGAGAACCACGCCATGCGCGCGACGTTGAGAATGCTGGCGCGGCTCCAGGCGGAGGGCACCTGCCAGCGGGCGTCGATGCCGCGCTGGGCGTCGTAATAGGAATCGAAATCCGCACTCACGACGTAGTGGTCGAGATGGCGCAGCGCGTGGCCGACCGAGGCGAAGCGGCCGGGATCGTCCGGCGAGAAGTCACCGCGCTCGATCGCCTCGATGGCGCGGCCGAGATTCGGCGATTTCGAAATCACGTCTGAGGCATCCAGCCCACGGGCGCGGCGCGCCACGACTTCGGCGGCGTCCATGCCGAAGATCGCGATATTCTCCGGACCGACATTGTCGCGGATCTCGATATTGGCGCCGTCCAGCGTGCCGATCGTCAGCGCGCCGTTCAGCGACAGTTTCATGTTGCCGGTGCCGGAGGCTTCCATGCCGGCTGTCGATATCTGCTCGGACAGATCGGCTGCGGGAATGATGATTTCCGCGAGACTTACATTGTAGTCCGGCAGGAACGCTACCTTGAGCTTGCCGCCGACCGTGGTGTCATTGTTGACGACCTCGGCGACGTCGTTGATCAGCTTGATGATCAGCTTGGCATAGCGATAGCTCGCGGCCGCCTTGCCGGCGAAGATTTTGACGCGAGGCACCCAATCCTTGTTGGGCTCGTCCCTGATCGCGTGATACAGCGCCACCGTTTCCAGCAGGTTCAACAGCTGCCGCTTGTATTCGTGGATGCGCTTGATCTGCACATCGAACAAAGCGGTGGGATCCGCCTGGATGCCGAGCTTTTCGCCGATCACCCGCGCCAGCGCGATCTTGTTGTGCAGCTTCACGCGGCCGAACTGCTGCTGGAACGAAGCATCACCGGCGTAGGCCTCGAGCCGCGCAAGCCGCGTGGGATCGTCGAGCACGGCCTCGCCGCAGGTCGCGCGCAACAGGTCGGTGAGCTTCGGATTGGCCAGCATCAGCCAGCGGCGGAAAGTAATGCCGTTGGTCTTGTTGGTGATACGGCCGGGGTAGAGCGTGTTGAGATCGTGGAACACGGTCTCCTTCATCAGTTCCGAATGCATCGCCGAGACGCCGTTGATGCGGTGCGAGCCGATGAACGCCAGGTTGCCCATGCGGACGCGGCGGCCCGCGCCCTCGTCGATGATCGAGACCGAGGCCCGGAACGTCGTGTCGCCGGGCTTGGTGGCGTCGGCGCGGTCGAGATGCGCCTCATTGATACGGTAGATGATCTCGAGGTGCCGCGGCAGCAGCCGCTGGAACAGCTCGACCGGCCAGGTCTCCAGCGCCTCGGGCAGCAGCGTGTGGTTGGTATAGGACAAAGTGGCATTGGTGATCTGCCACGCCGCATCCCAGCGCATGTTGTGCTGGTCGACCAGGATTCGCATCAGCTCGGCTATCGCCAGGCTCGGATGGGTGTCGTTCATCTGCACCGCGGCCTTGTTGGCGAGGCCACGCAGATTGCCGTCGGATTCCAGATGCCGCTTCACCAGATCCTGTAGCGAGGCGGAGACGAAGAAGTATTCCTGGCGCAGCCGCAATTCGCGGCCGGCCGCGCTCTCGTCGTTGGGATAGAGGAACTTGCAGATCGCTTCGGCACGGGCCTGTTCGGCGCTGGCGCCGAGATAGTCGCCGGTGTTGAAGACATCGAGTTTGAGCGGATCCGGCGCGCGCGCCGACCACAGCCGCAGCGCATTCACATGCTGGCCGCGCCAGCCGACGATCGGCGTGTCGTAGGCGACCGCTTCCACGGTCTCGCGGGGATGCCAGACCACGCTCTTGCGGCCGCGGCCATCCTCGATGGTCTCGATGCTGCCGCCGAAATGGACGTGGTAAATCACCTCCGGCCGCTGCAATTCCCAGGGATTGCCGAAGCCCAGCCATTCGTCGGGATATTCCTGCTGCCAGCCATGCGAGATAATCTGCCGAAACAGGCCGAAATCGTAGCGGATGCCATAGCCGAAGGCCGGGATCGCCAGCGTCGCCATGCTTTCCATGAAGCAGGCGGCAAGCCGTCCAAGGCCGCCATTGCCCAGCGCCGCGTCGGGTTCGCACTTTCTGAGATCGTCGAGGCCGACGCCGAGATCGCCCAGAGCGGCCTCGAACAGCGGCAGCAGGCCCATGTTGTTGAGCGCGTCGGTGAACAGCCGGCCGATCAGGAACTCCAGCGAGAGATAATACACCCGCTTGCGGCCAGCGTCGTAGCTCTCCTTTTCGGAGGTCAGCCAGCGATGCACCATGCGGTCACGCAGCGTCAGCGCAGCGGCCTTGTACCAGTCATGGCGGGTAGCGAACGAGGCCTCCTTGCCGATCGACAGCGTCAGCTTGGTGATGATGGCGCTCTTGATTTCGGCCAGCGCCAATTCGTCGAGCGGCGCGTTGTGGGGCTGGAACTTCGTTGGCAATGATTGATCTGGCAAACGTGCAATCCCGTTGCTGAGTCCGATGGGCCGAGCATACGCGCTTTCGGCCGTATCAGGAACCCGCCGACCTGCGGAGCTTTTGCCACCGTAATGCCCGCGATTTGGGCAAAGAGGTAAATCTGAATGTAGTCCCGGCAAGCGAGCAAAGCGAACTCAAGCCGGGCGGCAACATTGTTGGTCACGCCGATATACAGCGTGCCGTAACGGCCGCTGACGAGGATGTAGGCGAAGTATGAGCGCGCTCGGCTCATGGCGGTGCCGACTTTGGCTGCACGCTTATGGGGCCCGGCGAGCGCTCGCTGTGCTCGCTTGCCGGGGCGACATGTTTATTAGAACAAATTAAGAACATTTTTACAAGTCACTGATATATCATCGTGATTCGACGCCCATCGGCGTCCATATCTATGGTCTTTCAGAACTCGCGAGGACTAGATGTCCACCATTGCCTTCGATCAGTTCGCCCTCACCCGGATTGCCGACTTCGCGCGATCCCTGTCGCGGCTGCATCAGGTCGCGCGCCGCCACCTTATCGACGACGACCAGATCGACCGCGAATTCAATACGGTATGTCTGTCGGTGTGGGGCTACACGACCGACGATGTCAGCGACGAGTTGTTCACGCTGGACGACCACGCCTGGCTCGACGCCCTCGATGAGGCCCATGCCCGGATTTTCGCCGCCGAGCAGGGCTACGACCTGATCGATGACGACGGCATGCTGACCGACTGGTGGGGCTATTGCTGGATGATCCTGGCCGAAAAGCGCGGCCTGCTGACGCCGGAAAATCGCGCCGCGGCCCGCGCCGACATCGAGGACAGGTATCTTTCGGCGCCGAACGTGATCGGCGTCATTGTCGGGCGCTGATGCTGATTATGGCAGCTCGGCGCGCTTGCCCGCCCGGGCCACCGGCGCGCTCTTCGGCACGCTGGTGACCGCCGGGACCGGGGCCGCAGGACGGGTCTCCGGCATTGGCGCTTCCTCGGCGATCATCTCCGCCGAGACAGGAGCGACCTTCATCTCACCGAGGCGAGCGCGAACGTCCGAAGTCAGGCCGGGATAGGACGCAACGGGGGTGAATTCCGCGGTCTGGCCGTTGCCGGTGCGAACGCCGGAAAACGCGACGAGGCCGTTGGCGGTGGCAATCACGTCGCCGGGGCGCAGCGATGAATCCAGCGTCAGATCGACGGGCGCCAGGCCGGTGGCGTCGCGCCCGTTGCAGGTGCAGTCGGCGCGCAACGCCTTGCGATAGGCAAAGGCGTTCTCCGAATCCGCATAGCGCTCGCCATTGGCCGACGAGGCGCCATCGATGTTGCTGCCGAAGAATACCTTGGTCGTGGTCGCCGGGCAGAACGCCTGGCACATCTGCGCCGGGCTGGCGGTGCGGCCGAGCGGGAAATACTTGCCATCACAGCTACGCACGCAGAACGACGGCCCGGAGCTGCCACCGGCGCTTACCATCGGACGCGGCGGCGGCGGTGCGGGGGTGTTGAGGCCGAACGGATCGGCGAAGAAATTGGTTTCCGCCGGCGCGCCGCGGCGCGGCTGCTGTTTCTGGGGAGGACCGCCACCGAACAGGAAATCGAACAGACCTTCGGCGACCGCTACACCGGGCGTCAGCGACAGCGAAACGGCGAGCGCAATGGCAGCGAACAGCGCCGGACGCGGAAGTTTTCTTGGGAATTTTCGATCGTGACGCAACGCCAACTCCGCAACGCACTGAAGGCCGGACGGATTTCGTCCGGCGCGGCTTCACAGTACGGCGGTATGGTAAACGAGATGTTTAGAACGCCGGTGCGATCGGATCGCCTGTGTCCCGCCTAGATGAAAAACACCCATGTCATGAGCAGGAAGACCGGGATCAACACGGCGCCCGACCACAGGATGTAGCCGAAGAAGCTCGGCATCTTCACGCCGGCATCCCGGGCGATGGCGTAGACCATGAAGTTCGGCGCGTTGCCGATATAGGTGTTCGCGCCCATGAACACCGCGCCCGCAGAAATCGCAGCGAGGGTGGCGGCCCCCGTCGTCATCAGCGTTTTGGCGTCTCCACCGGCGAGTTCGAAGAACACCAGGTAGGTCGGCGCATTGTCGAGGAACGAGGACAGGCCGCCGGTGAGCCAGAAATAGGCCATGTTGTTCGGCGTGCCGTCGGCATGGCTGACCAGCGCCACCAGCGGCGCGAACGCGCCCTGCGCGCCGGCCTGCAGCATCGCCATCACAGGCACGATGCAGACGAAGATGCCGGCGAACAGGATCGCGACTTCCTGGATCGGCCCCCACTTGAAGTCATTGGCCTTGCGGTGTTCTGATCGGGTCAGCCACAGCGAGGCAAACGTCACCAGCACGAAGATCACGTCACGCAGCAGATCCTGCAAGGCGAGCGGTGTGCCGAGCACGTTGAAAGAAATACCCGGCTTCCAGCTCGCGCTTGTCAGGATCGCACCGATGACGACGACCAGCAACAGCAGGTTGATCTTGCCGTGCAGATGCAGCGGCGCATCCGGCGTCGGATCGGCCTTCTTCGGGAAGTTGCCCTCGCGGTGATGCAGCCAGACATCCAGCACCATGAAGACCGCCAGCACGATACCCGCCGCGAACAGCGTGTCAGGCAGCAGTTGTGTGGTGGTCCAGAAGAAGTCGACGCCCTTGAGGAAGCCGAGGAACAGCGGGGGATCGCCGAGCGGCGACAGCGAGCCGCCGATATTGGAGACCAGGAAGATGAAGAACACCACGACGTGGACATTGTAGTCGCGATCGTCATTGGCGCGGATCAGCGGCCGGATCAGGATCATCGAGGCGCCGGTGGTGCCGACCACGCTGGCGATCAGCGTGCCGAAGCCGAGCAGCGCGGTGTTGGTGAAAACGCTGTCATGCAAATTGCCTTCGACATAGATGCCACCGGCCACTGTGAACAAAGCCAGCAGCAGCAGGATGAACGGCATGTATTCGAGCAGCACGGTGTGGGAGAGCGTGTGCACCGCCGTGGTCGCATCGGTAAAGACAAACAGCGGGATGACCACCAGCGCCGCCCAGAACGCGGCGAACTTGCCGTAATGGTGCTCCCAGAGATGGTGATAGAGAACCGGCCCGGTAGCGATGCAGAGCAGGATGCCGGCGAACGGCAACGCCCACAGCATCGACAGCTTCGCGCCATCGAGGCCGCCTTGCGCAGCATGCGCCATATCGGGCGCAAGCGTGACGATCAGGGTGCAGGCAGCAAGAACGATGAAGCGAACCAAGGCATGACCTTTCATTGCGGCCTGCGCGAACAGGCGCAGGCGCAAACGGGAAGGATCAGCCTTTCAGAAATTCGCCGGCCTTGTAAAGCGAGCGAAACGCAACGCCGGCCTTGGCGAAAGTCTCGGCGGCGCCCTCGTCGCGATCGACCATCGTGTAGACCAGCACCACATTGCCGCCTGCCTCACGCACCGCCTCCAGCGCCTTGACCGCGGAGCCGCCGGTGGTGGTGACGTCCTCGACGATCACGATGCGCTTGCCTTCCAGCGTTTCACCCTTCGCCAGCCCCTCGACGGCGAGGCGCGCGCCGTGCTCCTTCGGCTTCTTGCGAACGAAGAAGGCGGCGATCGGATGGTTCTTCAGCCAGGACAACTGCGCGATCGCGCCGGCCAGCGGCACCGCGCCCATCTCCAGCCCGCCGACGTAATCGAGATTGTCCTCGCGCAGCGCGTCATAGGTCAATTCCGCCAGCAAGGCGGCGCCCTCGGGGTCGCACATCGTCGGCTTCAGGTTGAAATAGAAATTGCTCTTGCGGCCCGAGGCCAGCGTGATCTCGCCGTAACCGAACGAGCGGGCATGGATGATTTCGAACAGGCGGGCGCGGGCGGCTAATTTGGGCAAGGTGTTCTCTTTCGCTGGGATCGGCGGCAATCTAGCGGTCGCGGCCCGGACATTCCAGCGCGCAGGCGTGGCCGTCAACAGCCGCGCTCCCCCGGTTTGCCGGCTGCCCGGACGATGGTACAGACGTAAAACCCTGGGGAGGCTGCATGACCATCGAACTGCACACGTGGAATACGCCGAACGGCCGCAAGATATCCGTCGCACTCGAGGAAATGGGGCTGCCGTACAAGGTGTTCCCGGTGCATATCGGCAAGGGCGAGCAGATGAAGCCCGAATTCCTGGCGATCAGCCCGAACAACAAGATCCCCGCCATCGTCGATCCCGACGGCCCGGACGGCAAGCCGGTCAGCGTGTTCGAATCCGGCGCGATCCTGCTTTATCTCGGCGAAAAGACCGGAAAATTCCTGCCGACATCGCTGGCCAAGCGGATTCCGGTGATGGAATGGCTGATGTGGCAGATGGGCGGCTTTGGCCCGATGCCCGGCCAGGTGCACCATTTCATCGCGCTGGAGAACGAGGTTGATCGCGCCTACGGCCTGAAGCGCTTCTCCGACGAGACCCGCCGCCTCTACGGCGTGCTGGACCGGCGGCTGGCGACCCACGAATTCGTCGCCGACGAACTCTCGGTCGCCGATTTCGCGATCCTCGGCTGGGCCTGGCGCCACGAGCGCCACAAGGTCGCGCTGGCGGATTTCCCCAACGTCGCGCGCTGGTACGACACGTTGATGGCGCGGCCCGGCGTGTCGCGCGGGTTTGCGGTGAAGCTGGATTGAGAGTGTCGTGTCCCGGACGCGCTGCGGCATCCTTCATGCCGCTGCGCGTCCGGGACCGTCACGAACTCCGCGTTTCGTAACGGCCCCGGATCAGCAGCGCACCACGCTGCAAATGCGGCGCATTGCGCCGCATCCGGGGCACGCGTCGTTACGTCCGCCGCGTCTCCAGCGCCATCCGCACCGCGAGGCCGGCGAGCACGGTGCCCATCAGCCAGCGCTGCAGCTTCAGCCAGGTCGGACGCTCCCCGAGAAACAGCGCGATCGATCCGGCGGCCATCGCGATGACGGCATTGACGCCGACGCTGATGGCGATCTGGATCGCGCCCAGCGCCAGCGACTGCGTCAGCACGCTGCCGACCGCGGGATCGATGAACTGCGGCAGCAACGCCAGATACAGCATCGCGATCTTCGGATTGAGCAGGTTGGTGACAAAACCCATCGCGAACAACTTGCGCGGACCATCCACAGCAAGCTTCTTCACCTGAAACGGCGAGCGTCCATTGGGCTTCAGCGCCTGCCACGCCAGCCAGCCGAGATAGGCCGCCCCCGACAGCCGCAGCGCATCATAGGCATAGGGTACGGCGAGCAGCAGCGCGGTGATGCCGAAGGCCGCGCACAGCATGTAGAACACAAAGCCCAGCGCGACGCCGCCGAGCGAGATCAACCCGGCCAGATGCCCCTGCGTGATCGAGCGCGAGATCAGATAGATCATGTTCGGGCCGGGGGTCAGCACCATGCCGAGCGAGACGAGGGCGAAGCCGATGAGGGAGGTGATGTGGGGCATGAGGATCTCGCGGGCGGGAGCTGCTTTCTATTTAGCGCGCGCGGCGATTTGACGCCATTTCGTAAAATGCGTCGCTGATGGTCGATTATTTCATTGCTGATCCGCGGCGCATCTACAGCGGCAGCGGCTCCCTCTCCCGCTTGCGGGGAGGTAAGAGGCGTACTGCGCGTTGAGAATTTAATGCGCCTCTTCCCAGTTATTCGCCGCTCGCGCGTCGACCTGCAGCGGGACGTGCAGCAGCACGGCCGGGAACGGCGCGTCCTGCATGGTTTGCTGGACCACCGGCAGCGTCGCCGCCACCTCGTCGTCGGGGACTTCGAAGATCAGTTCGTCGTGCACCTGCAGCAGCATCTTCGCCGACAGCTTTTTCTCGGCGAGCGCCTCCTCCATCCGCACCATCGCGCGGCGGATGATGTCGGCGGCGGTGCCCTGCAGGCGGGCGTTGATCGCGGCGCGTTCGTTGAAGGCGCGGACCGAGGCGTTCGATGCCTTGATATCCGGGTAGTGACACTTCCGCCCGAACAGCGTTTCGACATAGCCGTGCGCCCGGCAAAAATCCCGCGTCGCATCCATATAGGCGCGGATGCCCGGGAAGCGCTCGAAGTACTTCTTGATGTAGGCGCCAGCTTCCTCGCGCGGAATGCTGAGCTGGTTGGCGAGGCCGAACGCCGAAATGCCGTAGATGATACCGAAGTTGATCGCTTTGGCGCGGCGGCGAATGTCGGCCGGCATGTCTTTCACCGGCACGCCGAACATTTCCGACGCGGTCATCGCATGAATGTCGATGCCTTCCTGAAACGCGGTGCGCAGCGCCGGCACGTCGGCCACTTCCGACAGCAACCGCAACTCGATCTGCGAATAGTCCGCCGATACCAGCTTGTGGCCATCAGCTGCGATAAAGGCGCGACGAATTTTGCGACCGTCCTCGGTACGAACCGGGATGTTCTGCAAATTCGGCTCGTTTGACGACAGCCGCCCCGTGGTCGTCGCGGCCAGCGCGTAGGTGGTGTGAACGCGGTGGGTCTGCGGATGCACGTAGTTCGGCAGCGCGTCGGTATAGGTCGAGCGCAATTTCGAGACCTGCCGCCAGTCGAGAATTTTTCGCGGGAATTCGTGGCCCTGCTCGGCCAGTTCATCGAGCACCTGCGCGGAGGTCGACCACGCGCCGGTCTTGGTCTTCGAGCCACCGGGCAGGCCCATCTTGCCGAACAGGATGTCGCCGAGCTGCTTCGGGCTGCCGATGTTGATTTCCTCGCCGGCGATCTCGCGGATTTCGCCTTCGATGCGGGCGGCGGTCTGCGCAAAATCCGCCGACAACTTCGACAGCACCTGGCGGTCGATCGAGATACCGCGGCGCTCCATCCGCGCCAGCACGGCAATCAGCGGACGCTCCAGCGTCTCGTAAACAGTCGTCATGTGCTCGGCCGCCAGCCGCGGCTTGAGCACGCGCCACAACCGCAGCAGCACGTCGGCGTCTTCGGCGGCGTAAGCGGTGGCGCGATCGATCGGCACCTGATCGAACGCGAGCTTGGCCTTGCCGGAGCCGATCACTTCGCCGTAGCTCAGCATCTTGTGGCCGAGCCAGATCTCCGCCAGCGCGTCGAGCCCATGCGCATTGCGCCCGGCATCGAGCGCATAGGACATCAGCTGCACGTCGTCATGGTTGCGGATGGTGACGCCATGCTGCGCGAACAGCACGGAGGTGAACTTGATGTTGAAACCGACCTTGAGCAGCCCCGCGGATTCCAGCAGCGGCTTCAGCGCTTCCAGCGCGTCGGATGCCTTGATCTGGTCGGGTTCCAGTCCCGACGCGAACAGGCCGGTGACGTCGCCGGACTGCTTGTGGTTGAGCGGCACGTAGCAGCCGTCATTCGGGCCCAGCGCCAGCGCGATGCCGACGAGGTCGGCCTGCATCGGATCGATCGACGAAGCCTTGGCCTCGAAGGCGACATGGCCGGCGTCGAAAATCCGAGCGATCCAGCCGTCGAGTTCGGCGCGCGTGCGCACCGGCTTATAGGCCTCGCGATCGACCGTGAGTTTTCGCGCGGCGGCGGCGCGGGCGGCGGCGAAAGCCACTGCGGTGAGCTGCGTCTTGTCGCCCTGCCCTGTCGTGTGGGCGCTGACGGCGCCGCCATTGGGGGCGCTCCCTGCCCCCTTGCGAGGAAGCGGCAGGGAGGAGGGAGAGCCGAAAAGATCGTCCGATGTGGCGGGGGTGGACGGCGCAGAAGCCCCGCCGCGCGGCGCGCCGGCCACGCCACCTTCGGCTTCCACATCGGCGGGATCAATCTGCGAATATTCCGCGACGCGCCGCGTCAGCGTAGAGAACTCCATCGCCTTCAGGAACGCGATCAGTTTTCGCGCATCCGGCTCATGCACCGCCAAGTCATCCAGCGGCACGTCGAGCGCGACGCGATCGTCGAGCAGCACCAGCTGCCGCGAGATCCGCGCCTTGTCGGCGTGCTCGATCAGCGACTCCCGCCGCTTCGGCTGCTTGATCTCGCCGGCGCGCGCGAGCAGCGTTTCCAGATCGCCATATTCATTGATCAGTTGCGCGGCGGTCTTGATGCCGATGCCGGGCACGCCGGGCACGTTGTCGACGCTGTCGCCGGCCAGCGCCTGCACCTCGACCACCTTGTTCGGCGGCACGCCGAATTTCTCGATCACCTCGGCGATCCCCAGCCGGCGGTCCTTCATGGTGTCGTACATCGTGACGCAATCGGTCACGAGCTGCATCAGGTCCTTGTCGGACGACACGATGGTCGCGGTGGCGCCGCGCTCGCAGGCCTGCCGCACATAGGTGGCGATCAGGTCGTCGGCCTCGAACCCGCTCTGCTCGATGCTCGGCAGATCGAAGGCGCGCACTGCGTCGCGGATCAGTGCGAATTGCGGGATCAGATCATCGGGCGCCGGCGGCCGCTGCGCCTTGTAGAGCGGGTAAAGGTCGCTGCGAAAGGTCTTCTCGGACTTGTCGAAGATAACCGCCAGATGCGTCGGCCGGTTGTCCGGCGGCATGTCGCGCAGCAGCTTCCACAGCATGTTGCAGAAGCCGAGCACGGCATTGACCTGCAGCCCGTCAGATTTACGGCTGAGCGGCGGCAGCGCGTGATAGGCGCGGAAAATATAGCCGGAGCCGTCGACCAGAAAGACATGGTCGCCCTTGCCGGGAACGCTGGCAGGGGTGGTGGCGGCGGCGGTCTGATCTGATGTGTTCGGCATGGCCGCAATTTAGAGATTGTTGGCCGGGAATGACACCCCCATTGCCGTTGCCGCCGCCTGGCTTTTCGACAGCGCCCCCCCCCCCATTCTCTGCTGTCGTCGCCGGCGAAAGCAGGCGGTCCAGTACACGCCGGCAGGCGTAGACCGGGTTGCCCGGTCAAGCCGGGCGGCGACAGCTGGTTCTTGCGCCCGCGGCTGTTCCATGAGCCCCTGCGCCGGACACGAAAGGGAATGCTTATGCCTCAGCTCGATCTCTTGATGGAAAAGATGAAGGCCGTGGAGGCCGAGATCGAGACCGAACTGGCGCGGCGGCGCGAGGAGCTGCGGTTTCATTTCGAGAAACGGAAGATCGTATTCGAGCACGACATCGAGGCGCTGCAGCGGGCCATTAGGATCAAGGCGTCGAAATATCTTTTCAATGCCCACCCGCTAATCGTGCTGACCGCGCCGGTGATCTATTCGCTGATCGTCCCGTTCGTGCTGGTCGACCTGATGGTGATGGCCTATCAGGCGATCTGTTTTCCCGTCTACGGCATCCCGAAAGTGCGGCGGCGGGACTATCTCGTTTTCGATCGCCACCACCTCGCCTATCTCAACATCATCGAGAAGGTGAACTGCGCCTATTGCTCCTATTGCAACGGCGTCGCCGCTTTCGTGCGCGAGGTGACCGCGCGTACCGAGATCTACTGGTGCCCGATCAAGCATGCCCGCCGCATGCTCGGCCCGCATCCGCATTATGTCGGCTTCGCCGATTTCGGCGACGCTGAGGGATTTCGCAAAAGGATGGCTGATCTGAAGGACGGCGTGAAGCTGGATGACGGCAAGCCGAGCGCGATGTGAACGCAGCGCGGCTGTGGCCATCGATTCAGCCCCGCAGGTCTTTCAGGCAGTCGCTGAGGAATTCCATCACCGCGCGCACCACCGGCGCGCTGCGCAGATCGCGGTGCACGACCAACCAGACGTCGCGGCCGACGGCCTCTGAATCGACATCGCAGCGCTGCAGGTGCGGATCGGCATCGCCGATGAAATGCGGCAGCACCGCCAGACCTACGCCACAGCGCGCGGCTGCGGCCTGGTTCTCCAGGTCACTGCTCAGGAGCACGATCGCGCGGCCGGCAAGGATCGCCTTCAGCCATTTCTGTTGCGGCGAGTCGTCCATGCTGCGGTCATAGGCGACGAATTCAAAGGCCGATGGCGGCGTGTCTTTCAGATATTGCGGCGAGCCATACAGGCTGAAGCCGAAATGGCCGACCTTGCGCGCGATCAGGCCGGGTTCGATCGGGCGGCTCAGGCGCACCGCGATATCGGCCTCGCGCCGGTTCAGCGACGCCGCGCGGGTTTCCCCGAGCAGCGTGAGGCGGATGCCGGGATGGCGCTGGCGGAGCCGAAACAGCTGCGGCGCGATCAGCGCATTGGTGAGCGAGGGCCCCGAACTGATCGTGATCTCGCCGCGCAAGCCGGGTTTCGCCGCCAGCGCCGCACGTTCCACAGCGAACGCCGCGTCTTCCATCGGTGCCGCCGTCGCAGCTACGCGTCGCCCGATCTCGGTCAACGCGTAGCTGCGCGCCCGGCGGTCGACCAGCTTCATCCCGGTCTCATTTTCCAGCGCCGCAACGCGGCGCGCCACGGTGGCGTGATCGACGCGCAGCACGCGGGCCGCGGCGGACAGCGACCCTTCGCGCGCCAGCGTCACGAAATGGCGCAGGTTTTCCCAATCGGGCATGGGCAAAATCTCACAATGAAGATGCAGTATTGGGGAATTTTGCATATCTCCAGGCGACGGCAAAGGGGTGACACCGATTTCAAGGAGATCACCCATGACGACCATCATTCGCCTCAAGGCCCCCGGCGGCGTCGAGCAGCTCGAACGCGTGACTGTCGAGTTGCCGCCGCCCGGCCCTGATGACATCCGAATCCGGCAAACCGCAATCGGCATCAACTTCCTCGATATTTATCATCGCATGGGCATGTTTCCGCTGACCGCAGACGCTGTTCTCGGCGCCGAGGCTGTCGGGGAAGTCACGGCTACCGGCGCAAATGTCACCTCGGTGCAGACCGGCGACCGGATCGGCTATGCCGGCGCTCCTGTGGGTGCCTACGCCTCCGAGCGCAATCTGCCGGGGTGGCGAGCGGTCAAATTGCCCGGCGATCTCGCCGATACGACCGTCGCTTCAGCGCTGCTCAAGGGCCTCACGGCCTACATGCTGCTGACGCGGATCTATCCGGTCGATGCCGGCACCACGATGCTGGTACACAGCGCGGCCGGCGGTCTGGGGCAATTGCTGACGCGCTGGGCGCGACATCTCGGCGCCACCGTGATCGGCACGGTCGGTTCGGACGCCAAGGCCGCGTCCGCGCGCGACGCCGGTGCGCAGCATGTCATCGTCGGCCGCGACGCCGACTTCGCCCGCGAGGTGGCGATGCTTACCGACGGACGCGGCGTCGATGTCGCCTATGACGGCGTCGGCGGGACGACGCTGGCCAAGACGCTCGGCTGCGTGCGGCCGTTCGGCGTGGTGGCGAGCTTCGGCCAGGCCGCCGGACCGATCCCGTTGATCGATATCAACGAACTCGGACCACGGCGCAGCATCCTGCTGGGACGGCCGAGCGTAATGGCCTACATGAACAACGTCGAAGACTATCACCGCGGCGCGGCGGCGGTGCTGGCGGCGCTATCGGACGGCGTGCTGCAGGCCAGCGGGACCGCTTATCCGCTCGATGAGGCAGCCCGGGCGCAGTCCGATCTCGAGGCCGGGCGGACCAGCGGTTCGCTCTATCTGGTGCCGTGACGCTGTGCCGGCTACTCCGCCGGCTGCAGCCGCGCCGGTTTCCGCTTCGGCGCGATCCAGAACATCTGCGGGCGCTCGAACAGAAAGTTCGCCCGCAGCATTAAAGCCAGCCGCCAGATCACCAGCGCGCCGAGGATGCCGGCGAGGGTGACGAGTAGCGAAATGGTGCCGAGGTCGAACGGGGCGAATTTCAGCAGCAGCGTCCGCGCGGTGGCCATCGGCAGAAAGAAGGCGAGGTAGATGACGATGGAATGCGCGCCGCAGAACCGCAGGAACGCCAGCCACTGCATTTTCGCCAGCAGCGTGCCGATGACGATGATCGCCACCGCGCCGGCAAAGCCCAGCGCCAGCGAGATCACCGGCCATTCGCTGCAGCCGTCATAGACCAGAGCCGCATTGACCAGCGCCCAGCCGGAAAGCCCGGCCAGCGCCCATGCCGGCTTGGCGCGGGCGCGGTCCGACAGCACGAACACGCGCGCGGCGAACAAATAGCCGGAATAGAAATACACGAAGCGCGAACAGAACTCGTCGATCATGGTCCAGCCGGTGGCGACGTGCGCCATTTCCAGTGCCGCGGCGACGCTCCAGACCAGCCACGGCGGAATGCCGGCCGTGCGCAGCGCCTTGGTCAGCATGAAGAACACCGGCAGCATGTAGATGAACCACAGCGTGCCGAACGGCTCGATGTAGGATTCCAGATAGAGGGCTGCGACATAGGCCCAGCCGCCATGCTCGGCGGCGAGGCCGGGCGCCTTGAAGGCGAACTGGATGGTCACCCACAGCACGTAGAAATAGACGAAGTGCACCACCTTGCGGTCGAGATAGGTGCGCCAGTCGCGGTCGATCACGACCGCCAGGAACAGGCCGGAGAGCAGGAAGAAGTCCGGCATCCGGAACGGCTTGGCGAAGGCCACCAACGCATGCATGAAGCCGGTCCGACCGGCGGCGAGCTCGACGCCCAGCACCGAATGCATCATCACCACCATGACGATGCAGATCCCCTTGGCATAATCGACCCAGTCGATCCGCTCAGGCGATGTGATCTCCGGCGTCCCCGACAAAGCAGCCTGATCGGCGACGGCATAGGTGCCGCTGGTGGTCATGAGTGTCCCTTGTCGCCCGCCCAACCTGTTGGCGACATCATCCGGGCGAACAGTTTATACGGCCTTTCCGCGACCACGGAATCCGGCATCCTCGTGGGATTGTGATGAACAAGGTGCGCTTTTGCCCTGCGGCGGGGCCTGCGCTAAGACGCGGGCAACACCGAGAAAGCGTTAACCATTGACCCGCTCCTTCGATACGCCCCTTCCCATCGACGCGGTGCTCGACGACATCGCGCAGGCGATGGCGACCAGCAACGCCGCCGTGCTGGTGGCGCCGCCGGGCGCCGGCAAGACCACGCGGGTGCCGCTGGCGCTGCTCGATGCGCCCTGGTTGAAGGGCAGGAAGATCATCATGCTGGAGCCGCGGCGGATCGCCGCCCGCGCCAGCGCCGAGCGGATGGCGAAGACGCTGGGCGAACGCGTCGGTGAAACCGTCGGCTACCGCGTCCGCTTCGGCTCAAAAATCTCGCGCAATACCCGCATCGAGGTGGTCACCGAGGGCATCTTTTCGCGGCAGATCCTCGACGATCCCGAACTGACCGGCGTCGCCGCGGTTTTGTTCGATGAGTTCCACGAGCGCTCGCTTGATGCCGACATGGGGCTGGCGCTGGCGCGCGACGCGCAGGTGGGGCTGCGCGAGGATCTGCGCATTCTCGTGATGTCCGCGACCATCGACGGCGCGCGCATCGCCAGATTGCTCGGTGACGCGCCGGTGATCGAAAGCCAGGGCCGCGCCTTCCCGGTCGAGACGCGCTATCTCGGCCGCAAGGCCGATGCCCAGATCGAGCGGCAGATGGCCGACGCCATCGCCACTGCGCTGCGCGCCGATCCCGGCTCGGTGCTGGCGTTCCTGCCGGGCGCCGCCGAAATCCGCCGCACCCACACTTTTCTCAGCGAGCGTATCCATGACGCCGCGATCGAGATCGTGCCGCTGTTCGGCGCGCTCGATGCCGCCGTACAGGACCGCGCGATCCAGCCCGCGCCCACGGGACAGCGCAAGGTGGTGCTGGCGACCTCGATCGCCGAAACCTCGCTGACCATCGAGGGCGTCCGCATCGTGGTGGATTGCGGCCTCGCCCGCGTGCCGCGCTACGAGCCGGATATCGGGCTGACGCGACTGGAAACCGTGCGTGCGTCGCGCGCCGCCGTCGACCAGCGCCGCGGCCGCGCCGGGCGCACCGAGCCCGGCATCTGCTACCGGCTGTGGGACGAACCGCAGACGGCGTCGCTGCCGGCCTACACACAGCCGGAAATTCTCAGCGCCGATCTGACGTCGCTGATGCTCGATCTCGCGCAATGGGGCGTCAGCGATCCCACGCAACTGGCGTTCCTCGACGCACCGCCGGCCCCGGCGCTGAAGGAAGCGCGCACTCTGTTGCGCGAACTCGGCGCGCTGGATGCCGATGGCCGCATCACGTCGGAAGGGCAAAGCCTGCGCGCGCTGGCGCTGCCGCCGCGGCTGGCCCGGATGATCGTGGATTCGCACCGGCTGGGCGCGGGCGAGGACGCCGCCGATATCGCCGCTGTTCTCACCGAGCGCGGATTGGGCGGCGACAGCGTCGATCTCGACCACCGCCTCGACCAATTCCGCCGCGACCGCTCGCAGCGGGCGCAGAGCGCCCGTCAATTGGCAACGCGCTGGGCCTCGCAGGTGGCGGCGACGGAGAAAGCCACGAACGCCGAAGCCCGTGGCGCCCTCTCCAGTGACGTCGAACTCACCACCGGCGTCATGCTAGCGCTCGCCTTCCCCGACCGTGTCGCCAGAAATCGCGGCAAGGGCTCGTTCGTGCTGGCCAATGGCCGCGGCGCGTCGATCGACCAGGCACAGGCGCTGGCGCGCGCGCCCTATATCGCGGTGGCCGAACTGACAGGCACCGCCGCCAACGGCCGTATCCTGCTGGCCGCGCCGATCGCGCAGGCCGATATCGAAACGCGTTTCGCCGACCAGATCGCGGCGGTTGACGAAATCTCGTTCGACCGCGCCGCGATGGCGCTGCGCGGCCGGCGCAAGCGCACGCTGCACGCGATCACGCTGTCGGAAGCGCCGTTCGCGCTTGCCGCCTCCACCGAGACCGCACCGATCCTCGCCGACGGGCTGGTCGCCGCCGGCATCGAACGGCTGCCGTGGTCGAAGCCGCTGCAGCAATGGCGCGGCCGGGTGATGTTTTTGCGCGCGGCGGAGGGCGATAGCTGGCCGGACCTGTCCGACGCGGCATTGGCCGCCAGCCGGCAGGACTGGCTGATGCCGGCGCTGTACGACAAGCTGGCGCTGAAGGAGTTTTCCTCCGGCGACATGTCGGATGCGCTGATGGCGCTGTTGCCGTGGGAGAGCCGCGCCCGGCTCGACAAAGAAGCGCCGACGCATTTCGAGGCGCCGACCGGCACCCAACTGGCCATCGACTACGAGGCCGAACAGGGCCCGACCATCGCGGTTCGGCTGCAGGAATTGTTCGGACTCAACCGACATCCCTCGGTCGCCCGCGGCGCGGTGCCGCTGGTGCTGGAATTGCTGTCGCCGGCGCATCGTCCGGTACAGGTGACGCGCGACCTGCCCGGCTTCTGGCGTGGCTCCTATCAGGATGTGCGCTCCGACTTGCGCGGCCGCTATCCGCGCCATCCCTGGCCGGAAGATCCCGCCAGCGCGTTGCCGACGCGGCGCGTCAAGCCGCGGGGAACGTGAGGAAACGGGCCGTCACATGCAGACTGTCATCGCCCGCGAAAACGGGCGACCCGGTAAACGCCGGTTCCGGTGATGAAATCGCGACGCCGCCGCGTACTGGATCCTCCGCTTTCGCGGCGGATGACACCTGAGTTTGCGGGAGCGCATCGCATCGCGTCCGGGGCACGAGATCGTAATTCGCCTCCCCATTAACCCGGTGCTCATCCTTTTCGCCAAAATAGCAGGGGCGGGTTTCGTCCGGAACGGACGGCTCCGCTCATGTGTGGTGAGATCGCGCTTCCCTTAAGCGGCGATCAGTGGGGTTGGCGTATGCGTAGCATCATGTTCTTTGCAGCGATCCTGATCGGATTGGGCACCGTGATGGCGCAGGTCGCCGACCGAATGACCACCGTCTCGCCGGCGGCGGCGAAGACCGTTTCATTGGCGACCGCGCGGCAGGACAGTCCGCAAGCCATCGGCCGCAGCCTCAGCATTGCCGGCGACTCCCGCGGCCATTTCCAGACCGAAGGCCGTATCGATGGCCAGCGCATCGGCTTCATGGTCGATACCGGCGCCTCCGTGATCGCGCTGAACGAGAAGTCCGCGGCGCGGTTCGGGTTGCGGCCGACGCCCGCCGACTACAAGACGAATGTCTCGACGGCGAACGGCACCATCAAGGCGGCGCGGACAAAGCTGGCGATGGTCGATATCGGCGGCCTCGTCGTGCGCGACGTCGAAGCGATGGTGCTGCCCGACGAGGCGCTGTCGGAGAACCTGCTCGGCCTGTCGTTCCTGTCGCGGCTGAAGCGTTTCGAATATGCCAATGGCAAGATGGTGCTGGAACAGTAACCACCGCCCGGATTGAAGCTGCGCGCCTGAATCGGTTCGATACCGCACGGATGACACGCGCTCGCCTTCCCAGCGCCGTCTGCTTTCGCTATGGCTTGGCACCTGCCCACCATTAGCGAGGCCACCGATGTTTCCGAAGCCGAAGCCCTTACTGGTCCCCAACACCTACGCCTACGAATCCGAACCGATGGTGAAGGCGACCGGTTTTCGCGAATATGACGCGCGGTGGCTGTTCGGCAAGGAAATCAACCTGATGGGCATTCAGGCGCTGGGCATGGGGCTCGGTGCGCTGATCGCCGAACTCGGCCAGAAGCAGGAGATCGTCACCGGTCACGATTTCCGCGGTTATTCGGCCTCGATCAAATACGCGCTGATGACCGGCCTGATGGCGTCGGGCTGCAAGGTGCACGACATTGGCCTCGCGGTAACGCCGATGGCCTATTTCGCGCAGTTCGACCTCGACGTGCCCTGCGTCGCGATGGTCACGGCGTCGCATAACGACAATGGCTGGACCGGTGTCAAGATGGGCATCAACCGACCGATGACCTTCGGCCCCGACGAGATGAAACGGCTGAAGGAAATCGTGCTCAATGCCGAGTTCAACAACAAGCCCGGCGGTTCCTATCAATTCCATGAGAACTATCCGGCGCGCTACATTGCCGACCTCACCAACCGTCCGAAGCTGAAGCGCAAGCTCAAGGTCGTTGTTGCCTGCGGCAACGGCACCGCTGGCGCGTTTGCGCCTCAGGTGATGGAAGCGATCGGCTGCGAGGTGATCCCGCTCGATGTCGAGCTCGATCACACCTTCCCGAAGTACAATCCGAACCCGGAAGACATGGAGATGCTGCACGCGATCCGCGATGCCGTGCTCGAACACAAGGCCGATGTCGGGCTCGGCTTCGACGGCGACGGCGACCGCTGCGGCGTGGTCGACAACACCGGCGAAGAGATCTTCGCCGACAAGGTCGGCGTGATGCTGGCGCGTGACATGTCGGCGGTGATCAAGGACGCGACCTTCGTAGTCGACGTGAAGTCGACCGGGCTTTTTGTGACGGACCCCGTGCTGCAGGCACAGGGCGCCAGGACCACCTACTGGAAAACCGGTCACTCCTACATGAAGCGCCGCACCAACGAATTGAAGGCGCTGGCGGGCTTCGAGAAATCCGGCCACTTCTTCTTCAACCCACCGGTCGGCCGCGGCTATGACGATGGTCTGGTGTCAGCCATTGCGATCTGCGAGATGCTCGACCGCGCGCCGGACAAGACGATGGCCGACCTCAAGGACGCGCTGCCGAAGACATGGTCGTCGCCGACCATGTCGCCGCATTGCGCGGACGAGACTAAATACGGCGTCGTCGCACAGGTGGTTGCGCATTTCGAAACCGCGCAGAAGAACGGCGAGCAGGTCGCCGGACAAGCGATCCGCGATCTCGTCACCGTCAACGGCGTGCGCGTCACCTGTGCCGACGGCAGCTGGGGCCTGGTGCGGGCATCCTCCAACAAGCCGGAACTGGTGGTGGTGGTCGAGAGCCCGGTGTCGGAGGCACGCATGCACGACATGTTCGAAGCGATGAACGTGGTGCTGCGGACGCATCCGGAAGTCGGCGCGTATAACCAGACGATTTGAGCGACTCTTCCTTCTCCCCTTGTGGGAGAAGGTGGCGCGGACCAACGGGTCGGCGCAAGGCGCCGCCCGATGACAGGCTCCGTCCGCGTCGGATGAGGGGGTTCCGGGCTCTGGAGTTTGTAGCGCCCCCTCACCCGTCTTCGCTTCGCGAAGCCACCCTCTCCCACGCCGCAAAGCTTCGCTTTGCTGGGGGAGAGGGAAGATCAGAATTACGCCGCCGGCATCGGCGGCACGGGCAGCGCCGTCACCGACTTGATTTTCTCCATCGCAAAGCGCGACGTCACGTTCTTCAGCGCCACAGCCGCGATCAGCTTCTTGTAGAAGATGTCGTAGCTCTGCATGTCGGCGACGACGACGCGCAGCATGTAGTCGACATCGCCGGCCATGCGGTAGAATTCCATTACCTCGGGCATCGCGCTGACAGCGTCGGCAAATTTCTTCAGCCAGACGTCGGAATGGTCGCCGCTCTCTACCGAGACGAACACCGACAGGCCGAGCCCGATCTTGTTCTGATCGACCAGCGCCACCCGGCGCAGGATCACGCCGTCGGCTTCCAGCCGCTGGATCCGCTTCCAGCACGGCGTCGAGGACAGCCCGACCCGATCGCCGATTTCGGCGACCGAGAGCGAGGCGTCTTCCTGCAGCACCATCAATATCTTGCGGTCGATGGCGTCGAGGCGGCGGCTGGATTCTGGGGCTTGGGTAGCGAGATCGGTCATGGAGAGAACTTTGTTCTAATTATGAGGACGACAAACCTCATATATAGAAAATTCTTCCAAATCAACCCTGACCGGTCGCCCGTCCCGAATCGAATGGCTTCATTTGGCCAAAAGCTCTTCCACTTCAGCGCGTTGCGGGCAGGCAAAGGCGCCGCCGTAACGGGTGCATTTCAGCGCTGCCGCGGCGGAGGCGAAGCGCAGCGCGTCGGGGATGGAGCTGCCGCCGGCGAATTCCAGCGCGAAGGCGCCGTGGAAGATATCGCCGGCGCCGAGCGTGTCCACGGTGTGGACCGGAAAGGCCGGCGTGCGCTGCAGCTCGTGCTTTTCGTCGAGCCACAGCGTGCCCTTCGGGCCGAGCGTGACGGCGAGGAACGACGACGTCAGCTTCGCCATTTTGCGCAGGGCCGCGGCGTCATCGGTGATCCCCGCGGTGGCCTGCAAGGCTTCGTCGGAAAAGATGAGGTGCGACGACACGCTGAGCAGGCCCTCGCTCAGCGACATCGCACTGTCGATATCGACCACCACCGGAATGCCGCGGCGGCGCGCTTCGGCACAGAGATCGGTGGCGAAGCCGGCGCAGCGGCTCTCGATCAGGATCGCGTCGCAATTCTCGAGCAACAGATCGGCGTGCGGCAGCTTCACCTTCCACAATTCGGGATCGCGAAACGAGATGATGGTGCGCTCGCCGGAGGGGTCCATCATGATCCCCGAGATCGGCGTCACCAGCCCGGGCATATGCACCAGATGCGTGGTGTCGATGCCTTCCTTCGCAAGATCGTCGAACAGATACTGGCTGGAGCTCTCCGCGGCGTCGCCCATCGGGCCGGTCAGGGCGGCGTGGCCGCCGAGCCGGCTGATGCCGATCGCCGCATTCAGCGCATTACCGCCGCAGATCTGCGCGAAACGGTCGGCGTGGAATTTCTGGCCGCGGCCGGGCACCGCCTGCACGCCGAAAGTGAGATCGCGCACCGGCATGCCGATGCACAGGATATTCTTCTTCGAGCTCATGGCGTTTCCCCGATATGGTCTCAGCCAGGCTGCAACCAGCGGCCAAGCAGATGATGTGCGATGGCAAACGGATGCGGTCCGGCGAGCCCGTCGGGGTGTTCGCGCTTCAGCATCAAGGTCGCCTCATCCCGGTCAAACCACCGGGCGTCTTCAAGTTCCATGTGATCGATCGCAATCGTATCTGTGGTAGCGCGTGCCGAGCAGCCGATCATCAGGGATGACGGATAGGGCCAGGGCTGCGTCATGTAATATTTGACGTCGGTGCAGCGAATGCCGGCTTCCTCGAAAATCTCGCGGCGCACCGCGTCCTCGATGGTCTCGGCGGCCTCGACGAAGCCGGCGAGGCACGAATACATCCCCGGCGGAAACTGCTTCTGGCGGCCGAGCAGGCACTTGTCGCCCTTCTCCACCAGCATGATCGCGACCGGATCGGTGCGCGGAAAATGCTCGGTTTTGCAGCCGGGGCAGACGCGCTTCCAGCCGCCTTCGGCCATCGCGGTGCGGATACCGCAATTGGCGCAGAAACCGTGACGCTGATGCCAGGACACCAGCGATTTCGCCATCGCGATCGCCGAGAGCTGGTCCGGCGGCACCACGCCCTGCATCGCCATGCCGCGCAGTTCGGAGAACACATAGTCGGCGCGCGTCAGCAGCGCCTCGACCGCGGCCGCGCCGATGCCCATGCCGAACACCGCAGCGCCGTCGCGCAGGCCGAGAAAGATGGTGCCGGGATTCGCGCCGGCCTTCAGCGCTTCGGCGATCGTCAGCAGCGCACGCGGACCGGCGGCGTCCTGCTTCATCACCAGCGAATCGCGGTGCACCACATAAGCGCGGCTGTCGCTCTTGCCTTCGAGCGCGAACAGCTTCTCGTCGCTGAAGCGCAGATGCGCGGCGCGGTCGAGCTGGTGCGAGATGAACGCCGGATGGTCCAGCGGAAACAGTTCGTTGGGTGTCATGGGATCAACCAAGCCAGATCTTGCGGCGGAGTTCGCTGATGAAGGTCTGCACTTCGGCAGCGTCGTGGGCGAGCGGCGGCATCACGCCCCACACCGGCCGCGGCCAGGCCGCATCGGTCTTGCGGCGCGCGACGATGTGGATGTGCAGTTGCGGCACCATGTTGCCCAGCGCGGCGACATTGAGCTTGTCACATTTGGTGACCTCTTTCAGCGCGCGACTGACGCGGTTGATTTCGGTCATCAACTGGCCCTGCTCGACCTCGTCGAGATCGATGATCTCAACAGTGTCGGCGCGACGCGGCACCAGCATCAGCCAGGGGTAATTGGCGTCCTTGATCACGAGCACCCGGCTGAGCGGCAGGTCGCCAATGTCGATGGTGTCTTTTTGCAGCTGCGCGTGCAGCGTCCAGGTCGAGGAAGGGGGCATGGGGATTCCGGATGAAGTTGACCGAGACTAGAGGGTTTTGCCGGGACGGCAAACGGCTATTGCCCATGCCGACTCAGCGAGAGAGCGCCGACCACACGATCCACCCCGCGAACGCCGCGCCGGCGATCCAGAGCAGCACGATGATCACCGCGCCGGTCCGGCTGACCGGCGGGCGGCCCCGCACCGTCGCGCGGAATTCCGCCATCAGTTCCGGCGGAACCAGCCGCACCGCGAGCAGGATGCCTAGCGGCACCAGCAGCAGATCGTCGAGATAGCCGATCACCGGGATGAAATCGGGAATGAGGTCGATCGGGCTGAGCGCATAGGCGGCCACGCAGGCCGCCACCGCCTTGGCGTACCAGGGCACGCGCGGGTCTCGTGCGGCGAGCCACAAGGCGGCGACATCGCGCACGATTGTCGACGCCCATTGCCTGACCCGTGCGAGTATCGTCATGGACTTTCACCTCTGCCGGGATTTGAACGGGAGCGAGGTCTGTTGCAAGGCGACACGCTTGCTTTCCGCTCGCTTTGGCCCCAAATAAGCACCGGGAGATTGGCGGTGGACGAGCCACTCGCCAATCGGGTCAGGTCCGGAAGGAAGCAGCCCTAACGAGATCCGGATCGGGTCGCTCGTCAGTCTCCTACTTGCTTTGTCGAGCAAATTCAGCGCTCTGCTCGACCAGAAGATGAACGCGTTAAGGTTTGCACTTTCCAAGGCTTACGCTTTCCAAGGCCTGCACTTTGTAAGGTTTGTATTTTGTAAGGCTTGCACTTTCGGCGGCGACCGGCTTGCCGTCCCGCCCGAGGATGCACCCGTTGTTCCGCAATCCGGCCACTTGAGACAACACATTGCGGATTGACCGATGACCGACGCCGGCTTGCCCGTAACGCCCACCGACGACACGCAGCAGAGCGGCTTTGGCCTCGGCGGGCCGCCCGCCGTCGGCAAGCCCTACCGCGTTCTCGCGCGCAAATACCGGCCGTCCAGCTTCGACGACCTGATCGGCCAGGATGCGCTGGTCCGCACCGTTTCCAACGCCTTCGAGACCGGCCGCATTCCGCAGGCCTGGATCCTCACCGGCGTTCGCGGCGTCGGCAAGACGACGACCGCGCGAATCCTGGCGCGGGCGCTGAATTACGAGCTCGCCGACGACTCCATCAAGGGCCCGACCATCCACATGCCCGGCCTGGGCGTGCACTGCCAGTCGATCATGGAAAGTCGTCACATCGACGTGCTGGAAATGGACGCGGCCTCGCACACCGGCGTCGATGACGTCCGCCAGATCAACGACAGCGTGCGCTATGCGCCATCGAGTGCGCGCTACAAGGTCTACATCATCGACGAAGTCCACATGCTGTCGACGGCGGCGTTCAACGCCTTCCTGAAGACGCTGGAGGAGCCGCCGGAACACGCCAAATTCGTGTTCGCCACCACCGAAATCCGCAAGGTGCCGGTGACGGTGCTGTCGCGCTGCCAGCGCTTCGACCTGCGCCGCGTCGATGCCGACGTGCTGATGAAGCACCTGTCGAATATCGCCGGCAAAGAGAACGTCGAGGTCGAGCCGGAAGCGCTGGGGATCATCGCGCGCGCCGCCGAAGGCTCGGTGCGCGATTCGCTGTCGCTGTTCGACCAGGCGATTGCCCACGCCGCCGGCACCGTGCGCGCCGACGCGGTTCGCCAGATGCTCGGCCTGGCTGATCGCACGCGCGTCATCGACCTGTTCGATTCGCTGGCGCGCGGCGACATCGCCAGCGCCTTCGCCGAATTCCGCGAACAATACGACGTCGGCGCCGATCCGATCGTGGTGCTGTCGGACCTTGCCGAATTCGTCAATTTCGTCACCCGCGTGAAGATCGTCCCGGCCACCGCCGACAATGTCTCGTTCGGCGAGACTGAGCGGCTGCGCGCGCGCGATTTCGCGTCCAAGCTCTCGATGCGGGTGCTGTCGCGGATGTGGCAGATGCTGCTTAAGGGCATCACCGAAGTGCAGGGCGCGACGCGTCCTGCCGCCGCCGCCGAAATGGTGCTGGTGCGGATCGCCTATGTCGCCGACCTGCCGACGCCCGACGAAGCCATCCGGATGATCGGCCAGAACGGCGGCGGCTCCGCCCCGATGATCGGCTCCAACGGCGGTGGTGGTAGCGGCGGGGCATCGTCCCCCTCCTCGACGGCGTCGTCGATGCAGGCGTCCTCCCCGCGCGCGTCGATGCAGCGCGGTGGCGCCGAGATGTCGCCGCGCCCGCAGATGAGCGCGCCGGTGGTGGCACAGGCGCCCGTGGTGCTGACAATTTCGACCTTTCCTGAACTGGTGGCGCTGGCCGGCGCCAACCGTGACCTGTTGCTGCGAACGGCGCTGGAAGGCGACGTCCGGCTGATCAAGATCGAGGACGGCCGGCTTGAACTGGCGATGGAGCGCACCGCGTCGCGCACGCTGATCAACGATCTGTCGCGCAAGCTGGAGCAATGGACCAACAGGCGCTGGAGCGTGATCGTTTCCAACGCCGAGAGCCAGCCGACGCTGCGCTCGCAGCTCGACCAGGAGAAGAACGAGCGCAAGCAGGCCGCCGTGGCCGATCCGCGCGTGCAGGAGGTGCTGGCGCGTTTTCCCGGCGCCGAGGTGGTTGAAGTCCGCCGGCTCGCCCCCGAAGTGCCGGGATCAGGCGATAACGATGCCGACCTCACCGGCGAAGACTCGACCGACGCGATCGACAGCGACGACGATCAATAGACATCGACGGACAACGCAAGGAAACACGCATGGCTGATTTTCTCGGCATGATGAAACAGGCGGCCCAGCTGCAGTCGAAGATGAAGGCGATGCAGGACGAGCTCGAACACGTCGAGGTCGAAGGCCTGTCCGGCGGCGGTCTCGTCGCCATCCGCATGACCGCGAAGATGGAAGTCAAAGGCGTGAAGATCGACCCGTCGCTGGTGAAGGCCGACGAAGTCGACATTCTCGAAGATCTACTGGTAACCGCGCTGGGCGATGCCCGCCGCAAGGCCGAGGCCGCGATGGCGGAGAAGATGCAGTCGCTGACCGGCGGCATGGGCCTGCCGCCGGGACTGGGCCTTACCTGAGATGGCTACTGGCGTCGCCGGTCCGGAAATCGAAAAACTGATCCAGTTGCTGGCGCGGCTGCCGGGGCTTGGCCCGCGCTCGGCGCGGCGCGCGGCGCTGCATCTGATCAAGAAGCGCGAGGCCTTGATGGCGCCGCTTGCCGGTGCGTTGCAGGTGGCGATGGACAAGATCGAGGTCTGCAAGACCTGCGGCAACATCGACACCCATAATCCCTGCACGATCTGCACCGACCCGCGCCGCGATCCCTCAATCATCGTGGTCGTCGCCGACGTATCCGATCTGTGGGCGCTGGAACGCGCCACTGCCACCACCGGCCGCTATCACGTGCTCGGCGCCACACTGTCGCCGCTCGATGGCGTCGGCCCCGACGATCTCACGATCGATGCGCTGGTGACGCGCGCGCACGCCGCCGAGGTCACCGAAATCATCCTGGCGCTGAACGCCACGGTCGATGGCCAGACCACGGCGCATTACATCACCGACCTCCTGACGGAGGCCGGCGTCAAGGTGACGCGGCTGGCGCATGGCGTGCCGGTCGGCGGTGAGCTGGACTATCTCGACGAAGGCACGCTGTCCGCCGCGATGCGACAGCGGACGCTGTTCTAGAGCCGCCATTCCGATCCCGTCGGAATGAAGGCTCCAGCTTTTGTTTCAAAGCGCTTTCTTAACGCGAACCGGTATCCACTTCGCTCGAAGACGCACTAGACTATGGAAGACAAGTAATGACGCGATCCGATTTCCTGAACCTGTCCTGCGGCGTTTTACTGGCCCTGTCGTTCGTCCCCGCGGCCCATGCGCAGACGCCAGCCGCGCCGGCTGCCACACCAGCGGCAGCTCC
Organism: Tardiphaga sp.; assembly: GCF_028290495.1. Classification (GTDB taxonomy): domain Bacteria; phylum Pseudomonadota; class Alphaproteobacteria; order Rhizobiales; family Xanthobacteraceae; genus Tardiphaga. The sequence continues at coordinate 58,929 of NZ_JAQGJT010000056.1, forward strand.
GAAGATGATGAAGCTCGGCGACGTGCTGAGCGGCAAGCTCAACGCGCTGCGCGTCCGCGCGCCGAAGGGCAAGCGAACCGCTACGTTCCAGCTCGTCAGCGAACCACGCCGGCTGCCGAGCCCCGCCGGCCTTTGCAACCTGGAGACCGGCCCCGAGACCTTCGAGATCGTCGCCGCCGATGACGCGCAGGCCACGCAGTTGAAGAAGCTGATCGGCAAGGATGTGTCGCTGAAAGTCACCGAAGTCGCCTGTGCCGAACAGGCCGGGCAGATGAGCGAAGCGCTGGTGACGAAGTGGAGCGTGGTGACGAAGCCGAACTGAAGGCCCGGCCACGTACTCAACTGTCATCGCCCGGCTCGACCGGGCGATCCAGTACACTCAGGCCGGTGTGTACTGGGTCACCCGGTCAAGCCGGGTGACGACAAGTGAGTTTAAACCCGAACGTTACCCAGCGTCTCGAAATGCCCGCGGCGCTGCAGCCACAGCAGCAGCACCAGACTCGGCAGCGCCACCAGCATGCTGATGACGAAGAACATCGGCCACCCCGTCGCCTGCGCCACGTAGCCCGCCCCTGCTGACAGATACGTCCGTCCGACAGCCGCCAGCGCGGTGAGAAGCGCGTATTGCGTGGCGGTATGCAGCGGATTTTTGCACAGCGCCGAGAGGTACGCGACGAAGATCACGGTGCCTATCGCACCTGTGAAATTCTCCACCGTGATCGCCAGCGCCAGCGCCCACTGGTTGACGCCGATCAGCGCCAGCCACGCGAACGCCAGATTGGACAGCGCCTGCAGGATGGCGCCGATCCACAGACTTGCCGCCAGCGAATAACGCCGCGCGACAAAGCCGCCGGCGAAGCCGCCGATCAAGGTCGCGGCGAGACCCACACCCTTCACGATGGCGGCATAGTCGTTGCGGGTGAAGCCGACGTCGATCACGAACGGCGCGGTCATCGTGCCGGAAAACGCATCGGTGAACTTGAACAAGACGACGAATGCCAGCGCCGCCCAGGCGTCCTTGCGCGCCAGAAACTCCGAGAACGCGCCGACCGCGGCCTTCACCACGCGCCGGAACGCACTCTCGCCACGCGTCGCCGCTTCGGCCACCGCAGACGCTTCCGGCTCCGTCGCGGCCAAGGCCGTGACGGTGCCGAGCAGCACCATTACGGCCATCGCAACATAGCCCCACATCCAGGCGTTGGAGCGCGCCAGCCCGGTGCTCTCGAAGGCACTGACCAGAAACAGCACGCCGGCAGTGGAGACCAGCATGCCGATCCGGTAGGCCGCGACGTAAGACGCCATGCCGGCGGCCTGCTCGCTCTCCGGCAGGCTTTCGACACGAAAGGCATCGACCACGATGTCCTGCGTCGCCGACGCCGCGGCGACCAGCAGCGCGCCGACTGCGACATAGCCCGGGGAGCGCGCCGGGTCGGCCAGCGCCAGCAGCAGGATTGCGACGATCAGCAGCGCTTGCGCAAACACCAGCCAGCCGCGCCGTCTGCCGAGTTTATGGGTCAGCCAGGGGATGTGCAGCGCATCGACCAGCGGCGCCCAAAGGAACTTCAGGGTGTAGGGTGTGCCGACCAGTGCGAACAGGCCGATGGTGCCGAGATTGACGCCGGCTTCGCGCATCCAGACCAGCAGCGTCGAACCCGACAGCGCCAACGGCAGGCCGGAGGAAAAGCCGAGCAGCAGCACGATCAGCACGCGACGTTGCAGATACACCGCCCAGCCCTCGCGCCAAGACGCGCGGGGTTTCGGGATGATCGGGGCGTCGGGAGCGCTGGTCATGCCGCAGTGCTAGC
>NZ_JAQGJT010000208.1 GCF_028290495.1 Tardiphaga sp.
ACAGCGTGTTCGTCTCGGGAGCAGCTGGCGCTGTCGGTTCTGCCGTCGGCCAGTTGGCCAAGCTGCACGGCGCCTCCCGCGTCGTCGGCAGCACCGGGTCTCCCGCGAAGATCGCAATCCTGACCTCCAAATACGGCTACGACGCCGGGTTCAACTACAAGGACGGCAGGATCGCGCGGCAACTCGCCGAGGCGGCGCCGAACGGGATTGACGTCTATTTCGACAACGTCGGCGGCGATCACCTCGAGGCCGCGATTTACGCCATGAACGACGGCGGCCGCGCTGCTCTCTGTGGCTCGATCGCAAGCTACAACGAGGAAAAGATGCCGCCAGGCCCCCGAAACCTGTGGATGCTCACCACCAAGGGTCTGCGCCTCGAGGGTTTCACGATCGTCAACTACTGGCAGCACGCCGAGGCGTTCGCTGCAGAGATCGGGCCGCTCGTCGCATCCGGGGAGTTCGCGTGGGACGAGACCATCGTCGACGGCGTCGACAATGCGCTCGATGCGTTCTATGGGCTCCTGAACGGCGCCAACACCGGCAAGATGCTGGTCAGGACGCGAGTGGCGCTCTGACTGCAAAGTTGTCCACAGGCGCAAATCACGCCGACTCGGAAGTTGGCAGACTGGGCGCATGTTTCATGAGCAGAGGGATCACGATGCTGCTGCGTAACGCGCGAGTCGCTTCCCGTCTTGTCGATGTGCGTGTTCGGCAGGGCGTCATTGTCGACATCGCTGACGCCGGGCAGACAGCGTCCCGAGACGACGATGCCACCATCGACCTCGCTGGGCGGTGGCTGGGCCCAGGCCTTTGGGACAACCACGTGCACTTCAGCCAGTGGGCCCTCCAAGCGTCGCGGCTCGACGTTGCCGATGCCCGGTCTGCGGCCGAAACCGCACGCCGCATTGCGGATGCGATGCGCCCGGACGTGGCAGGGCCCTTCATCGCTGTCGGCTTTCGGGATGCGCTGTGGGCGGATGCCCCCAACCTCGTGGATTTGGACGCAGCATCCACGAGTCCCATCGTCGTCGTCAGCGGCGACTTGCACTCGGTTTGGCTCAACACGGCGGCACTCGAGCAGTTCGGCCACAGCGGGCATCCGACCGGGCTCCTCCGGGAGGACGACGCCTTTAGAGTGACCGGGCTCATCGACACAGGTGCCGAGGATCTCCTCGACGGGTGGGCAGACGCGGCAGCACGAGCCGCAGCGGCTCGTGGGGTCGTCGGCATCGTTGACTACGAAATGGCGTGGAACCTCGACACCTGGACACGCCGTCAGGCCGCCGGCGCCGACGCCCTTCGCGTCGAGTTCGGCGTCTATGCCGAGCACCTCGATCGCGCGATTGAGCTTGGGCTGCGGTCGGGCGATCGCGTGGGTGACCTCCTGACAATGGGCAACTTGAAGATCCTGATCGATGGCTCGCTCAACACGCGCACGGCCTACTGCTACGACGAGTTCCCTGGCATCGAGGGCGAGGAGGGTTCGCGCGGGTTGCTCACCGTCTCCCCCGCCCGTCTCGTTTCGCTGCTGCGGGCTGCGGCCGACGCTGGCATCGAGTCATCGGTACACGCGATCGGTGATCACGCCAATACCATCGCGCTCGACGCGTTCGCCGAGGCGCACGTCGGCGGCCGCATCGAGCACGCGCAACTCGTGAGTGACAGCGACCTGCCCCGCTTCGCCGAACTCGGCGTCGCTGCAAGTGTTCAGCCGGACCATGCTGTCGACGACCGGGACGTCGCCGATCGATACTGGGCGGGTCACACGGGCCGCGCCTTCCCGCTGCAGTCGCTCATCGCGGCCGGTGCCACGCTCCTCTTCGGTTCGGATGCGCCCGTGTCCAGGCTCGACCCCTGGGCGACGATGGCATCCGCGATTGCTCGAACTCGTGACGGGCGCGAGCCGTGGCATCCGGAACAGGCTGTGGATGTCGCCCAGGCGATCGCGGCATCCTCGCGCACCACCGTGTCCGTTGGTCAACCGGCTGACCTCGTGGTCACCGATCTCGACCCGTACACCGCGACTCCCGCAGAATTGCGCCTCATGCCGGTCGCAGCAACTCTGGTTGCCGGGCGCTTCACTCATCGCTCGCTATAGCGGTCGCGCGAGCCCACGCAAACCGCAATTTGGAGGGCGCGCACAACGAATCCGGCGATGTTTGGACCTACGCAACAGCGCGATGACCCCAAGTGTTGGCAGACTGTGTAAGTGATTGTTGTCGTCGCGCCCGGTCAGGGCTCTCAAACTCCCGGCTTTCTCGAACCCTGGATTGTCGAGCCCTCGTACCGCGAACACCTCGAACGCATCTCGGAGACGGTTGGCATCGACCTCGTCAAGCACGGTACGAAGAGCGACGCGGACACCATCCGAGACACCGCGGTGGCTCAGCCCCTGATCGTTGCGGCCGGCCTGCTGGCCTTCCGCGGGCTCTGTGAAGACGGCCGGCGCGGCAGGATCGACGGTGTCGCCGGCCATTCGGTGGGCGAGGTCACAGCCGCTTTCGCGGCGGGCATCCTGAGCGAAGAAGAGGCTCTGACCTTCGTGCGTGAGCGCAGTCAGGGCATGGCAGCAGCGGCCGCGCTTGAGAAGACGGGCATGAGCGCGGTCATTGGCGGCGACGAAGAGGCCCTTCTCGGCCGCCTTGAGCAACTCGGCCTCGAGCCCGCCAACTTCAACGGTGGCGGCCAGATCGTGGTCGCCGGCGC
>NZ_JAQGJT010000087.1 GCF_028290495.1 Tardiphaga sp.
CTGAACGGCGACACACTCAAGCTGACCTTCAACGAGACCGGAAAATCTACGCTCAGCATCACCGGTGTAACCTACGGCGCCAGTGGCCTGGGACTGGGTGCGCTCGTTTCGGGTACAGACTTCCTCGACAGCAGCTCGGCTAACAAGGCCCTCACGGCGCTCGGCGCTGCCAGCACCGCGCTGCGCACCGAAGCGTCGGCCCTGGGTTCGAATCTCTCGATCGTGCAGATCCGTCAGGACTTCTCCAAGAACCTGATCAACGTGCTGCAGACCGGCTCGTCCAACCTGACGCTGGCCGACACCAACGAGGAAGCGGCCAATAGCCAGGCGCTGTCGACCCGCCAGTCGATCGCGGTGTCCGCGCTCGCGCTCGCCAATACCGCGCAGCAGGGCGTCCTGCAGCTGCTGCGCTAACGCCGCACCAAGACGCTCGCCAGGCGGGCGGCGGAGAAATCCGCCGCGCCGCGCTGTGATCAGGCGGCGGGCCGGGCGTCGCGCGGGCGCAAATTTCCGTATTGGGCTTCAATTGCAGGTCTGAACGATGGTACAAGTGTGTATCCACGCGGTGCACATCATTGAACCGTTGCGTTCCGAGCCACGGAGCACGTGCGGCAGAAGGAGACCGGAATGCCTTTGCGAGTTGAGTTGAAGCCGTTTGAACGTATCGTGATCGGCCAGAGCGTCATTACGAATTCTGACACCCGCACCGCGTTCCTGATCGATGGCGACGCGCCGATCCTGCGGGAGAAGGATATCCTTACCCCGGAGACCGCGAACACGCCGGTGAAGCGCATCTATCTCTGTGTACAGATGATGTATCTGGAGAACGACATCCCTGCCTACCAGGACCTCTATTTTGGTTTCATCGGCGAGCTGATTGAGGCAGTGCCGAGCTTTCGCGAGCAAATCGAGGAAGTGAGTAAGCTAATTTTAAGCGGCGCTCTTTACAAAGCCCTTAGAGAATTGCGCGGGCTGATGAAACGCGAAGACGACCTACTGAGGTAATCTATGTCGACTGGCGCTCAGGCTTACGCGCGTACTGCCCAGACCACGGCATCGCCGCGGGATATCGAGGCGCAGGCTCTCCTCAAGGCTGCGCGCAAGCTGCAGGAGGTCATGGCCAACTGGGCTACGACCGATGAAGGTCTCGACGACGCGCTGATGTTCAACCGTAAGCTCTGGTCGATCTTTCTCGGCGAAGCGATGAACGATGAAAATCCGCAGTCGGCGGAGGTACGTCAGAATATCGCCAATATCGGGATTTTCGTCCTCACCCAGTGCGCAGCCCTCAAGGTAAAGCGCGAGGTCGAAAGCCTGCAGTCGCTGATCGACATCAACCGCAATATCGCCGCTGGTCTCAGCGGCCGGGCCTCGTGATCGCGCCAAACGCCGACAGGTAAACCAACTGTTAACGGTCCGGGTTGCCTAATGCGCCCGAACTTTCTTGCGGCGATCTGGATCGTTGCGCATCAGCGGGAAACGCGATGGCCGATATTATGAGCATTCTTTCCAGCAACTACGCGACGACTGTGCCGACGACCTCCGGCAAATACGTCGCCGTCAATCCTGATACGTTCAAGGGAAGCTGGGAAGGCACTTACGCGAACAAGAAGACGTTCAAGATCGATGTGCAGCAGGTTGACGGCTTTCGCGCGCAGGTGAAGTACAGCAGCGCCGGAACGGTCAAGTATCAGCAGGTGTTGATCAAGGACAATGCGTTCCGTATCGGCGACACCAAGTTCCAGCTGACGGCCAACAACAAGGCGACGATCAAGAACGCGGTGACCGATCCGGTGACCGGCAGTACCTATCTCGACACGGCTTACTCCACGCGCAAGACCTGAGCGGCGCTCAGGCGCGGTGTCTAGACGCTGCGGTCGGTTTCGATCCGGCGATCGTTCAGCTTCGCATCCAGCTTCGCCGTATCCATCGCCCGCAGATAGGCCCGGGTGCGTAGCCGCGATTCCTCGGGATACTGGTTGATGATCTGGTTGGTCTTCTTGTCGACCGACACGTAGACGATCGCATCGGCGTCCTGATTGACGATCACGCCTTTAGAGATGCGATCGCTCTCGACCTGCTGATAATTGCTCGCCGAGATGTTGGGACGCAGCAGGGCGTCCGCAGCGTTGACGGTCTGCGCGGGCGGCAACTGTGCAGGCACGGCTTCGCGCACCGCTTCCGGCGCGGGCCTGATGATCTGTGCCGCGACCGGTGCCCCCACCGGTTTGATATTGAAGTCGGATCCCATGGTAGCCTCCTGGCCTCCATTGATGAATCCCGACCCCTCCACGCAAGAGTATGTAGCAACCGTCTGAAGGCGGTGCTTATCCCGGCGCAGCAATTTGATTCAAAGGGTATTGGTCTCGCCCGTTGCGGGGCGAGCGCTTACATCGTGCGGTTGATGACGATCGGCGTGCGGTTGACGCGGCCGGGCTGGGCGCGCTGGCCCATCGCCGTGTAGGTCTGCGGAATGTTGCGCTTCTGCATCTCGGCGTTGACGCCGCGCACGATGCCCTCCGACACCGCATGCGCGGTCGCCAGCACGGTCAGGTTGACCTGCAGCATTGCGCGGAACACGTCGTGGTGACGGTGCAGCGCCGACAGCAGATCGGGCGTGTTCTGCGCCAGATATTTCTGGCTGGTCTTGAGCAGGCTGATCATCGCGATGTAGCGGCGCGACATCTCGTTTTTGTCCTGCTCGAGCTTCAGCGCCTCGCGCACCTTGCCGGCGCGCACCAGCGTGGTTTCCTGTTCAATGACGGCGAGCAGCGCGTTCATCACCTCCATCATGCTCTCGGCGAGCTTGCGGGCCTCGGCGGGCGTGGCTGCCACCGATGAAACGGCGATGGTGTCGGGAGCAGGAGCGGGCTGGCGTTGCGCGTTGTTCATGGTGATGTCCTTGACGTTACTTTTGCGATCAACTGACGCGGTTGGCTTGCTGCAGGATGAGGGTGCGGTAGACGTCGTTGGAAATGCCGACGCCGCCGGCCTTGGCGAACGACTTGGAATATTGCTCGGTCAGCATCGAGCGCCACGGGCCGGTGCCGGCCGTGCTGCCGAACGGACCGTCTGCCTTGATGCCCGACGTCATCTGCGAGAACATCGAGTTCAGGAACATCGCCTCGAAGTCCTGCGCCTGCGCCTTGGCCTTCTTCTGCACTTCCGGCGAGACCTTGGTCAGCGCTTCCGTCAGCTGCAGATCGGGGCGGCCGTTGATGACCGGATGGCTGGTCGTGTAGGGGCTGTAGCTGTTGGCGAGCATCACATCACCTCGATGTCGGCCTGGATCGCACCGGCGGCCTTGATGGCCTGCAGAATGCCAATCAGGTCGCGTGGGCCGATGCCGAGGCCGTTGAGGCCGTCGACAAGCTGCTGCAGCGAGACGCCGTCCTTGACGAGCGCGAACTTCTTGCCGTCCTCGGTGACGCCGACGCGGGTGCTCGGCGTGGTCACGGTGCGGCCGTTCGACAGCGGCCCAGGCTGGCTGACATTGGCGCCTTCGGAAATCGTTACGGTAAGGTTGCCCTGCGCCACGGCGACAGTCGCGACGCGGACGTCGCGGCCCATCACGATGATGCCCGAGCGTTCGTCGATGATGATTTTGGCGGCGAGATCGGGCTCGACCTGCAACTGTTCGATTTCGGTGAGCATCGCGACGACGTTGCCCTTGAACTCCGTCGGGATCGCCAGCTGCACCGTGGAAGGGTCGATCGGTTCGGCGCTCTTGGAGCCCAGGAAGTCGTTGACGGCGGCGGCGATCCGCTTGGCGGTGGTGAAATCCGGGTTGCGCAACGCGAGGCGCACGGTCGGCAGGCGGTTCAGTGCGAATTCGATCTCGCGCTCGATGATGGCGCCGTTGGCGATGCGACCGACGGTCGGCACGCCGCGGGTGACGGAGGCGGCGGCGCCTTCCGCTGCGAAGCCGCCGATCGCCACCGAGCCCTGGCCGACCGCGTAGACGTTACCGTCGGCGCCGAGCAGGGGGGTGACGAGGAGGGTGCCGCCCATCAGGTTCTTGGCGTCGCCGAGCGCGGAGACGGTGACGTCCATCCGCGTACCCTGGGTGCCAAACGCCGGCAGGTTGCCGGTGACCATGACGGCCGCGACGTTGCCGGTGCGGATGGTGGCGCCGCGGATGTTGACGCCCATGCGCTCCAGCATCGCCTGCAGCGACTGCTTGGTGAAGGGGATGTTGTTCAGCGTGTCGCCGGTGCCGTTGAGGCCAACGACCAGGCCGTAGCCGATCAGCTGGTTCTGGCGGACGCCCTCGATGTTGGCGAGATCCTTGATCCGCGAGGTCGCGCCCGCAGAAGCAGCCGACAGCGCCAGCGCGAGGAGCGCCGAGCAGGCCGTCAGACAGAATCGCACCGAACTTGAGATAGGCATCCTCTGCTCCCCGCTGAGGTTTGGGCTGGACCTGTCCTCACTCCCATGAGGACGATCCGGCATTAACTATGCGAGCGCCGTGCCAGCCGGCTTTCGTTTGTTAACTAACTGATATCATTAGTCTTGTTCTTGTGGAGTCGATCTCGGGGGCGATCGTCGGCGCGGCGAAACTGCCGCTCGCGGCAGATTTTGCCGGGCTGTTTACGATTGATTAACCATAAAGGACGACCTTCCCGGAGCGGGTTCCGTTTACGCAACCAGTCATGGTGACCGGCACGCAAGCCGCCCGCGCGGCCAGTCGCCTCTTTGGTTCGGCCGCTTATTTTCGGTGGATATGTCGATGCGCATTTACGGTCCGAACGGCACCACCCAGGGCTCGACGTCGTCGAGCACGAAGCGCACCGCCTCGACCGGCTTCTCGCTGCCGGACACGGCGCCGACCACCGATACCCGCCCGACCGTGGCGCCGCGTGCCGCCACCAGCCTGGATGCGCTGCTGGCGATGCAGGGCGTCGAGGATCCGACCGAGCGCCGCAAGCGATCGGTCGCCCGCGGCCGCGGGGCGCTGGACGTGCTGGATGAGCTGAAGCTGGCGATGCTGGCGGGCTCGTTCGACGCCAATACCGTGGCGCGGCTGCGCATGGCGGCGTCCGACCTCAAGACCTCGTCGGGCGATGCGGGGCTCGATTCGGTGCTGTCGGAGATCGAGTTGCGGGTCGAGGTGGAACTGGCCAAGGCCGGCCAGAGCCGGGTCTGATCGAGCCCGCCGCACGACCAAAGTCTAATGGGACCCGGCCGGGTTCCCGGTGGAAAGCCTCGTTTGGGGCGGTAGCTACGTCCGCTGGACGTTGTTGTCTGTCACACAACCTAGCTATATAAGCTGCGGCGCGGCAGGTCAGTTCCGCCGCCTTGCACGGACAGATGGATTGGCCTTGGAAAAGTTGAAAAGCTATCGCCCCTCCGAAAAAGAGCCCTTCATGAACGATCGGCAGCGCGATTATTTTCGCGGCAAGCTGCTGGCCTGGAAGGAAGAAATCCTGCGTGAATCCCGCGTCACATTGCAGACGCTGCAGGAAGAGAACGTCAACCACCCCGACCTCGCCGATCGTGCGTCGTCGGAAACCGACCGCGCGATCGAACTGCGCGCCCGCGACCGTCAGCGCAAGCTGATCTCCAAGATCGACGCGGCGATGCAGCGCATTGACGATAACACCTACGGCTATTGCGAAGAGACCGGCGAGCCGATCTCGCTGAAGCGACTGGAAGCCCGCCCGATCGCGACGCTCTCGGTCGAAGCGCAGGAGCGCCACGAGAAGCGCGAGAAGGTCTATCGCGACGAATAAACTTCGCGCGACGAAGCGTTAGTACCATCATACGGTCGCCTCATCGGGCGGCCGTATGCCGTTGTGGTATGCGCGAACTACTTCACCCGCAGGCCCATCTCCGCCAGCAGGTCGCCGGCCTGGCTGCGCGAGATGGTGGCGCCCTTGAACTTGCGGGCGTCGTTGAGCTGCAAGCCGCCGAGATCGGCGCCGCGCAGGTCGGCGCCCTCGAACCGCGCATCGACGAGATGGGATTCCCGCAGGCTCGATTCCTCGAACACGGCGTCGCGGAAGTCGCACTTCGACAGATCGGCCATGCTAAAGTCGACGCGAACGATCACGACTTTGCGGAACGAAAAGCCCGGCAATATGGCTGCCGACAGCGTCGTCTCGTGGAACGAGGTGGCGACGCTTTTGGCGCGGATGAAGTTGGCGCCGGTCAGCTTGCAGCCGTTGAACGCGGTCTCGGTAAGCGTAGCGCCACCGAAGTTCGCATTGTTGAAGTCACTCGACTGAAACAGCGCCTCGCCAAGCTGGGCGGCGGTGAAATTGGCGAAGGCACCGCGGCAGCCGGCAAAGGCGGCGCGCTCAAGCGTCGCGCCGGTCAGATTGGCTTTTTTCAGTACGCAGTTCTCGAAGCGCCAATCGGACATGTCGAGATTCGACAGGTTGGATTCCTCAAGATCGCAGTCCACCAGCAGCGCGGCCGTGCCAGCCGCTGCAAGTTCGTTGAGCGCGATGCGCGACGGCGAGCCGCCATCGATCAAGGTACGCGGCGTCGTATCGGAAGGAGGTCGTATCATCTGCGAGTCCTGCGCAGCCGGTTCCAGACCGGCGCAATGATGTATTTGGCGACCGGGATCAATGCCGCGCCGAGCAGCAGGCCGAACACGCCCGATCCCGCCGCGGTCAAGATCCAACTGATAGCTCCCGCGATCGCGGGCAGGGCGTCCGCGGCATGGGCCGCGATCACTTCAATGAAATGGGCGATCTCGGGCACGCCGTATCCGGCCACGCCGTGCACGACAATGCCGCCGCCCACCCAGATCATCGCGGCCGTGCCGACCACGCCCAGCGCGCTCAGGAAATATGGCATGCCTTGCACCAGCGCCCGGCCGAACCCGGCCTTGAGGCGGCCCCAAAGCGACGCCTTGTCGCTCCTGGCGAGCGCGAGGCCAACATCATCCGCCTTCACGATCAGCGCGACGCCGCCATAGACGGCGAGGGTGATACCGATCCCGACGACTGCCAGCACGAGGGCCCGGGTCAGGAACGGTCCAGCGGGGATTGCCGCCAGCGATATCGCCATGATCTCCGCAGACAGGATGAAGTCGGTCTTGATCGCACTCGCGACCTTTTCGTCTTCCAACGCCTTCGCGTCGGTCGCCGTGGGCTGCCTCTCGTCGGCATGCGCTGCCTCGTGCGGCATCACGGCTTCGAATACTTTCTCGGCGCCCTCGAAGCACAGATAGGCGCCGCCGACCATCAGCAGCGGCGTGATCGCCCAGGGTGCAAACAGGCTCAGCAGCAGCGCGGCCGGCAGCAGAAACAGCAGCTTGTTGCGTAGCGAGCCGATGGCGATCTTCTTGACGATCGGCAATTCGCGCGCGGCGTCGAAGCCGACGACATAGCGCGGCGTCACTGCGGCATCGTCGATCACCACGCCGGCCGCCTTGGCGCCGGCCTTCGCGGCCTGGCCTGCGATATCGTCGATCGAGGCGGCAGCCACCTTCGCCAGCGCGGCAATGTCGTCGAGTAGCGCGATGAGTCCGATGCTCATGGAAACCTCTGGCCGGGGTCATCATCGCGACGTGCTTCGTAATCCGGCTATGGCAATGCCTTAGACCGCGGTCGGTTCATTGGAAACCTCGGATGCCGGGATCGCGCAGCCACCGCGGCATTTCCGGACAGGGCTATTCCGGATAGGTTGTTCGCTACCGTGTCCACTGGGGATCCCTGATATGCTCGACCGCGCCGCCACCCTCATTGCCGCCGCCAGGCTCGCCCGCACGCCGCTGGCCGCGCTGCCGGCCGGGATCGTCCCCGGCGACGAGCGCGACGGGTATCGCGTGCAACAGGCCGTTCATACGATTCTGGCCGATGATGCCGGGCGGCGGATCGGCTGGAAGATCGGCTGCACCAGTGCAGTGATGCAAAACTATCTCGGCATTCCCCACCCTTGCGCCGGCGGCGTATTCGCCGGGGGTGTGCATGACAGCGGCGTGTCGCTGCGGCACCGCGACTATGTCCATGTCGGTGTCGAATGCGAGATCGCGGTGCGGCTCGGCCGCGACGTCGTGGCGGCGGATGCGGCTTCCGTTGCGGATGCGATCGAGGCCTACCTGCCGGCGATCGAGATCGTCGACGACCGCTATGCAGACTGGCGTTCGCTGGGCGCGCCGACGCTGATCGCGGATGATTTCTTCGCCGCAGGCTGCGTGCTCGGCGCGCCGGTGCCCAGGGCGCAGGCGCCGGATCTGCTGGCGGTGACCGGCCGCGCGGTTCTCAACGGCGTCGAGGTCGCGCACGGCAGCGGCGCCGATGTGCTCGGTCATCCGCACCATGCGCTGGCGTGGCTCGCGTCCCATCTGGCGGAGCAGGGCCAGCAGCTGCGCGCCGGCGAGATCGTACTGACCGGCAGCCTGGTGCAGACGCTGTGGCTGAACCCCGGCGACGCCGCGGTGATGCAGCTTTCGGGGCTGGGCGAGGTGGCGGTCAGGTTCGATTAAGAGGGGCGGGATCGCCATTGCGGAGCGGCCGGCAATGCGCTGGAATGGTCCTTGCTTCTTTTCCGGCGGGCTGCAATCTGGCCCGCCTAACGTCCTTCAATTCAAGAGATCAACCACATGAGCCAGCTTCTCGTCCACGTCGGCGACTTCACCTTCAACGCGAAATTCGAGGAGGAGCTGGCGCCGAAGACCGTCGCCGCCTTCAAGAAGGCGATGCCGTTCGAGAGCCAGGCGATCCATGTCCGCTGGAGCGGCGAAGGCGTGTGGATGCCGCTCGGCGATCACGATTTCGGCGTCGGTTACGAGAACCACACCAGCTTCCCGGCACCTGGCCATATCATCCTGTATCCCGGCGGCATCAGCGAGACCGAGATCCTGCTCGCCTATAGCGGCGTGCACTTCGCCAGCAAGATGGGCCAGCTCGCCGGCAACCATTTCATCACCCTGACCTCGAACCTCGATAAGCTGCCGGAAATGGGCAAGACCGTGCTGTGGAAGGGCGCGCAAAAAGTCCGCTTCGAGATGGTCTGATGTCGTCAGCCGAATATCCCCGCGATCTGCGCGGCTACGGCCGCAACCCGCCGGACCCGAAATGGCCCGGCGGCGCACGCGTCGCCGTGCAGTTCGTCGTCAATTTCGAGGAAGGCGGCGAGAACAACATCCTGCATGGCGACCGCGCCTCGGAAGCGTTCCTGTCCGACGTGCTGGGTGCGCAGCCCTGGCCGGGGCAGCGCCACGCCAACATTGAATCGATGTTCGAATATGGCTCGCGCGCCGGCTTCTGGCGGCTGTGGCGGATGTTCACCGCGCGCAACCTGCCGACCACGGTGTTCGGCGTCGCCACCGCGCTCAAGCGCAATCCCGAGATCGTCGCGGCGATGCAGGAAGCCAGGTGGGACATTGCCAGCCACAGCCTGAAGTGGATCGAGCACAAGGACATGTCGGAGATCGAGGAGCGGCAGGAAATAGCCGACGCGATCCGGGTCCACACCGAGGCCACCGGCGCGCCGCCGCTCGGCTGGTATACCGGCCGCAGCTCGATCAATACCATGCGGCTGCTGATGGAAGCCGGCGGCCTGAAGTATCTCTGCGATTCCTATGCCGACGATCTGCCGTACTGGATCAAGGGGTCGAACGAGCCGCATCTGGTTATTCCCTACAGCCTCGACGCCAACGACATGCGCTTCGTCAACCCGCAGGGTTTCGGCGGCGGCGATGAGTTCTACACCTATCTCAAGGACACGTTCGACGTCCTGTACGAGGAAGGCCTGACCTCGCCGAAGATGATGACCGTGGGGCTGCATTGCCGCGTCGTCGGCCGGCCCGGACGCGCGGCGTCGCTGGCGCGGTTTCTCGATTACATCATGAGCCACGACAAGGTCTGGGTACCGACGCGGCTGGATATTGCCGAGCACTGGCACGCCAACCTGAAACACCTTGCGGCGGACGCCCGCGCCATCGGATAACCGTGCATGACCGAGAAAACGCTCGCCGAACTTAACGCCTGCAGCAAAGCCGATTTCGTCGCGGCGCTGGCGAACATTTTCGAGTATTCGCCGTGGATCGCGGAGAAGGCAGCGGAGGCGCGGCCCTTCGCGGGGGTGACGGAGTTGTTTTCGGCGATGCGCGAGGTGGTCGAGAAAGCCGTCCCCGGGCAGCGGCTGGCGCTGATCAGGGCGCATCCGGATCTCGCCGACAAGACCAAGCGCGGCGATCTCCTGACGCCGGAATCCAATGCCGAACAAAACAGCGTCGGGCTGGATGCGCTGTCGGAGGCGGAATACGCGGCGTTCGATCGCGTCAACAACGCCTATCGGGAGAAATTCGGGTTTCCCTATATCGTCTGTGTGCGGCGTCACACCAAGGATTCCATCCTGCGCGATTTCGCCAAGCGATTGCCGAACGATCCGACCACGGAGATCGCGGCGTCGATTGCGGAAATTTGCAAGATCGCGGCGTTGCGCGTCGATCTGCTGGTGTCCGGCGAACATCCGCTGAAGGTGCACGGCCGGCTGTCGACGCATGTGCTGGATACGCACAGCGGCAAGCCCGCGGCGGGGATCGCGGTCAAACTCATTGAGCTGTCCGACCTCGGCACGAGCCGCGTCATCGCGCGTACGGTCACCAACCACGACGGCCGCACCGACATGCCCCTGATCGGCGGCCGCCCGGTGCCGATCGGGCGCTATGAGCTGACCTTCAGCACCGCGAGCTATTTCGCCGGCAAGAACGTGCCGCTGTCCGATCCACCGTTCCTCGACCTGATCCCGCTGCGCTTCTCGGTCAGTGATGCCGAAGGCCATCTCCACGTGCCGCTATTGGTGACGCCGTGGAGTTACGGGACGTATCGGGGAAGCTGATACTTATTGCAAAGCTGTCGCGTCGGCCGTTCCCCGGATGCAGCGCACTGCGTCACGAAGTGACGTGGTGCGCTACTGATCCGGGGCTCCGGTTTCGCGCAAAGGAAACCGGGATCCCGGATCTGCGGAGCGGCGTAAGAATGCCACACCGCGTCCGGGACACGAGAGTTGCATCTTGTCGCTTCTCAATGCGTCGCCGCTGCTGCCACGCCGGCGGCTTCCGCCTTCGCGTTCTCGGCGCTGCCGATGCCGTTGAAGAAGGCGTTCAGCAACACCGCCACCAGCGCGCAGAGCAGGATGCCGGATTCCAGCAGCGGATGCAGGTCATGCGGCAGGTTCTTGAAGAAGTTCGGCGCCACCAGCGGGATCAGGCCGAAGCCGACCGAGATCGCGACGACGAACAGATTATACGGGTTGGTCTTGAAATCGACCGCGGTGAGAATCCGCGCGCCGGTCGCAGCGACCATGCCGAACATCACCAGCCCGGCGCCGCCGAGCACGACCAGCGGCACCGCTTCCACCAACGCGGCCATCTTCGGCAGCAAGCCGAGCAGCAGCATGATGCCGCCGCCGGCAATCGTCACCCAGCGCGAGCGCACGCCGGTGATTCCCACGAGGCCGACATTCTGCGAGAACGAGGTGTAGGGAAAGGTGTTGAACACGCCGCCCAGCACGGTGCCGACGCCGTCGGCGCGCAGGCCCTTGGTTAGCGCGTCGCGGTCGATCGTCTTGCCAGTGATCTCGCCAAGCGCGAGGAACATGCCGAGTGATTCAATCATCACCACGATCATCACGATGCACATGGTGACGATCGGCACCAGATGGAATTGCGGCATGCCGAAGTGGAACGGCAGCACGATGTCAGCCCAGGGCGCGGTCGCGACCTTGTCGAAATGCATCACGCCCAGCACAGAGGCCAGAATGGCGCCGGCGATAATGCCGAGCAGCACCGAGACGTTGGCAAGGAACCCGGTGCCCCATTTGATCAGCGCCAGGATGACCATCAGCACGAACAATGCGATGCCGAGGCCCTGCAATTGCGCGTAGCCGGGATTGGGGAACTGACCGGCTGCGCCATCGACCACCTTGGTCAGGGTCGGCAATCCGCCGCCCGCCCAGTTGATGCCGACGCGCATCAGCGAGATGCCGATCACCATGATGATGGTGCCGGTGACCACCGGCGGAAACAGCGGCAGCAGCCGGCTGATGAAAGGGGCGACAAGGATGCCGAAAATTCCGGCAGCAATCACCGAACCGTAAATGCCGAGCAGGCCGATTTCGGGCGAGGCGGCCATCGACAGCATCGGGCCGACCGACGCGAAGGTGACGCCCATCATCACCGGCAGGCGGATGCCGACGCCGGGAAAGCCGATGCACTGCACCAAGGTCGCAAGGCCGCAGGCGAACAGGTCGGCCGAGATCAGGAAGGCGACATCCTGCGGCGACAATTTGAGGGCCCGGCCGATGATCAGCGGCACGGCGACGGCGCCGGCATACATCACCAGCACGTGCTGCAGGCCCATTGCCAGCAGGCGCGGCGTCGGCAGTATCTCGTCTACCGGATGAACTGTCGTTGACATAGATCTAACCCCCTACAGACTATGATTATTCATGGCACCATGAGCGACTGATACAATCTGCGTGCCAGATGGGTTGTGCAACTACTTGTGCGCTGGCACGAAGGTTGCTGGTTATGATTTTGGTGTGAATTTTGCGGCAAACGGATTTTTCCGTCGTCGCCAGACTGGAGGTTCCGCGTGCCGTTGATCAAGAACAAATATGGAAAAGGCCGCGTCCGCGTGATGAGGATCCATCGCGACGGCGACCGTCACGAGGTCAGCCAGCTCTCGGTCAAGGCGATGATCGAGGGCGATTTCGGCTGCGCCTTCACCGACGCCGACAACTCGACCTCGACCTCCACCGATACCATCAAGAACATCGTCAACGTCACGGCGCGCGAGAACACCGGGCTGTCCACCGAGGAGTTCTGCCAGGTTTTGGCGCAGCGATACCTCGACCTCTATCCGCAGGTCACCGGCGTCAGCGTCACCGCGCACGAGACCAAATGGAGCCGGCTCTCTATCGACGGCACGCCGCACCCGCACAGCTTCGTGCTCGACAGCAACGGCAAGCCATTCGTCGAAGTGTCGGGGAATCGCGACGGGTTTGCGATGAGTTCGGGCCTCGACAGTCTCACCTTCATGAAGTCGACGCAGTCGGGCTGGGAAAACTACTTTACCGACAAGTATTCGACGATCCAGCCGACCAACGACCGGATGTGCGCGACCTCGATGGTGGCGTCGTGGAAGTGGTCCGGCAAGCCGGCGAGCTATGCGGCGGCGAATGCGACCATTCTGGAGACGTTGCTCAAAGTGTTCTCGACGAATTACAGCCCGAGTGTGCAGAATAGCCTGTTCCACATGGGCGAAGCGGCGCTGGCGGCGGTGCCGGAAATTTCCGAGATCAGCATGGCGTGCCCGAACATCCACTACATCCTGATGAACCTGTCCGCGTTCGGGCTGGATAACAACAACGACGTGTTCCTGCCGACCGATGAGCCGCACGGCCAGATCGAATGCACGGTGGGACGGTAGCTATTCTTACCTCTCCCCGCTCTTCGCGGGGAGAGGTAAGAGAGACGCCGCAATCTACTTGCCATACTTTGCATGCAGCGCCGGAAAAATCCGGTCCGGCTTGAACGGCATCTGCGTGAAGCGGATGCCGGTGGCGTCGGCCAGCGCGTTGCCCATCGCGGGCGCCACCGGGTTGTACGGGCTTTCGCTCATCGATTTGGCGCCCATCGGGCCGATCGAATCGTAGGTCTGCGCGAAGTACACATCGGTGCGCGGCACGTCGGCGTAGGACGGCAGATGGTAGTCGCGAAATCTGGGATTCATCACGCGGCCGGTATCGTCGATCAGCATTTCCTCGTACAGCGTGGCTCCGAGCGCCTGCGCGACGCCGCCTTCGATCTGACCGCGCAACTGCATCGGATTGGCGACCGTTCCGGCATCTGCCGCCTGCACGCTCTTGAGAATGCGGATCTCGCCGGTGCCCTTGTTCACTGCGACGCGAAAGCCGTGGACGTTGAAGGCGACCGAACGTGGCGTGCCGCCGGAGGTGCCGCTGGCATGCAAGGTGTGGCCCTGTGCGTGCGCCGACTCCGCCAGCGCGGCATAGGGCAGGCGCTGCGCGCCGCAGACGGCGGCGTCATCCTCCAGCACGCAGGTGTCGGGATCGTTCTTCACTGAAGTCGCGGCGAAGATTCGCATCACTTCCGCCAGATTATTTGCGGCGACCTTGGTCGCAAGACCCGCGACGAAGGTGCCGGCGCTGCCATAGGCGCCGGTGTCGTGGCCGCCATGCGCGGTGTCGGACTGCAATAGCCGGATGTTGTCCACTGTCGTCGCCAGCGCGGTGGCGGCGATCTGGCGGTGCACCGTGCTGGTGCCGTTGCCGAATTCGGCGGTGCCGACCACCAGTTCGAAACCGCCGTCGTTACACAGCGATATCCGGCAATCGGCGATGTGGCCGCCCGGCGGCACGGTGTCGATCATGGTCAACGCGACGCCGTCGCCGACCAGCCATTCGTCGCTGAGCCCGTGCGCCGCCGTCTCCACCTGCATCGCGTGCTCGACGAGGTCGAGGCACTGGTCGAGGCCGTAGCTGCCATAGAGAACGTCGGCATGCTGTGGGCCGGTCGCCGAGATCATAGGATCGCCCGATTTGACGATGTTGCGGCGGCGGAATTCATACGGGCTGATGCCGAGCTGCCGCGCCAGCTCATCGATCACCGATTCCACTGCGAACTGCGTCTGCGGCAGGCCGTAGCCGCGGAAGGCGCCGGCCGGCAGCGTGTTCGTGTAGGCGGCGATGCCGTCGACTTTCTTGTTGTCACAATTGTAAACGCTGATGCATTCGCTGCAGGCGTGAAACAGCACCGGGCCGGCGTGGTTGCCATAGGCGCCGGTGTTGGAGAGTACGTCGAGATGCAGTGCTGTGAGCTTGCCGTTGGCATCGGCGCCGGCTTTGATCTTGACACGCATCGGGTGCCGCGTCGCGGTGCCGATGAATTGTTCCTCGCGGGTCAATTCCCACTTCACCTTGCGGCCCGTCTTCAGCGCGCAGAGCGCCAGGATGTCCTCGACGAACATCTCCTGCTTGCCGCCGAAGCCGCCGCCGACGCGCTCGCAGAACACGCGGACCTTGTCGGCCGGCAGATCGAACAGCTCGGCCAGCGCGCGCCGTGTCAGGAACGGCACCTGCGTGCTGGAACGCACGTTCAGCACGCCGGTGTCGTCGAGCCAGGCCATGCCGCCATGTGTCTCGAGATGGCCGTGCTGGACGCGCTGGGTGACGAATGTGTTTTCATAGGTAACGGCCGAGGCGGCAAGCGCGGCTGCGACGTCGCCGACCTCGGCATGGGTCTGCGCGACGATGTTGCGGGCGGATTCGCTGACGCGATGCGCCGATGTCTTGTCGGGATGAATCAGCGGCGCATTGTCGGCGATCGTCAGTTCGGGATCGAACACCGCCGGCAGGATGTCGTAGACGACCCTGATGCTCCGGCAGGCTTCCTCCGCCGCAGCCTCGGTGTCAGCGACGACGGCCGCGACCTTCTGGCCGATGAAGCGCACGACAGGGTCGAGGATTCGGGTGTCCTCGGGGTCCACCTCGGTGATCTCGTGCCGCGCGGTCGAGAACAGCTTTGTCGGTGCGTCCTCGTGCGTCAGCACGGCGTGGACGCCAGGCACGGCCAGCGCCTCGAAGGTGTCGATGGAAACGATGTTGGCGTGCGGATGCGGCGAGCGCAGGATCTTGATCTGCAGTACGTCGTCCATCGCGACATCGAACGTGTAGCGCGCGGCGCCCTTGACCACGAGCGGACCGGCAGGTGCAGGCAGGCTGCGTCCAAACGCGGTGCCGGGCTCGGCATGCTGCACGTTGGTTTTACCGTCGAGCGCATCCTGGATGGCGCGATAGCCGGTGCAGCGGCACAGGTTGCCTTTCAGGGCCGCGCCGAGGTCCTGGCGCTGCGCCTGGTTCAGCGAGGCGCAGGTCATGATCATGCCGGCAGTGCAGAAGCCGCACTGGAACGCCTGTGCGTCGAGGAATGCCTGCTGCACCGGATGGGTGTCGCCTTCCGGCGCGAGGCCCTCGATGGTGGTGACGGCGTGGCCCTCGGCGCGGAAGGCGGGGATGAGGCAGGAGTGCACCGGCTCGCCGTCGATCAGCACCGTGCAGGCGCCGCAGTCGCCGGCGTCGCAGCCCTTCTTGACCCCGAAATGCCCGAGCTGGCGCAGAAAGGTCCGCAGGCACTGCCCGGCGCCCGGACTTTCCGAAAATTCCTTGCCGTTGATCTGGATGGTCATGACGGCGTGGCGCCCTGCAATTCAGCGCGGATTTCCTCGGCGAGCCGCAGCGTCATGTGCTTGCGCCAGGCCGGCTTGCCGTGCACGTCGTCGTGGTACAGCAGGTCGGGGATGCGCTGCAGGATGACGTCCCGCATCGCGTCGGCTTGCGGAATCCGGGCAAAGGACAATTGGATCGGGCGCACCGTGGAAGCCGTCACCGTCAGCTTCAGCGCACCCTCGCTGTCGATACTGCCGATCAGCAATGCCGCGGAACGGCCGACCGGCGTCAGCGAAATCTGGCGAAACGCCGAGCGCCGCTTCAACGCCGCGAGCGGGAGTTCGATGCTGCGCAGCAGATCGCCCGACCCCAGGACATTGCGCTGGTTACCGGTGACAAAACCGGCGACGTCGATCCTGTACTCGCTGCCGTCGGCCTTCCAGACCGTGCAGACGCCGTTGAGGGCTGCGGTCAGCGCGATCATGGGACCTGCCGGCAACGACATGCAGAGATTGCCGCCGATGGTCGCGGT
>NZ_JAQGJT010000225.1 GCF_028290495.1 Tardiphaga sp.
GATCTTGGTAAAAATCTCGGCCGCGCTCACCCGCGTCGAATCGTCGTTGGGCTTGGTGTCGTAGCCATCGATCGGAAAGTTCTTCGGCGAAACCGTGATGTTGAATCGGTCAACGCTGTCGGCGAGAACCACGCCGTTCGCGTCGACAATCGAACCTCGCGTGCCATACGTGATGACCTTCGCCTCCCGGCTCGCGGATGCCGCCTTGGTCAGCTTCGGCGCCTGCACGATCTGCAGGTCGACCAGTCTTCCCGCGAACAACCCAACGACCACAAAGATGCCGAGCATCGTGAGCGTGAGGCGGGCCCCCGCTCTTCTGCTCTTCTTCATAACTCTGGCCCTAATGGGTCTGGGGCGAAGGCAGCTGACCTGAATTGGCGCTGCTGGTGTCGCCGCTTGACGTACCTTGCGAAGACGAACCGGTCGATCCGCCATTCGAATTCGATTGTGAGCCGGGTGAGGCCGAAACTGCCGTATTCGAGCCGCCGTGTCCGGATGCTGTCGGCTTGATCACAGAAACGCCGCCAAGCAGCGAGTCCGGGACGCTGCCGTTCGAGGCTGAGACCTTCTGCTTGCTGCCTGGCCTGCCCGCAGCCACGGCGGTGCCGATTACCCTGCCGTCCGAGATGCGAAGGAATGCCAGCGAGGAGGAGGCCACCATCCCGAGCGAGGTTGCATCCGCTGACAGGTTTTGCGTCGACCCGAGAGTGTTGAGCTGCTCATCGAGTGCGGAAGCCGTGCGCGCAAGATCGCGCTGCTGGTTCTGGAGTCGCCCAATGTTGTATGCACCGCTTGAGAGCGAAATGGTCAGGAGCAGCTGTGCCAGAAAGATCGCGAAAATGACCCCGGTTGCCACGAGCGCGTAGACCATCTTGGGACGCGTACGACGGCGCGTCCGGGTCGAGACTGCGCGAATCGGTCTCGGGTGCTGTTCTTCGACAAAGTCATCGATGGGGCGTCGCGTCGGCAACGAGTATGCGAGATTCGAGCTCATGCTGCCGGCCTCAGCTTCTGTACGGCGCGCAAGCGTACTGGCGTTGCGCGTGGGTTTGACTGTTTTTCTTCGTCGGATGCCAGTTCCGCGCCTCGCACCAGGAGTCGCAGTTCCGGACGGTGTTCGGGCAACTCCACCGGGAGCCCGCGGGGTGCGGTGGAGGCCGATCGCGCGGCGAATACCCTTTTCACGATGCGGTCCTCGAGCGACTGGTAGGCCAGCACGACCATGCGACCATCGACGTCGAGAACGTCGAGAGCCGCCGGGATCGCTCTGGCAAGAACTGCCAGCTCCTGGTTCACCTCGATGCGCAGCGCTTGAAACACGCGTTTGGCGGGGTGGCCGGCACGCTTCGCCGCGGCAGGGGTGGCCGCGACAATCACGTCGACAAGTTGGCCAGACCGCGAGATGGGGGATTTCTCGCGAGCCTGGACGATTTTGCTCGCGTAACGCGGAGCAAGTTTCTCTTCACCGAATTCGTAGAAGATCCGGCGCAGGTCATATTCGCTGTATTCGGCGATGATCCGCTCAGCGGTCAGCGGAGAATCCGAGTCCATGCGCATATCCAGCGGCGCATCCTGCGAATACGAGAAGCCGCGGTCGACCCGGTCCAGTTGCAGCGACGAAACACCGAGATCGAACAGGATGCCCGCCACCGCGGTGATCACCAAAGTGGCCAGCGCAACCGGGATTGCATCGTAGACCGCCCGGACGAGCACCGCTCGCGCACCATACGACGCCAGCCGCTGCCCCGTCAGTGCGAGTGCTTCGGGATCGCGGTCGATGCCAACGATGGTCAGCTCGGGAAAGCGTTCGAGGAACGCTTCGGCGTGGCCGCCGAGCCCCAGAGTTGCATCGACCAGCACGGCACCGGGGCGCGAGATCGCGGGGGCCAGCAGCTCGACGGTGCGTTCGAGCATTACCGGGGTGTGCAGTGTGTTCTCTGACATGGTGCAGGGGCACGAAGCCCCCAATCGCAGATCCCCATCCATTCTCTGACCTGTCACCGGGGAAGTGATGGCAGGGCGCTGAACGGCTGGGAGTCAACGACTGGGCGCTAGAAAAGCCCGGGGATCACCTCCTCTGCGGTGTTCGCGTAGCTGGATTCGGTTTCGTTGTAGTAGGTGTTCCAGGACTCCGTGTCCCAGATCTCGGCATGACTGCCGGCGCCGATGACTGTCAGGTCACGATCGAGGCTCGCGTATTCGCGGAGGCCAACGGGGATGGTCACCCTCCGCTGCTTGTCGGGCTGCTCCTGGCTTGCGCCCGAGAGAAACATGCGGGTGTAGTCGCGGGCCTGCTTGCTGGACACGGGCGCCTGACGGATCTTCTCGTGCACGTTCTCAAACTCACGTGCGCTGTAGACGTACAGGCAATGCTCCTGTCCGCGGGTGATGACGACCCCCGAGGCGAGTTCATCCCAGAACTTGGCGGGGAGGATCAGACGCCCCTTGTCATCGAGCTTGGGCGCGTATGTGCCGAGGAACATGGCGCACCCCCTTCAACGATCCGGCCAGAATTGCAGGTTGTCTCCACTTTACTCCACATTCCTCCACAAATCTCGGATATTTTGCGATCAGGAGCACCCAGTTAGGGTTACACGCCGCTAAACAAAAGGGCGCGGCCGCGTGGAGGCGAGTGGAGGGAAACTGTCGCAAATCCCACACGATTGACGC
>NZ_JAQGJT010000122.1 GCF_028290495.1 Tardiphaga sp.
GTGGTCGCGCCGACCATGTGCAGCTCGCCGCGCGCCAGCATCGGCTTCAGCATGTTGCCGGCGTCCATCGCGCCTTCGGCGGCGCCCGCGCCGACGATCGTGTGCAGCTCGTCGATGAAGACGATCACCTGGCCGGCGGCCTTCTTGATCTCCTCGAGCACGGCCTTCAGCCGCTCCTCGAACTCGCCGCGATATTTGGCGCCAGCGATCAGCGCGCCCATGTCGAGCGCCATCAGTTGCTTGTCCTTCAGGGATTCCGGCACGTCGCCATTGACGATGCGCAGCGCCAGGCCTTCGGCGATCGCCGTCTTGCCGACGCCCGGCTCGCCGATCAGCACCGGATTGTTCTTGGTACGGCGGGAAAGGACTTGAATCGTACGGCGGATTTCCTCGTCGCGGCCGATCACCGGGTCGAGTTTTCCGTCGCGCGCGGCCTGCGTCAAATCGCGGGCGTATTTCTTCAGCGCGTCATAGGCGTTTTCTGCCGTGGCGCTGTCGGCGGTGCGGCCCTTGCGCAGCGCGTTGATCGCGGCGTTCAGGTTTTGCGGAGTAACGCCGCCCTTGGCGAGCAACTGGCCCGCCTCGGAATCCTTGTCGAGCGCCAAAGCGAGCAGCAGGCGCTCCACGGTGACGAAGCTGTCGCCGGCCTTTTCGGCCGCCTGTTCGGACGCCTCAAGCGCGCGCGCAGTCGCGGGAGCCAGATAGACCTGACCGGCGCCTGCGCCGGAAACCTTGGGCATCTTGCCGAGTTCGGCCTCGGTCGCCTGCAGGATAGCGCGGGAATTGCCGCCGGCACGGTCGATCAGTCCGCCAGCAAGCCCCTCGCTGTCGTCGAGCAGGACTTTAAGGATATGCAGCGGCGAGAATTGCTGATGGCCCTCGCGCACGGCCAATGACTGCGCCGACTGGATAAAGCCGCGCACGCGTTCGGTGTATTTTTCGATATTCATTCCGGAATTCCCTCGGCCTGCCGATTCCGCCTCGAAAGCACGGAAAAGGCATCTTCACTGGGTTTCCGCGGATCGCGTTGACATTCCTCAACCGCCCACGGTCGTCGCTGGCGTCAAAACCAGCTTGACGCAAATATGGGCAGCCGAACAGGAAGCGGAAGAGAGCGACCGGATATTTTTGACCGCAGGCCTGCCCGGCCGGAATCGCTTAAGATCCGTTAAGGAATGACCGTGCATCGCGGCCGGGCAAAGCGAGCTGTCGTCTCAGCTCGACGGCATCACATAGGCGTAGATGCGGCCGCGCGAATACACCGACTCGGCGACACGGTTGCCGTGGTTCCCGGAGACGATGATCGGGTTGCCCTTGGGATCGATGCCGCTGACCACGCCGACATGGCCGCCGCGACGGCCGCGCGACATCACAGCGATAGCGCCGACCTGCGGGCCGGAGATGCGCTGGCCGTAGCTGGAGAACGAGCGCGCCATGTCAGAGCCGGTGCCGGTATGGCCGGAGCGCTGCAGCACCATGTTCATGAAGCGCGCGCACCACAGCCGGGCTCGGCCGGTGGGATTGCCACCGATGTAACGCCGCGCTTCCGCGACGACGTTGGATGAACCGAAGCTTGAATTGCTGCCGAAGGATTCTGCCGCGCTGTCGGCGCTCTGCTGGACCGCATGGCGACGCGAAGCGCGCATGTGGCGGCGGCCGTGATGGCGCGTGTTGGAGGCGTGATGCCTGAAAGAATGCGCGTGGGCGTGATGCCCACTGTGCCGTGGCTTGGCTGAAGCCGGAGTTGTGATCGCGAAAATGATGACCGAACACATCGCAAGAAGAGAGAAGCGAAGTGGCCGGCGAAACGCATTGAACTGAACCATACCTAATCCTTGTACGCCCCCGTATTCATCGTCCCCGTGAGGTCGATATCGGAATGGCTACAACAGATTTCGGTATGGCTAGAACAAGGCACGCAGCAAGGTCATTTCATGACAACACTACCATAATGACGCCCTAAGCATGAAAGCTACGCAGCAAAGCTGCATGGCGGCCGGCCGCCATGCATAAACGCTCACAAATGGTATATTCGCAGGCCTAACGGATTTTACCGGCGCGGCTAAGCAGAAACACACCTTGCTCGCCAAACATGTTCCAGAACCACCACGGCGCATTGAGCCGCAGCGGCCGGCCATGCAGATCGAGCGCCACCGCGCGCTCCACATTGACGTTGATCTCGTCGCACAACTGCACGAAATCCTTGATAGTGCAGAAGTGGATATTCGGCGTGTCGTACCACGTCGCCGGCAGATTCTCCGTGCGAGGCATGTGACCGCCGACCAGCAACTGCAAGCGCATTTTCCAGAATCCGAAGTTCGGAAACGACACGATGGCGCGCCGTCCGATGCGCAACAGGTTCTCCAGCACAACGCGCGGCTGCCTTGTGGCCTGCAGCGTTTGCGACAGGATCACATAGTCGAAGGAATCGTCGGGATAGTTCACGAGATCGGTGTCAGCGTCGCCCTGCACCACCGCGAGCCCCTTGGCGACGCAATGGTTGACGCCCTCGCGCGACAGTTCGATGCCGCGGCCATCAATGCCGCGCGTCTCCAGCAGTTGCAGCAGATCGCCGTCGCCGCAGCCGACATCGATCACCTTGGAGCCGCGCGCGATCATCTGCGCCACCAGCAGGTGGTCGCCGC
Organism: Tardiphaga sp.; assembly: GCF_028290495.1. Taxonomy (GTDB): domain Bacteria; phylum Pseudomonadota; class Alphaproteobacteria; order Rhizobiales; family Xanthobacteraceae; genus Tardiphaga. Next base: position 2,646 of record NZ_JAQGJT010000122.1, read on the forward strand.
GATAGTTGGACGCGTCCTGCAAGGCGACGCGAGGCAACGGCAAAATCTGTTGTTCGGCGGACATGTTATTTCTCCACCAGGCCGCGCACCGAGGCGGCGGAATCCAGGAAGGCGCCGGCAATATCGAGGAATTCCGGCACGTCGAGCAGGAAGGCATCGTGCCCCCTGTCGGTCTCGATTTCCGCAAACGACACCCGCACGCCGCCGGCATTCAGCGCATGCACGACGTTGCGCGATTCCGAGGTCGGAAACAGCCAGTCGGAGGTGAAAGACATCAGGCAGAATCGCGTCTTGGTATCGCGAAACGCTTCCGCCAGCACGCCGTCATGATCCGCGGCGATGTCGAAATAATCCATCGCGCGCGTCAGGTAGAGATAGGAGTTGGCGTCGAAGCGCTCGACGAAAGACGAACCCTGATACCGCAGGTAGCTTTCGACCTGGAAGTCGGCGTCGAAGGAAAACGTCGGCAACTCCCGGTCCTGCATCCGGCGGCCGAACTTGCGGTGCAAGGCAGCGTCGGAGAGATAGGTGATGTGCGCGGCCATCCTTGCTACGCCAAGCCCGCGGTGCGGATGGGTGCCTTCCTCGAAATAGCGGCCGCCGCGCCAGTCCGGATCGGCCATCACGGCCTGACGGCCGAGCTCGTGGAAGGCGATGTTCTGCGCCGAATGCCGCGTGCTGCAGGCCACCGCCAGCGCGGAGAAGACGCGCTGCGGATAGGCAGCGGTCCATTGCAGCGTCTGCATGCCGCCCATCGAACCACCGACCACGCTGAACAGCTGATCGATGCCCAGGCGATCGATCAGCATCGCCTGCGCGCGCACCATGTCGGGAATGGTGATGACCGGAAAATCCAGCCCCCACACTTTTCCGGTAACGGGGTTGGTGGAGGCGGGGCCGGTCGAGCCCATGCAGCCGCCGAGCACGTTGGAGCAGATGATGAAGTAGCGCTCGGTATCCAGCGCCTTGCCGGGACCGACCAGGGTTTCCCACCAGCCGGACTTGCCGGTCACCGGATGGGAGTTGAAGACGTGCTGGTCGCCGGTCAAGGCATGGCAGACCAGGATGGCATTGGATTTGTCGGCGTTCAGCGTGCCATAGGCCTGGTAGGCGATCTGGAACGGGGCGAGATCGATGCCGCAATCCAGCCGCAGCGGCTGGTCGGCGCCGAACAGAGCGACCTGCGAGGTCGGGTGATCCGCTTCGCGCCCGCGTTCGTCGGCCTTTGCCGGGCTCTGTGCCGGTTGGATTGTGACCATCTTGATACCGGCCTCCTCGGGAGGTTCTCAGCACAGGGATCAAGCCATAAAAAAACCCGGCCTGAACATAGGTTCGGCCGGGATCCAACTGTCCCCGGCCTGTTTAGCGAATTGTTTAACGTGGCTGCAAGCCGGCCGGCTCAAATGACCACGAGGTCCTGAGACATTAGTCCCAGCACACCCGGCCGTCAAGATGGCCGCAGGAGTGTGGCAGCCCCGCGCGGCGACGCATGGCCGCCATGTTTTCTTTGCTTTCCGCCGCCGTCTTTCCTAATCAAGGCGCGGGCGAGAGGCCCATCGTATCAGCTGTTTACGGGTTATCGCCATGTCCATCGCGCCCCCTGCTCCGCCCTCGCTGGAAGTGCTCCGCCAGGAAATCGATTCCATCGACGCGCAGGTGCACTCCTTGTTGATGCAGCGCGGCGACATCATCGACCGGTTGATTTCGGTCAAGCAGACGCAGGAGGTCGGCTCCGCCTTCCGCCCGGCGCGCGAAGCCGACATGATGCGCCGGCTGGTGCAGCGCCACCGCGGCATCCTCCCGATCGATACCGTCGAGAGCATCTGGCGCGTCATCATCTCCACCTTCACCTATGTGCAGGCGCCGTTCTCGGTCCATGCCGATCTGTCGCTCGGCGAACCGGCGATGCGGGATTCGGCGCGGTTTCACTTCGGCTTCACGGTGCCCTACGTGGCGCATTTCAGCGCCGCCGCCGCGGTCGAGGCCGTAGCCCGGTCCAAGGGTGATCTGGCGCTGGTCTCGGCGACCTCCAGCCGGACGCCTTGGTGGATCGAGCTGGAGCCGCAGGGCATGCCCAAGATCATCGCTCGGCTGCCGTTCATCGAGCGCGCCGATCATCCGGCCGCACTTCCGGTATTCGTGGTGTCGCGCGTCGCCGACAGTGCGATGGTGACGGAAGTGGAGATGTGGAGCGTACGGGTGTCGGGCTGGAATGCTGAAATCGCGCGCGCGCTGTCGCCGCTGGCCGAAATCGTCGCGGTGCCCGATACCGCCTTCGATGGCGCAGCCCTGTTGATCTCGGTCACGTCAGCCACCAGCCTCGACCATATCAAGGCCGCGCTGATCGAGGCCGGCGCCTCGGTGCGCTCCACGGCCCTCGTCGGCAGCCACGCAACCCGCTATACGGTGCCCGCCAACGGCGCGCCGAAATCCTGAATATTTGCCTGAAGCTACGCCTGATAATCTGGAGTTGATGATGTCCCGTCCCGTGCCGAAAGCCGGAATTCTCGATATTGCGCCCTACACGCCCGGCAAGAGCCCGGTGGTCGAAGCCGGCCGCAAGACCTTCAAGCTGTCGGCCAACGAGACCCCGTTCGGTCCCTCGCCGCGCGCCAAGGAGGCCTTTACCGCCGTCGCGACGCATCTCGAGGACTATCCGGAAGGCACCTCCAGGGTGCTGCGCGAGGCGATCGGCAAGCGCCACGGGCTCGATCCCGCGCGCATCATCTGCGGCGCCGGTTCCGACGAGATCCTCAACCTGATCGCGCATGTCTATCTCGGCCCCGGCGACGAGGCGATTTCGACCACCCACGGCTTCCTGGTCTACCCGATCGCCACCTCGGCGAACGGCGCCACCAACGTGGTCGCCGCAGAAGTCGACTTCACCTGCAACGTCGATGCGATCCTCGACTGCGTTTCGCCGCGCACCAAGCTGGTGTGGCTGGCGAACCCGAACAATCCGACCGGCACCTATCTGCCGTTCGATGAGATCAAGCGGCTGCGCGCCGGCCTGCCCGAGCACGTCCTGCTGGTGCTGGACGCCGCCTATGCGGACTATGTCGGCCGCCCCGACTATGACAGCGGCCTCGAGCTGGCCAACAGCACCGAGAATACCGTGGTCTGCTACACCTTCTCCAAGGTGCACGGCCTCGCCGCGCTGCGGATCGGCTGGATGTTCGGCCCGGCTGATATCGTGGACGCGATGAACCGCATCCGCGGCCCGTTCAACGTCTCCGCGCCGGCGATGCTCGCCGCGGTCGCAGCGATCGAGGACACCCAGCACGTCGAGATGTCGCAGGCCTTCACCGTGAAGTGGCGTGAGCTGCTGAGCGCGGAAGTCCGCAAGCTCGGCATCACCGTGACGCCGAGCGTGGCGAACTTCATCCTGATGCATTTCCCGACCACTCCCGGCAAGACCGCGGCGGACGCCGACGCGTTCCTGACCAGCCGTGGCCTGGTGCTGCGCGCCGTCACCAATTACGGCCTGCCGCATTCGCTGCGCATGACGATCGGCACCGAGGAAGCCAACCGCTTCTTCCTCGACACCATCCGCGAATTCATGGAGCAGAAGTGACCGCGCAGCCGCCCTTCAAGCGCATCGCACTGATCGGGCTCGGCCTGATCGGCTCGTCGCTGGCGCGCGGCATCCGGCAGCTCGGCCTGGCTGGCGAGCTGGTGGCGACCGATGCCTCGGCGGAGGTGCGCGCGCGCGCCGCCGAGATCAAGCTCGCCGACCGCATCGCGGACGACAATGCCAGCGCGGTGAAGGATGCCGATCTGGTGATCGCCTGCGTGCCGGTCGGCATCTCCGGCGCGGTGGCGCAAAGCATTGGACCGCACCTGACGCCCGGCGCAATCGTATCCGACGTCGGTTCGGTGAAAGCCAGCGTGTTGCGGGCGATGGCCGAGCATCTGCCGGCCAACGTCCATTTCATTCCCGCGCATCCGGTTGCCGGCACCGAGAATTCGGGGCCGGACTCCGGCTTCGCCGAACTGTTCAGCAACCGCTGGTGCATCCTGACGCCGCCGGAAGGCGCCGACACGGCTGCCGTGGAAAAGCTCGAGCAGTTCTGGAGCGCGCTCGGCGCCAATGTCGAGATCATGGATGCCGGGCACCATGATCTGGTGCTCGCGGTCACCAGCCATCTGCCGCACCTGATCGCCTACACCATCGTAGGCACGGCCGACGAGCTCGAAGACGTGACCCGCTCGGAAGTGCTGAAGTTCTCCGCCGGCGGTTTTCGCGATTTCACCCGCATCGCGGCGTCCGATCCCACGATGTGGCGCGACGTGTTCCTTGCCAACAAGGACGCGGTGCTGGAAATGCTCGGCACCTTTCAGGAAGACCTGTCAAAACTCACCCGCGCCATCCGCCGCGACGATGGCGAGGCGCTGTTCGAGCACTTCTCCCGCACCCGCGCGATCCGCAGGGGCATCGTGAACCTTGGACAGGATGAAGCGGCCGCCGACTTCGGCCGCAAGCACACAGCCCTGACGAAGAAGGCGGAGTAGCGAGTCTCTTGTGCCCGGACGCTGCGCGCCGCGCTAGCGGCGTGGTGCGCTGCAGATCCTGGACCTATGGGTTTTCAGGGTGAAGCGTGGGTCCCGGATCTGCGGAGCGGCGATGCAAGAGCTCGCCTGAGAATGCCGCACCGCGTCCGGGACATGAGTCCGGGTTAAAACAGTGGCGGGATCTGCGCGACTTTCAGCGAACCCAGCAACACCGCGCCATCGACGAATTTCAGCGGGAACGTCCGCGCCTTTTTGCCTTCCAGCACCGCCGCGGTGCCCAGCGAGTCGATTCCCGCGGCAACGCCGGCATTGGCGTTCTGGCGCACCATCCGGCCGAGGCCCGGAATCGCACGGTCCAGCGCGCCGAGCACGTTGTTGACGTCCGCGCTCTTCACGCCGGGCGCAAAGCGATCGAGCGCCGACTGCGGCACGCCCATTTCCAGGAGCTTGTCGATACCAAGCGCCGGGATCAGTTTCTCCAGCCCGGCCACCGTCATCTGCAATTCACCGTCGAGATTGCCCGACGCGGTGAGGCCGAGCGAGCCGGTCGCCAGCGACACCGTTTCGCCCTGCTGGACACGCGACTGCATGATCTCGACCCGGCCACCGGCCGCCTGCAATTCGCGAAAACGCTGCGGCCAGGGCTTCGGCGAGACATCGGTCAGGCCGCTCAAACGGGTGCGGATATCGGCATCGAACGGCTCGGCCAGCAGCGGATGCACGTCAAGGATACTGCCACCGGTGAGTTGCAGCACGGATTCCAGCACCGGCTTGGCTGGCGTCGAATCGGAGGCGGCGCGGCCGTGCAGTTCGATGTGCTTGGCGCGCACGGTGGCGGCCTGCACGGCGCCGGCGATGCGATCGACCGAAACGTCGTCAAACACGATGTCGGCGCTTTCCGGCGTCCCGGGCAGCCCAATGATACTGCTGCGCGCCATCGACCAGTTCACCGCCATCGCAGGCTGGCCGTGATCGGACAGGATCGCCGGCGCCTTGAATTCGGCGATCAGCAATTTCGGACTGTAAATCTGCGCCACCACCAGGATTTCACCGAGTTTGGCGGTGATCGGCGCCTGCGTCGCGGCCTGTCCGGCGGTCTGCGACAGCAGCGCTACGCTGACGCCGCTGCAGCGGACTTCGAGCCGGAACGGGAAGCCGGCCACCGAGCGGTCGGCGCAATCATAGATCCGCCCGGCTGCGGCCTCGCGCGCGCGCCAGGCATCTACGTTCTCGTCGACCTTGGAGGCCGCAAAGAACCAGAAGCCGGTCCATGCCGCCGCCAGAACGACGACGAGGACGGGCGCGATGAACACGGGCCAGAGCCGGCGCGGGCGGATCGGCAGGACTTGATCGGAGGCATATTCAGACATGGCGGGACGTAAACCTTATGATTTTGTCAAATCAGCGGTGGCCGCCGCCCAATCGGCCGCGCAGCCCCGCGTTGCGGCAAACTGCATCGCAGCAACTCGCGGATTCTGCTAGTCCGGCATCATGGCAGCCAAGATCACCAGCGAATCGGAATCCGAAGGCGACCTGTGGGTGTTCGGCTATGGCTCGCTGATGTGGCGGCCGGGCTTCGGTTTCATCGAACAGACCCCGGCCCGGCTGATCGGTGAACACCGGGCGCTGTGCGTCTATTCCTTCGACCACCGCGGCACGCCGGAAAAGCCCGGACTGGTGCTCGGCCTCGACCGCGGCGGCGCCTGCCGCGGCATCGCCTTCCGGGTCGCGGCGAAAGCGCGCCACGACACCATCGCCTATCTGCGCAGCCGCGAGCAGACCACGCATGTCTACCGCGAGGTGATGCGTTCGGTGTGGCTGAACAATGCCGCGCGACAGCGCGTCAGCGCACTGGCCTACGTGGTCGACCGCGGCCATGTGCAATATGCCGGGCGTCTGAGCCTTGGTGAGCAGTTGCATTTCGTGAAGCAGGGCCATGGCCGTTCCGGTGACAACCGCGACTATGTGCTGTCGACCGTGAAGGCGATCGAAGCGGAAGGGTTTCGCGACGCGCAATTGCATCAACTGGCGACGATGCTGCAGGGGTGAATCTTTTTCCTTCTCCCCTTGTGGGAGAAGGTGGCGCGGACCAACGGGTCGGCGCAAGGCGCCGCCCGATGACAGGCTCCGTCCGCGTCGGATGAGGGGTCATCGCGCAACACCACCCCTCAGCCGTCTTCGCTTCGCGAAGCCACCCTCTCCCACAAGGGGAGAGGGAAGAAAGAAGATCAACGCTCCTTCGCAACCACGTTCGGCACACGTCCGAACAATTCCGCCTGCTCGACGCGGGCCGCCGCCACGATGCGGTCGGTGGCTTCTTCAATCTTCGTGCTCATCGCGACGATGAAGTCTTTTCGCGACAGGCCCGGCGGCAGCGGATCGAGGAATTCCACCACCAGCGTGCCGGGATAGCGCAAGAAAGTACGGCGCGGCCAGAACAGGCCGGAGTTCAGCGCCACCGGCAGGCACGGCACGCCGGCATTGACGTAGATCTGGCCAACGCCGGTCTTGTAGTCCGGCGGCGCTTCCACCGGGGTGCGCGTGCCCTCCGGGAAGATGATCAACTGGCGTCCGCTTTGCACTTCCTTGGGCGCGCGGCGCGCCATGTCCATCAGCGATCGCATGCCGCCCGAGCGATCGACGCCGATCATCTTCGACTTCACCAGGTACCAGCCGAAGAACGGGATCCACGCCAGCTCGCGCTTGTAGATGAACAATGGCGCATCGAAGAACTGCATCAGCGCGAAGGTCTCCCACATCGACTGATGTTTGGAGGCGACAATCAGCGGCCCGGCTGGGATTTTCTCGAGCCCGCGATATTCCGTCTTGGTGTTGCAGACCACGCGCATCAGCCAGACGCTGCTGCGCGCCCAGGCTTTCGCCACCCCCATGAAGGCGCGCGGCGGCATGATCATGGTCGGAATCGCGACCAGGACCCAGAACACCAGCAGCGCGTAAAACAGCACGTTGTAGATCAGCGAACGCACGAAAATCGAGGTCATGGGGGTCCGTTCAGTTGGCGGAAATGCGCGCCGGCTTGCGCGGCGCCTCGGTTTGCTGCGCGGGCGCCTCCGGCGTCAAGTCGAGGCCGGCATCGGCCAGCCGCACGCGTACTTCGGCGGCGAGGTATTTGGCGTATTCCGACAGCAGCAGCCGCAGTGTTGGACCACTGAACCACCACGGCTCGTCGCGCCATTTGTCGCCGATCACAGAGAACGGGATCAGTTCGATGTCCGGCATCTCGTGCGATAGCTCAACGATGGCGCGCGGCATGTGATAGTTCGACGTCACCACAATCAGCGAGCGGAAGCCGCGCTCACGCGCCCAGCGCCGCGTCTCGACCGCATTGCTCCGCGTGTTGACGGCGGAGCGATCGAGATCGACGCAGCAAGTCAGCAGCTTTTCACTATCGGGCAGCGAACGCGCGAGATCGCTGACGCCGTTGGTGGGATGCACGCCGGAGATCAGCAGGCGTTTGCCGTAGCCCTTGGCGAGCAATTCCATCGCATCCGCGACGCGCGAAGATCCACCAGTCAGCACGACGATGCCGTCGGCTTTGGCGGACGGGTTCAACTCGCCGTTGCGCAACTGCGACAGGAAACCAACGAAGCCGACCGCGCCGACCAGAAAGCCGAGCGCGAACACGCCGACGATTGCCGCGCGAAAAACGCCGCGCGGCCGCCGTGGCGCGGGCATATCGGTCAGGTCCTCGTCGGTCGGCAACGTCATGGTCAGCCGTGCAATCCTCTTGCTCAAGTCTAGTTTTTTTCGCCGGGGTTGGCGATGCCGGCGCGGCTTTGGCTCATAAGCGTGCGCCCGGCGCACCAGGCCTCAGTCGATGTCGTTCAGCGTCGAAAACAGCGTGCGGCGCGCGGCCCAGGCAGTAATCCCGGCGATCAGGCAGGCCTGCGCTGCAAGCGCGAGATAGCCGGACGGGCGCAGCGAGAACGTGCCGAGCAGCGCGGCAAACTGGTCCCCGACCGGCGTGCCGGAGAACCATCTGGCGATCGATTCCGAAAAGCCGAAGGCCAGCATCGCGGCGCCGCCGCCGATCAGCCCGCCCTGCAGGCCGAGCCGCAGGAAGTGCCGGAAGAACCGGTTGGCGATGAAGCGGTCGCCGGCGCCGACGAAATGCAGCACCTCGACGATCGGCCGGTTGGCGGCCATCGCGCCGCGGGTGGCGAACGACACCGAGATGATCGTGGCGACGATAACCAGCGCCAGGATACCAATGCCGGTCAGCACCGTCGCCCCGGTCATCGCGCGCATCCGCTCGATCCAGGCGCGGTGGTCGTCGACGCTGGCATTGGGCGCGGCCTGGGTGACGCGGCCGCGCAGCCGGGCGATGTCCAGCACGGTGCCCGGCGCGACGCGGGCGACGATCACGCGCGGCACCGGCAGGTCGTCGAGCGACAGGCCGCTGCCGAGCCACGGCTCCAGCAAGGCCGCGGATTCCGCTTTGGTATAGGGCCGCACCTCGACAATCCCCGGCTGGCCACGCACCGCGTCCGCCACGGCCAACGTGTCGCGCTCGAGATCGCGGCCGGTCAGCGGCTTGACCTGGATGGTGATCTCGCTGGCGACTTCCGACTGCCATTCCGACGCCGAGGCCGAGATCAACAGCACCGCGCCGGTGGTCAGCGAAGCCAGGAACGTCATGATCGCGACCACGGCGACCAGAGCACGGCCGGCGATCGAGCCGCGCGGCACGATCGGTGAGGTATTGCGCGCCTTCGCCGGAACCTGCGGGGTGTCATGCCCGAGGTCCATCAGCGCGCCGTGCTCGTCGCCGGATTTACTCATAGATATGCAGCCGCCCCTGATGCAGCACCATACGGCGCGCGTCGTACTGGTCCATCAACGTAATGTCATGGGTGGCGATGATCACGGCGGTGCCGGACTTGTTGAGTTCGATGAACAACCGCAGCAGCCGTCGCCCCAGGGTCGGATCGACGTTGCCGGTCGGCTCGTCGGCGAGCAGCAGCAGCGGCCGCGCGATCACCGCGCGCGCGATCGCGGCGCGCTGTTTTTCGCCGCCCGACAGGATCGGCGGCAGCGCGTCCATGCGCTCGCCCAGCCCAACCCACTTCAGGAGGTCGATGACCTCGCGGCGATAGCTGGACTCGTCGCGGCCCATCACGCGGAACGGCAGCGCCACGTTCTCATAGGTCGTCATGTGATCGAGCAGCCGGAAATCCTGCAGCACGATGCCGATCCGCTTGCGCAAATCGGCGATCTCGTCCTTGCCGAGCAGCGAGATGTCGTTGCCGAACAGGTTGACCAGTCCGCGGGTCGGCCGCATCGACAGGAACAGCAGGCGCAGCAGCGAGGTCTTGCCGGCGCCCGACGGGCCGGTCAGGAACTGGAACGAGTGCGCGGGAATCTGGAAATTGAGGTCGCGCAGAATCTCCGGGCCAAGCCCGTAGCGCAAACCGACATTTTCGAACCGGACCACATTCAGCTCCGTTCGATGAGTTGCGAGACGGCTCCGGGACCGTCGGTGGCGAGACTGTATTTCGGTTGTGCGACCGTTATGGTTTCCGATTCGTTAACAGTCATCTTGTAGCCTGCCGGCCATGTCATCGGCGACCCGCTCCATGCATATCGTTTGCCCCCATTGTACGACATCCTTTGCCGTCAATCCGGCCACCTTTGGCGATGCCGGGCGGATGGTGCGCTGCTCGCGTTGCAAGGAAGTCTGGCTGGCCCAGCCGGAGGAATTGGAGATTCGGGTACCGGCGATGGCCGATCCCGACCCAAACGAGGACATGAGCGCCTGGGGGATCACCGAGGACGAAGCGGAGGAAACGTCTGCCGCCGTGCCGATGGTCGAGAGCCCGTCCATTTCCATGGGCTTGCCGGCACAGGCCACGGATGCCGACTGGACCGCGATGGCGCGCGACGAGACGCCGGCCGCGCCGCGCTTCGGCCGCAGATCGCCCCTGTCACGGCTGCGGCGGCTGATCCCGAACTTCACCATACGCATTCCCTATATGCCGCGACCGAGCCTGTCGGCCGTTTGCGCCGGCATGGCGGCTCTGGTGGTGGCGCTGATGGTCTGGCGCGTTGATGTGGTCCGGCTGATGCCGCAGACCGCGGGCTTCTACCGTCTGGTCGGGCTCAACGTGAATTTGCGCGGGCTGTCCTTCAAGGACGTCAAGGTCGCGATGGAGACGGTCGAGGGAAAGCCGGTGCTGGTGATCGAGGGCAACATCGTCGGCGAGAGCAAGACGATGCCGGTGGCGATGCCGCGGCTGCGTTTTGTCGTCCGCGACGCCCTCGGCACCGAAATCTACGCCTGGAACGCGGTGCTGGAGCAGCAGGGCCTTAATCCCGGCGACAAAGCCTGGTTCCGATCGCGGCTGGCGTCGCCGCCAGCCGAGGGCCGCAGCCTCGATGTGCGCTTCTTCAACAAGCGCGATCTGGCGAGTTGAGCGCGAGTAGTACGACGGAGTTGCCATGCGTATCCTGATTGCCGACGACGAAGAATCGATGCGCGTGCTGGTGGCCCGCGCCATCGCGATGGACGGCCACGAGATCGTCACCGCGCAGGACGGCGCCGAGGCGCTGGAAATCCTCACCGACCAGGACGGCGCGTTCGACCTGCTGCTCACCGACATCAAGATGCCGATCATGGACGGCATCGCACTGGCGCTGGCAGCGGCGCGCGATTTTCCCGATGTCACGATCCTGCTGATGACCGGATTCGCCGACCAGCGCGAACGCGCCTCGGGCCTGAACGCCATCGTGCATGACGTGGTGACGAAGCCGTTCTCGGTCGCCGACATCCGCACCGCCGTAGCGGACGCGCTGGCGTCGCGGGCGAGGGATTAGTGCGGGCGGCTTTCTTTTTTCCTTCTCCCCTTGTGGGAGAAGGTGGCGCGACCAACGGGTCGGCGCAAGGCGCCGCCCGATGACAGGCTCCGTCCGCGTCGGGTGAGGGGGTGCCGCAGAACACGCCCCCTCACCCGGCCGCGCTTCGCGCGGCCACCCTCTCCTACAAGGGGAGAGGGGAAGGGCGCGAGCTAAATCAATAATCCTTCAGCAGCCGCTCGATGTAATCGAGTTCGAGTTGCGGGCGGGCGGTGTCGCCTAGGCGACGGCGGAGTTCTTCCAGAATCCGGCGCACGCGCTGCACGTCGATCTCGCCGGGGATCTTCACCGACAGATCGTCGCTGAGTTCGCGGCCCTGCAGCGGACGGCCAAGCGGATCGGTCTGACGGCCCGCGCCCTGCTGGCGACCGGGGGTGTTGCCGGGGCCGTCCTGCTGGCCCTCGCCCTCGCCGGGCTGCATCGCCTGCGCCAGCTTCTGCGCGCCCTTGCGCAAGGCGTCGAGCGCCTTGCCCTGCGAATCTACGGCCCCCTCCGCATTGCCTTCGCCGAGCCGGCCATCGGCATCGCCCATCGCGGAATCGGCATCGCCCAGACCATCACCGTCATCATCCCCGTCACCGGGATCGCCCTGGCCCTGCTGACCTTGTTCGCCCTGCCCACCCTGGCCTTTTTGGCCCTTCTCGCCCTTTTGACCCTTCTGGCCCTGCCCCATGCCCTGCTTGGCGAGCTGGTCCTGCAATTTCTTCAGCCGCTCGCGCAGGCTCTTCTGGTCCTGCTGCAGATCACCCATGCCTTGCTCGCCCGGCTTGGCCTGACGCTGACGCCGCTGCTCGCGAGATTCCTGACCCTGCTTGAAGGTCTTGTCGCGCAACTGCTGCTGCTTGCGGATCATGTCGCCGAGTTCGTTCAGCGCTTGCTCCATCTCGCCGTCGCCCTGCTGGCCGGGCTGCGCCATCTGCAGGTTTTCCAGCATCTGCTGCATCTGTTCGAGCAACTGCTTGGCGGCGTCCTTGTCGCCGGAGCGCGACAGCCGCTCCATGCGCTCGATCATGTTGTTGAGGTCCTGCTGCCGCATCACCTTGGTGTTCTTGTCGAGCGGGCGCGCCAGCTGCTGCGGGTTGTCGCGCATCTTTTCGGCGAGCTGCTTGAGAAAGTTGTCCAGAGCCGCGCGCAAATTCTCGGTGAGCTTCTTGATCTCCTCGTCGGAAGCGCCGCGCTCCAGCGCCTGCTTGAGCGCGTCCTGCGCGGCCTTCAACGCCTTGTCGACATCGGTGATGTCGCCATCCTCGATGGTGACGGCGAGCGCCCAGAGGGAGGCCACGACCTCGCGCAACGCGGCGTCGGTGCGGGCGCGGTCGAGCTGCGTCATGACGCTGCGCAGGCCGAGATACTGCCCGGCCTCCGGCGTGAAGGCTTCCGGCGCAATCATCATCGCCTCAAGCGCCACGCCGGTCTGGCCGCGCTGGTTGGCGTCGAGCGCGAGAATGCGGCGCTGTTCGATCAATGCGCGCGGCAACGGCTTGGTGAACAGCCGCTCCGGCAGGCGGGTGTTGAACGGCTCGCTCTTGCCTTCGTTGCCGGCCTCGTCCTTGGCGGTCAGCGTCAACGTGACATCGGCGCCGGCATAGGGATCTTCGGAGAGGTCCTTGACGGTCTGGCCGATGCCGTTGCGGGTGCGCGCGTTGGGCAGCATGAGGGAGAACGACGGCGGCTCGAACAGCGGCCGCGGCTTGGCCTCCTTGGCATCCGTCTCGCGGGCGGCGAACTGCGCGTGGGCCTCGGTGACGCCGTAGTCGTCCTCAAGCTTGTAGGACATCTGCAGCGACCCGCGCGCCTGCCGCTCGGGGTCCTTGGCAAGTGAAATTGTGGGCGCGCGGTCGGCGGTGGCGGTGAATTTCCACACCGGCTGGCCCAACGGCGCGCGGACATGCGCGGTGCCATCCGTGGCGATCGTGAAGTGCCGCTCGCTGGTGCCCTTCGGGGCCTCGGCCGCGGGGGCGACTTCACTGACGCCGCCGGACAGCACGACATCGAGCGCGCCGCCGCTGGAGCGCACGATCAGCGTGCTGCCGGCCGGCACCGGCAACAGGTTGGCTTCTACGGCGTCCTTGTTGGCGGCGGAGAGAATGATCGGCGGCCGCCCGGTATAGGCCGGTGGCGTCACCCAGGCATCGACGCGAATATTGCCGGGCGCCAACACGCCCTGCCAGTTGAAGGCGGCCATGATCCGCGCGCCGCGCTCGCCGCCGGCCGCAATCCAGGTGGCGAACAGCAGCACCACGACCAAAGCGCGCAGCGCCCAGGGATCATGGATCGCAAGCCGCGGCGACGGCAGGCCGGCGCGGATCTTCTTCAGCGAGGCCAGCGTGCGTTCACGTTGCACCAGCCACAGCGCGCGCGCGACCGGGTCCTGCGTCGCCAGCGTATCGGTGAGCGCGGTCGCCGGGCGATGCCGGATGCCGGTGCCGCGGTCGAGTCGCGACAGCCCCTCCTCGCGCGACGGCCAGCGGAATTTGAACATCGGAACCAGCGTCGCCAAAGCGGCGAGCGCGAACAGCGCAAGGCCGATGGCGCGGGCCACCGAAGGCAGCATCAGCCACAGCCCGGCCCACGACGCCACCAGGAACAGGCCGACCACGCTGAGCAGCCGGCCGAGATGTGGCCACGCCCGCTCCCAGGCGATCGCCCAGCGCGCGCGCTGCAGCGCCTGCGCCAGCGAAAGCTGCGCCTGCGCTTCGGGATCGCGCGCAGTCTCTGGTCGGTCGGGGGGCGTAGCGCTCAACGACGATCTCCGGGGTTGCCGAATACGAGCCTAGCACGACGGCGACACTGAGGCACTGCCGCCAATACGGCAACACACCATGCAAGGGACGTGCAAGGGACGAGCCCAAGTCGGTTCGCTGGTAACGGGGCCACGAAGGCGTCAGGAGGAGCGTTACATCTAGTCGGCCGGCGCGATCTCCCCGAATACCGGTGGGGCAGCGCGTAACCGCCCCCCTGGAAATTCACAGCCAGGGCGCGGGCTTGTCCATCGCGATCAGGTCCTCGACTTCGACGCGCGGGCGCACCACGGCGTAGTGCTCGCCGTTGACCAGCACTTCAGGGATCAGCGCGCGGGTGTTGTAGGTGCCGGCCTGCACCGCGCCGTAAGCGCCGGCGGTCATCACAGAAATGAGGTCGCCGGGCTTGAGATCGGGCAGCTTGCGGTCGAGCGCGAGGTAGTCGCCGGTCTCACAGACAGGGCCGACCACATCGGCGGTGATCATCTTTGCGCCGGGCGCAGGCGCCGCCACCGGCAAAATCTCGTGATAGGCCTCGTACAAGGTCGGGCGGATCAAGTCGTTCATGGCGGCGTCGATGATCACGAAGGTCTTGCCGTCGCCGTGCTTCACATAGATCACGCGCGCGACCAGAATCCCGGCATTGCCGACGATCAGGCGGCCGGGCTCGAACATCAGCGTGCAGCCGAGATTATGCGTGACGCGCTTGACCATCGCCGCATAGGCGGCGGGCTCCGGCGGCACCGCACGGTCTTCGTAATAGGGAATGCCGAGGCCACCGCCGAAATCGACGTGGCTAATGGTGTGCCCGTCGCTGCGCAGCACCTGGACGAAATCGGCGAGCAGCCGGAACGCGGCCTCCATCGGCGCGAGATCGGTGATCTGGCTGCCGATATGCATATCGACGCCGGTGACCTGGATACCCGGCAGCGCAGCCGCGCGGGCATAGACGGCGCGGGCGTTGGCAATCGGAATGCCGAACTTGTTCTCGGATTTGCCGGTGGTGATCTTGGCGTGGCCGCCGGAATCGACGTCCGGATTGACGCGGATCGAGATGCGCGCCGTGCGGCCCATCTCGGTGGCGATCGCCGAGAGCAGTTCGAGCTCGGGCTCGGATTCGACGTTGAGACAAAGAATGTTTTCGCGCAACGCCGCGCGCAGTTCGTCCGCGGTCTTGCCGACGCCGGAGAACAGGATCTTTTCCGGCGGAATGCCGGCGGCCAGAGCGCGCTTCAACTCGCCGCCGGAAACCACATCGGCGCCGGCGCCGAGCTTGGCCAGCGTACGCAGCACCGACTGGTTGGAATTGGCCTTCATCGCGTAGCAGACCAGCGACTTCACATCGCCGAAGGCCTCGCTGAACACGCGGTAGTGCCGCTCAAGCGTGGCGGTCGAGTAGCAATAAAACGGCGTGCCGACGGCTTCCGCCATCGCGGCAATATCCACGCCCTCGGCGTGGAGCACGCCGTTGCGATAGTCAAAATGTCGCATGGCGATTTAGTCCAGCAGCGGATCGAGGAGGAAGGATTTCTTGCGGCCTCGGGAGGCCGACGGCGCCGAATCGTCGCCGGTCGAAGGCGCGAACAGGGCCGAGCCCTTGTTGGCAGCCGAGTTCGCGTCGGAACTGGCCGTTGGCTGCGACGCTGCGGGCTGCGTCCCGGCCTGCGGCGGCAGGTCGAGGCCGCCCTTGCGGCCGCAGCCGGCCAACGCCAGCGCGGAGACGGTCAGTACAAGCATGGCCCATCGCTTGGTCGCAGGGCGGGTCGAACAATTCACGGCAAAATCCCCAAATGCGCCGGCATCATACAAAGATTGCCCGGCTCTGGCGAGGGGCACTGTCGTCCCCGCGAAAGCGGGGACGACACGCTATTTCCGTTCTTTTTCCAGACGCTTGAGCCAGGCTTTGGCCTGCGCCAGGACGTTCTTCGGCGCGGTGCCGCCGTAGCTGACGCGGCTTTTCACCGAGGATTCCACCGACAATACCGCCAGAGCGGCAGCGGTGATCTTCGGTTCCACGGCCTGCATGTCCTTCAGCGGCACCTCGTGCAGCGGCACGCCCTGCCTGGTGGCAATGCCGACGATTTTACCGGTCACATGATGGGCATCACGGAACGGCATTTTCAGGGTGCGGACCAGCCAGTCAGCCAGGTCCGTGGCGGTAGCGTAGCCTTCGCCGGCTGCGGCGTGCATCCTCGTCTCATCGGGAACGAGGTCGCGGACCATGCCGGTCATCGCGCGAATCGCCAGCGACAGCGCCGAAAACGCCTCCATTGCGCCCTGCTTGTCTTCCTGCATGTCCTTTTGATAGGCCAGCGGCAGGCCCTTCATCACGATCAGGAGGCCGGTGAGCGCACCGATGACCCGGCCGGTCTTGGCGCGGACCAGTTCGGCGGCGTCAGGATTGCGCTTCTGCGGCATGATCGAGGAGCCGGTGGTGAACTTGTCGGACAGCCTGACAAGCCCGACCAGCGGCGATGTCCAGATCACGATTTCCTCAGCAAAGCGCGACAGATGCACCGCGGCGATCGAAGCCGCGGACAGCGTTTCCAGCACGAAGTCGCGATCCGAGACCGCATCCAGCGAATTGGCCATCGGCCGGTCGAAGCCTAGCGATTTCGCGGTGGCGTGGCGGTCGATCGGGAACGAGGTACCGGCCAGAGCGGCGGCGCCGAGCGGGCTCTCGTTGAGCCGCTTGCGGGCGTCCGCAAACCGGCCGCGGTCGCGCGCGGCCATCTCGACATAGGCCATCAGATGATGACCGAAGGTCACCGGCTGCGCGGTCTGCAGATGGGTGAAACCGGGCATCACGGTGCCGGCGTGCTCCAGCGCGCGCTCGACCAGCGCCTGCTGGAACGCAGCAAAGGATTCGTCCAGCGCATCCAGCGTGTCGCGGACGAACAGCCGGAAATCGGTCGCGACCTGGTCGTTGCGCGAGCGCGCGGTGTGCAAACGGCCGGAGGCGGGGCCGATCAACTCGCCGAGCCGGCTCTCGACATTCATGTGAATGTCCTCGAGCGCGCGCTTGAAGGTGAACTTGCCCTTGGTGATCTCTGACAGGATCGTGTCTAGACCGCCGGCGATTTGTTTCGCATCCTTGGCGGTGATGATGCCCTGGGTGGCCAGCATGGCGGCGTGCGCCTTGGACGCGGCGATATCCTGGGCGTAGAGGGCGCGATCGACATCGATGGAGACGTTGATCTCTTCCATGATCGCATCGGGGCTCTCGCCGAACAGGCCGCCCCACATCTTGTTGCTCGTGCCTGCCATGCTGTATTCCCGACTTAATTTCCGACTTGCCTCATGGATCGGCCGCGCACAGACCGCTGCGCTTCTACCGATCTCTCCATATATGGCTCTGCATAGCCGTATCTGACACTGGATGACAAACGATATGCCCGACGTGCCGACCTCTCCGCCCGCCCGACCAATGCGCCGTACCGCCTTCGTGCTCGGCGCGGTGCTGGTCGGCGCCGTCATCGGCTATGCCGGCGTCGCATCGTTCATGGACCGCGCGCCATCCGGCGATCCGCTCTGCCAGCCGGCGGTGGCGCTGTCGAAGAAACTGGCCCCGTTGGCGCGCGGCGAGGTCGCGGCGCTGACGATGGCGACCGCGCCGCTGAAGCTGCCGGACCTCGCCTTTATGGACGGTGAGGGCCAGCCCAAGAAACTGTCGGACTGGCGCGGCAAGACGGTGCTGGTGAACCTGTGGGCGACCTGGTGCGTGCCGTGCCGCAAGGAAATGCCGGCGCTGGACGAGTTGCAGGGCAAGCTCGGCGGCGCGGATTTCGAGGTGGTGGCGATCAATATTGACACCCGCGATGCGCAGAAGCCCAAAGCGTTTCTGAAGGACGGTAATCTGGCCAAGCTCGGCTATTTCGCCGACAGCAGCGCCAAGGTGTTCCAGGAACTGAAGGGCGTCGGCCGCGCGCTGGGAATGCCGACTTCGGTGCTGGTCGATGGCCGCGGCTGCGAAATCGCGACCATCGCGGGTCCCGCAGAATGGGCCAGCGAAGACGCACTGAAGCTGATCAAGGCGGCGATGAAGCCGGTCGCGGCGGGGCTTTAAGCGGCGATATCCACTTGGCCGCCGATGCCGGCGGCCAGATTGGCTTGAGAAGACTGCTGGGCGGCGCCGAGCAGCGTCAGCACCGTGGATTTCTCCATCTCGGCGTTCGACTTCATGATCGTCGCGCCGATCTGCGACTGCGTATTACCCGCCTGCATGGCGAGCGCACTGGCAACCAGAGCCATATCCATCAGCAATACTCCGTAATTCGGACAGCTATAGCCGGGGAACGGTTAATGAATGTTTCTGCGGGCAGCCATGCCGGCGAAATTGGCAGGGCTGATCCCCGTACCCTTACGCCGCGGTGCTCCCATATGTCCTGACACCCGGTTCCTACAGGAGACAGCAAGCCGCTAACACGGATTTCCCTGCGACGGGGCAAACCCGTCGCCTGGCGCCAGGCCATCTGCGAAAGCCTGTACCTTGCGATGCGCGAAACTTTCGACGTACCGGAGGGCGACCGCTTCATGACGGTGACCGAGCATGACGCGGACGATTTCGTCTATGGCGCGGACTATCTCGGCATCAACCGATCCGACGATCTGGTGATGATCCAGCTGACCGTCAGCAACACCCGCCCGCTGGAAAAGAAGCAGGCGCTGTACCGCCGCATCGTCGAGCGGCTCGGCCAAAACCCCGGCCTGCGGCCGGAGGACGTGTTCATCAATCTGGTCGAGGTCAAGCCGGAGAACTGGTCGTTCGGCATGGGCGAGGCGCAATATGTGAAGTGACTACGCCCTGCCCGGATGCGATCAGCGC
Organism: Tardiphaga sp.; assembly: GCF_028290495.1. Taxonomy (GTDB): domain Bacteria; phylum Pseudomonadota; class Alphaproteobacteria; order Rhizobiales; family Xanthobacteraceae; genus Tardiphaga. The sequence continues at coordinate 21,597 of NZ_JAQGJT010000122.1, forward strand.
GTCGGAACCGGCTTGTCGCCGCGGTAGTCGTAGAAGCCGCGCTGGGTCTTGCGGCCGAGCCAACCGGCTTCGACGTATTTCACCAGCAGCGGACAGGGGCGGTACTTGGAATCGGCGAGGCCCTCATGCAGCACCTGCATGATGGACAGGCAGGTATCGAGGCCAATGAAGTCGGCCAGCTCGAGCGGACCCATCGGGTGGTGCGCGCCGAGCTTCATCGCCGCGTCAATCGCCTGGACGTTGCCGACGCCTTCATACAGCGTGTAGATCGCCTCGTTGATCATCGGCAGCAAAATGCGGTTGACGATGAAGGCCGGGAAATCCTCGGAAACGGCGATCTGCTTGCCGAGCTTGCTGACGAATTCCTTGGACGCGTCGAACGTCGCGTCATCGGTGGCGATGCCGCGGATGAGTTCGACCAGCTCCATCAAGGGCACCGGATTCATGAAGTGAATACCGATGAACTTTTCCGGGCGGTCGGTCGAGGCCGCCAGCCGCGTGATCGAAATCGAGGAGGTGTTGGAAGCGACGATCGCTTCCGGCTTCAGGACGGCACAGAGGTCGTGGAAGATCTTGCGCTTGATCTCTTCCTTCTCGACGGCGCTCTCGATCACCAGGTCGCAGTCGGCCAGACCGTCCATCGTGTCCGACGTCACGATCCGCGCGAGCGCCGCCTTGCGGGCGTCCTCGGTGATGATGTTCTTGGAGACCTGCCGCGACAGGTTGCCGTTGACGGTGGCCATCGCCGACTTCAGCCGTTCGGCCGAAACGTCATTGAGCACCACGTCGAAGCCACCCAGGGCCGCGACATGGGCGATGCCGTTGCCCATCTGGCCCGAGCCGATCACGCCGACTTTCTTGATCATAACCGCCATCTTGTCATCTCACCGGGTGACCGGCTGCGCATATCGCGACCGCACCCTATTATTGCACAAACACCGGCCGAAGTCCGTTGATCCCGGCCGGTGTTGCAAATCAACCCTCGTGTTTCGTTTCGTCGTTACTTTCCGAGCGCTTCGGTCAATTCAGGAACCGCCTGGTAGAGATCCGCGACCAGGCCGTAATCGGCGACCTGGAAGATCGGCGCGTCTTCGTCCTTGTTGATCGCGACGATCACCTTGGAATCCTTCATGCCGGCAAGATGCTGGATCGCGCCGGAAATACCAATCGCGATGTACAGTTCCGGCGCCACCACCTTGCCGGTCTGGCCAACCTGCCAGTCGTTCGGGGCGTAGCCGGCATCCACCGCCGCGCGCGAGGCGCCGACGCCGGCGCCGAGCTTGTCGGCCAGCGGCTCGATATACTTGGCGAAGTTCTCGCGGCTCTGCATGGCGCGGCCACCGGAGACGATGATCTTCGCCGAGGTCAGCTCCGGACGATCGCTCTTGGCGACTTCCTCACCGACGAAGGTCGACAGCGCCGGATCGGCAGCCGTCGCCGCGGATTCCACCGATGCGCTGCCGCCTTCGCCGGCTGCGGCGAAGGTTGAGGTGCGCACGGTGATGACCTTCTTGGCGTCCCTGGACTTCACGGTCTGGATCGCGTTGCCGGCATAGATCGGGCGTTCAAACGTATCGGACGAGATCACCTTGGTGATTTCCGACACCTGCATCACGTCGAGCAATGCTGCGACGCGCGGCATCACGTTCTTGAAGCGCGAGGTGGCGGGCGCCACGAAAGCGTCGTAGCCGTCAGCCAGCGACACGATCAGGGCAGCCAGCGGCTCGGCCAGATCGTGGGCATAGAGCGCATCGTCGGCCACCAGCACCTTGGTGACGCCGGCCAGCTTGGCGGCCTTGTCAGCCGCCGCCTTGGTGCCTTCGCCGCCACCGGCGACGAGGATATGGACTTCGGCGCCCAGCGCGGTCGCGGCGGTCAGCGCCTTGTTGGTGCTGTCCTTGAGAATCTCGTGTTCGTGTTCGGCAATCAAAAGCGTGGTCATCAGATCACCCCGGCTTCGGTCTTGAGTTTGGAGATCAGTTCGGCGACGTCCTTGACCTTGACGCCAGCCTTGCGGCCCTCGGGTTCCGTCGTCTTGATGATCTCAAGATGCGGGGTGAGATCGACGCCGTATTCTTCAGCGGTCTTGTCGGCGATCGGCTTCTTCTTCGCCTTCATGATGTTGGGCAGGCTGGCATAACGCGGCTCGTTGAGGCGGAGATCGGTAGTGACGATCGCCGGGCCCTTGAGTTTCACGGTCTGCGAGCCGCCATCAACTTCGCGCGACACAACGAAATCGGAACCATCGACTTCCAGTTTCGAAGCGAAGGTTGCCTGCGACCAGCCGAGCAGCGCGGCCAGCATCTGGCCGGTCTGATTGCTGTCGTCGTCGATCGCCTGCTTGCCGAGGATGACCAGGCCGGGCTTCTCCTCATCGACGATAGCCTTGAGGATCTTGGCAACAGCCAGCGGCTCGACGTTGCCATCGACCTTTACCAGGATGCCGCGGTCGGCGCCCATGGCGAGACCGGTGCGGATGGTTTCCGACGCCTGTGCGGGACCGATCGAGACCACCACCACCTCGGTCGCCTTGCCGGCCTCTTTCAGGCGCAGGGATTCCTCGACGGCGATTTCGTCGAACGGATTCATCGACATCTTGACGTTGGAGAGTTCAACGCCCGATCCGTCGCTCTTGACGCGGACCTTGACGTTATAGTCGACCACCCGCTTTACCGGCACCAGAACCTTCATCGACGCTCTTTCGCTTGAATTTTTCGGGATCAATCAGCTTGGGCGCGGAACCTAAAGGTCCCGCCAACCCCGGTCAACGCGATAGGGGCAAAAATCACCCCCGGACATACGTGCTTAGCGGTTCTGGCCGGGCACCCACAGCACGTCCCCGGCGCCATTATTGTTCACCGAACGGCTGGCCACGAACAGGAAGTCCGACAACCGGTTCATATACTGGATCGCGGCGTCGCTGACCGGTTCATTGGGCTTGGCCGCAAGTTCCACCATCATCCGTTCCGCCCTGCGGCATATGGTGCGCGCCAGGTGCAGATAGGCCGCGGCCGGGGTGCCGCCGGGCAGTACAAACGAGGTCAGCGGCGCCAGTGGCGCGTTCAAGGCGTCGATGTCGCGCTCGAGGCGTTCGACCTGACTCGACAACACCCGCAAGCGTTCCGCCTTGCCCTCGCGCTGGGGCACCGCGAGATCGGCGCCGAGGTCGAACAGATCGTTCTGGATCAGGCCCAGCATGGCATCGAGACCCGAGGCAGGAAGATTTGAGGCCGCGGAAAGATGCAGCCGCACAATGCCGATCGCGGCGTTGGTCTCGTCGACGGTTCCATAGGCGCCGATGCGCAAATCGTGTTTCGGCCGGCGTTCGCCGCTGCCCAGCGCCGTGGTGCCGTCATCGCCGGTGCGGGTGTAGATCCGATTGAGGACGACCATGGTTGTTTCCCTTCAGCCGGCGCAGGAACTTCAAATCGGCGCTAGCGGCCCATCGCCCAGACCGCCAGCATGGTGATGACGACAGCGACAAACTGCAGCAACACCCGCAAGCGTTCCGCCTTGCCCTCGCGCTGGGGCACCGCGAGATCGGCGCCGAGATCGAACAGATCGTTCTGGATCAGGCCCAGCATGGCATCGAGACCCGAGGCAGGAAGATTTGGGGCCTCGGAAAGATGCAGCCGCACAATGCCGATCG
>NZ_JAQGJT010000149.1 GCF_028290495.1 Tardiphaga sp.
CGTCATCGCGGCGCCGGTCTCGGCGGCGGCAATGACGAGCGCGAGCAGACCCTCAACCAGTTGCTGGTCGAGATGGACGGCTTCGAGGCCAATGAAGGCGTGATCCTGATCGCCGCCACCAACCGTCCGGACGTGCTGGATCCCGCTTTGCTGCGTCCCGGCCGCTTCGATCGTCAGGTCGTGGTGCCGAACCCGGATGTCGTCGGTCGCGAACAGATCCTCAAGGTGCATGTCCGCAAGGTGCCGCTGGCGCCGGATATCAACCTCAAGACCATCGCACGTGGCACCCCGGGTTTCTCCGGAGCCGACCTGATGAACCTCGTCAACGAAGCCGCTCTCACCGCCGCGCGTCGCAACAAGCGCATGGTGACGCAGAGCGAGTTCGAAGAGGCCAAGGACAAGGTGATGATGGGCGCCGAGCGCAAGTCGCTGGTCATGACCGAAGAAGAGAAGATGCTGACGGCCTATCACGAGAGCGGTCACGCCATCGTCGGCCTCAACGTCGTCGCCACCGACCCGATCCACAAGGCGACCATCATCCCGCGCGGCCGTGCGCTGGGCATGGTGATGCAGTTGCCGGAGCGCGACAAGCTGTCGATGTCGCTGGAGCAGATGACCTCGCGCCTTGCCATCATGATGGGCGGCCGTGTCGCCGAAGAACTGATCTTCGGCCGCAACAAGGTGACGTCCGGTGCATCTTCCGACATCGAGCAGGCCACGCGCCTTGCCCGCATGATGGTGACGCGCTGGGGCCTGTCGGAAGAACTCGGCACGGTGTCGTATGGCGAGAACCAGGACGAGGTGTTCCTCGGCATGTCCGTGTCGCGCACGCAGAATGCTTCCGAGGCCACCGTGCAGAAGATCGACAGTGAAATCCGCCGTCTGGTCGAGGAAGGCTACAACGAGGCGACCAAGATCCTCACCGAGAAGCGTCGGGATCTGGAAGCCCTCGCCAAGGGCCTGCTGGAATTCGAGACGCTCTCGGGTGACGAGATCACCGATCTGCTGAACGGCAAGAAGCCGAACCGCGAATCTGTACTCGAACCGACCGGCCCGCGCACCTCGGCGGTTCCCCCCGCCGGCAAGCCGCGCCCGCGCCCCGACGCCGGCCTGGAGCCGCAGCCGCAGGCGTGACGCGACCTTCGATGAATTGAGAAAACGCGGCCGAATGGCCGCGTTTTTTTGTGCGGTCACCATCGGGAAGTGGCCCTTAAATCTTCCTCAATGCCGGCGAGGCATCTTCAAAGCGCGCTGTTGCGCGAAGGGGATGGCCGATGGCGGCGCAGACGCTGGCTCCAGTACCGGACGACACCGCGATTCCGAAGCCGCTGCTGTACGCCTGCTTCGTGCTGGCCGTGCTGCATGCGACGTTCTTCGCGGCATTCTATGGCCGCGGCTGGATCTTCGACGAGGCAGGGTTGGGGATGCCGACCGACTTCGTCAACGTCTGGTCGGCCGGCCGGCTCGCGCTCGATGGTCATCCGGCGCAGGCGTGGGACTGGGCTATCCAGAAAGCGGTTCAGGTCGGGGTGCTCGGTCAGAGCTATCCCGGCAATTTCGCCTGGCACTATCCGCCGCCGTTTCTGTTCGTCGCCGAACAGCTGGCGAGGCTGCCGTACCGGCTGGCCTTTGCCGGCTGGGCGGCGCTGAGCTTCGTGCCGTACCTGTTGATGATGCGCGCGGTTGTCGGTCGTCCGTTCGGGCTGCTGCTGGCGGCGGCGTTTCCGGTCGTGCTGACCAATACGCTGGTCGGGCAGAACGGCTTTCTCACGGCGTCCTTGATCGGCGGCGTGCTGGTGCTGCTGCCGGCGCGGCCGGTATGGGCCGGCATTTGCCTCGGCCTGCTCAGCTACAAGCCGCAATATGGCCTGCTGTTTCCGCTGGTGCTGATCGCCGCCATGCAGTGGCGGGTGTTTGTCGCGGCCGGTGTCACCGCGGTGCTGCTGGCGGCGGCATCGTGGCTGGCCTATGGCGCCGAGAGTTGGCAGACGTTCTTTCACTGGATGCCGATGTTCTCGCAGGCCTTCCTCACCGAAGGCCGTGCGCCGTGGGGCAAGATGCAGAGCATTTTTGCTCTCGTGCGTTACTTCCGCGGCAGCGAGCCGCTCGGCTGGACGTTCCAGTGGATCATGACCGCGGCGGTCGCCGCGGCGCTGGTGTGGCTGTGGCGAAGCCGCGTGCGCTATGAGTGGAAAGCGGCGGCATTGGCCACCGGAACGCTGCTGGTGACCCCGTATCTGTTTCTCTACGACGTCATGGTGCTGGCTATCGCGGCCGGCTTCATCGTCCGCGTCGGGCTGGCCGAGGGCTTTGCGCGCTACGAGTTGCCGGGTCTCAGCCTTGCTGCGGCGCTGCTGATCGTGTTTCCCGCGGTTGGCGCACCGACCGGCTTTGCCGCGACGCTGCTGGTGGCAGCGTTGATCGGGCGGCGCTGCGGGCTGTTCCAACGCAAACCTTCTCTATCCGCGGTCAGCCTTGCGTTAGATTGATCAAAGCCTGCTCTCGATCGCCAGCCGCACCAGTTCGGCCGGCGTGCGCAGGCCGAGCTTGTGGCGCATCATCGAGGAGGTGTTGGCGATCGTTTTGTAGGAGGCATGCACCAGCCAGGCGATCTCGGTGAGGCTCTTGCCGGCGGCGAGCAGGCGCAGGATCTCGATCTCGCGGGTGTTGAGCTTGCCGAGCCGGTCGTCGGGTCTCGCAAAAGCAATGCTGCGCGCCGTCGCCGGGGTCAGATACACGCCGCCGCGCTCGACCTCGCGGATGGCGTCCACCAGATCGTGCGGATCGCCGGACTTCGAGACATAGCCTTTGGCGCCGGCCTCGATCGCGCGCGACGCGAATAGCGGGTCGTCGTTCATGCTGAACATGATGAGTTTTGCGTCGGCGTCGCGCGCCAGCAGCCGGCGCGCCAGTTCATAGCCAGAGACGCCGGGCAGGTTGATATCCAGCACGCAAATATCCGGCTGCTGTGCGACGAACGCGGCTTCGCCGGCGTCGGCGTCGGCCGCGTCGAACACCTCGATGTCGCTGTCGCCGGCCAGCAGCGCGCGGCAGCCGGAAACGACGATCGGGTGGTCTTCGACAATCAGGACACGCATCGGCCCCATCCGTGGATGCAATTCCGGTTGGCGTCATCTACTGTCGCTGAAGTAGAACGTTGCTACACTTTGCTGTCAATCAATACGCATGTTGCAGAGCGGCGGAACGTGATGTGGCGCACACTCTCCTTGCAGGCGCGACTGACCACGCTGCTGGCGCTGGTGTTGCTGGCCGGCCTCGTGATCAATATCGGCCGCCTGGTGCTGGAGGCTCGCCCGCGCGTGGCCGCCGAGGACCAGAGCGTGGTCCGGCTGGCGCGTGAATTCATTGCGGTGCTGGTGGTCGATCTTGCCGAGGCGCCGGACCCGGAAGCGCGGCTGGCGCGCATCGTCGGGGACCTCAGCCAGCTGCGCCATGTCAGCATCGTCCATGAAGGGCAGGGTGCCATGCCTGTGCCGTCCGTGCCGGTCGCAGATGCCGTGATCGCGCCTCCCGTGTGGTTCGTGTGGCTGGTGCAGCCGGAGCAGACCACGTTGCGGGTGCCGGTCGTGGTCAACGGTCGGTCGCTGGGCGCGCTGGTGATCGCGTCGCACCCTACCGACGAAATGGCGGAAATCTGGGACGGCATCGTCACGCAGATCGAGGTCGGTGCGGCGATCGCTGCGGTGCTGTTCGGGATCACGATGCTGGTGGTCGGTCGGGCGCTGGCGCCGCTGCGGCAGATTGCGGACGCCATGGTGAAGATCGAAGGCGGCGGCTATGCGATCCGCGTCACACCCGCGGGTTCCCCCGAACTCGCGGATATCTGCGCGCGGCTGAACCACCTCGCCGCCGTGCTAGGTGAGGCCGTCGAGGACAAGCGGCAGTTGGCCGAGCGCGTCGTATCGCTGCAGGACGTCGAGCGCCGCGAGATCGCGCGGGAACTGCACGACGAGTTCGGACCGTTTCTGTTTGCGTTGCGCGCGCATGGCAGCGCGTTGCTACGGGTCGCGGGCTCCGCACCGGCAGATGTCGCGGCGATCCGGACGCATGGCGAAGCCATGCTGGCGCAGGTCGGGCAGTTGCAGCAGCTCAATCGCCGCGTGCTGGAGCGGTTGCGGCCGGCAGGATTGAGCGAGCTCGGTCTGCGCGAGGCGCTGGGCGCGCTGCTGCGCTGGTGGCGCGAGGCGCATCCCGGGGTCGCCGTGGAAATGACCATCGCGCCCTCGCTCGGCGCGATGCACGAGACCATAGAGCTGACAATCTATCGCGTGGTGCAGGAGGCGCTGACCAATGTGTTCCGCCACGCCGGCGCGACGCGCGTGACCGTGGCGATTGCGCCGGTGGGCAAGGATGTTGTCTCGGTCCGCGTGCAGGACGACGGCGCCGGCCTTGCCGCCGATCATCAGCTTGGTCTCGGCCTCACCGGCATGCGCGAGCGCGTGCTGGCGCTGGGCGGCACGGTGAATGTGACGTCGGCGGAGCAGGGCGTCACGGTGGAGGCGGACGTGCCAATGGGACGGCGTGGATGAGTCGAGTTCACCTCGATCAGCATTGCCCGGAAAAAGGAACGAGCGACCCGGTTGTCTCGAAGAACCGGATCGCCCGCTTTCGCGGGTGAAGATAGCGGCGCGTGGGACGCCGCTACAGTTTCACCCGTATCCCGCCGTAGATCGCGAAGGGCGAGCCCGGCACTTCGGTGCGCTGGTCGGTCAGCGCGATCGGGAGGCCGGCCTTCGATGTGCCTCCGGGTTCGAAATAGGTGCCGAACAGCGCGTACTGCTTGTTGAACAGGTTGTTGACGACACCGAACAGAGTGACGTTCTTGGTCACCTCGAATGAGGTGTGCAGGTTGACCACTGCATAGGACGGCAACAGCGGGTTCTGGTTGCCGTCGTCGCCGACATAATAGCGGCGGCCGACCGCGACCACGTCACCGCCAAACTTCCACTGCGGTGTTATCCAGTAATCGAGACCTGCTTTGAACTGGTGCTGCGGGATGCCGGGAATCCGGTTGCCCGACGTGACATGGACATTGCCGTTCGCGTCAGCGAGCGGATTGTTCGGCGAGGCGATGTCGCCGTCGAAACGGTAGATGGCGTCGATATAGCTGTAGCCGGCGTAAGCGAGCCAGCGCTCTGCTTTGTATTCGGCCGCCAGTTCGACGCCCTGGCGCCGCGTCTCCGGCACGTTCTGGTAATAGCCGCGGCCCTGGATGAAGCTGGCGAGGCTGACAATGTCATTGATGCTGTCGGTGCGGAACCAGCCCGCCTTCCATTCGATTTTCCCGTCAGCGAACGGAGAGGCGCCGCGCAGGCCGGCTTCATAGGTGTGGCCAACCACTTGCTGCAGCGGCGGGTCGGAGACCAGGAAGCTTTCCAGGAGGCATGGCTTGCTGGGATTGGAGCAGCCCAGTTCCAGCGGCGTCGGTGCGCGGTTGGATTCCGAATAGCCGCCATAGGCAGTGATCCACGGCGCGATCTTGTAGGTCAGGCCGACCACCGGGTTGAAGCGCGAGAAAGAGTGATCGCCGTTGAGGTCCGGGCTGGTGCCGAGCACGTCGCGTATCCGGATCTGGGCGACGTTGTATCGCCCGCCCGCGGTGGCGGCGAGCTTCTCGGTGATGTCGAAGGTGTCGGTGACGTACAGGCCGTAATAGGTGTTGTTGGTGTCGATCGTCACCGGCGTGTAGCCGACATTGCCGAGCGTGTGGATCACCGAGCCATTGCCCGGGATATTCGGATTGACGGTGATCGACAGATCCGGATTGATGTAGCCGAGCGTCGAGGTGGCGGCAAAGTTGGTGGCGCCGCGATCGATGCTGCCGCCGACCACGAAGTGGTTGCCGTGGCCGAATATCCTGTCGTCGTTGGTGGCCTGCAGCGAGCCGCCAAATGTATCGGATTTGGTATTCGTCCGGTCGATGGTGCCGTAGGGGATCGGCGAACAGGTGTTGCCGGAGCCGGCCGGGCAGGGGATTGGATTGTTGTTGGCGTCGAGGATTACGAACTGGTTGCGGAACGCGAGCGCCGCCGCGCCGGTGAACGGCACAGGACGTGGGAAGCCGTCATCTTCGAGGCACAGCCGGTTCGCGAACGACGACGAGTTGCTGCAGCGTTCAACGTTGCCGTCGTTGCCGTCGACATGTTCTTGGCGGAAGAAGCGGCCATACAGGTTGCCCTGCAGCGACCAGGTGTCAGTGACGGCATATTTGCCGTTGAGGCCGACCAGCGCCATCTGGTTGTCGGTGGTCTGCGGCGTGGTGTAGACCGCGTCGCGGCCGAGCGCGAGGAGTTGCACCGGTGTGGCTGCAGCGACGCCGAACGAACTTGACGACACTGCGCCGTAGAAATGCAGTTCGGCGCGGTCGTCGCGCCAACCGATGTCGCCGTAAAAGCGGCCGAGCTTGGCCGGCGACTTCTGCCGCCAGCCGTCGTCGGTCAGGCCCTGGGCCGCGATATAGACACCCCAGTTGCCCATCTCGGCACCGTATTGCAGGCCGCCCTGGCCGCGGCCGAACGAGCCGCCCTGGCCCTCGACTTCAAGGCCCTTGTAAGTGAAGCCGTTCTTGGTCTGCACGCTGATCGCGCCGCCCAGCGCGTTGAGGCCGAACACCGGATTGTTGGTGAAGACGTCGGCGCGCGAGATCGCGTTGGTCGGGATCAGGTCCCAGTTCACGGTGTCGCCGAACGACTCGTTGAGCCGGATGCCGTTCATGTAGACGGCAAGGCCCTGCGGAGTGCCCTGCAGCGGCGACGCCGCGAAGCCGCGGTAGCGGACTTCCTGCTGCACGCCGTTGCCATTGGGGTCCGACAGCGACACGCCCGGCACGCGCTGGAACAGGGTGTCGGTAACGTTCAGCGAATTGCTTCGCTGAAAGTCCTCGGCGGTCACGGTCGAAGTCAGCGACGGGATCTTGTCGCGATCGACGCCGGGTCCCTGGATCGGGGTGTTGGAGATCACCTGGATTTCGGGGAGCCGTTCCTGCGCCGCGGCGGGGGCGGAAATCATGATGGCTGCCGCGGACAGCAACCAGCCGCGCTTCGCCGCCGTCACTAAAATCCGAATGCCCATCGCTGTGCCCCCGATTTTCCCTTGCGCTTGCCGCGCGTTGGCCAAATCCTGCGGGATGGGCTCTGCTTTCGCAAACAAAATACCGTTGCGGCCGCGGGAATGTTTGACGCGCTGGTCGGGAAAAACTCCCGGTGCAATGCGAAGCCCCACGCCCCGCTGTCATTCCGGGTTCGCTCGCAGCTGGCGCCGCTCCAACCCCGGAATGACGAACGCCAATTTCGTGCATGGCCTCCATGAGTCCGCCGCTACTTGACCGGATCGTCGCCAGCCCGCACGGCAGGGGGCAAAGGCGGATCACTCTATGACTACGGGAATTACCAAAGCGCCGGCCTACTGGTCGACGGCAGGGATCGTGCCGGGGATCATCGCCATCGGGCCGATGCTGCCTGGCACGCTGGCGTTCGGCATGGCGTTTGGCGCGCTGTGCGCGCAGAAGCACTTTTCGCTGGCCGAGGTCGAATTGATGATGGCCACCGTCTACGGCGGGCTGTCACAATTCGTCGCGGTACAGTCGTGGCCGGACCGGTTGACGGCGTCGTCGATCGCGACGCTGGCGCTGCTGACGCTCACCGTCAATATCCGCTTCATGCTGATGAGCGCGACGCTGCGGCCTTGGTTCGGCACGCTGCCGGCGTGGCAGGCCTATCCTGCGATGCTGCTGGTCACTGACGGCGGCTGGCTGGCGGCGATGCGCTACCGCGACCACGGCGGCGCCAATGCCTGGTTCTACCTCGGCGGCGGCATCGTGCTGTACTTCGTCTGGCTGTTCTCTGCGATCCCCGGTTTTCTGCTCGCCGAACAGCTCACCGATCCCAAGAAGTACGGCGTCGATCTGGTGATGCCGGCGTTCTATGCGGCGATGCTGGTGCCGGCCTGGAAGGGCCCGCGCCGCGCCATCCCGTGGGTCGTGTCGGGTGTCGTCGCGCTGGTGGTGCACTATGTGCTGCCCGGATGGTGGTTCATCATCGCAGGTGCCCTGTCGGGCGCGATATCGGCCGGGTTGATGGACGAGCCGACGCCGGTCTTTCCTGCGGGAGCTTCGGCATGAACGAGTTTCTGCGCAGCGATGTGATGATCGCCTTTGCGGTCATGACCGCGGTGACGGTGGCGTCACGGCTCGGCGGCTACTGGCTGATGGGCTATGTCAACGTGACGCCGCGGGTGCGCCGCATGCTGGACGCGCTGCCGGGTTCGATCATCGTCGCGGCGGCGCTGCCGGTGGCGGTCAATGGCGGTCCGGTGGTGATGTTTGCGATCCTGGCCGCGATGGCGGTGACGATCATCCGCCGCAACGATTTCATTGCCGTCATCACCGGCATGGCGGTCGCCGCTTTGGCGCGGGCGGCCGGATTTGGCGGGTAAAACGGGGCTTGCCGCAGGCGCAGCCGGGTCCGCGCAAAACGACTTGTCAACAGCTGTGAATTGTTGTTCAGTTCTTATTGGCGAGTTGTTGCGAATCTCGCTCAAAACCTTGAAGTCGCGCGCCTTCTTGTCCCGCATCGAGCGGTCAAAGCAGGCGCCGGGGATGAGAAACGCGCATGGTTTATCGACGGACCACTCAGGTCGTAAAACGCTTGGCGGCGCGGCGCAGCGCCATTCTGGCGGCCGCGCGCGACACCTGCGCCGATGGCGGCATGGCCGCGGTGCAGATCGCCCCGGTCGCTATCCGCGCCAATGTCGCTGCCGGCACCGTCTACCGCTATTTTCCGTCCAAGGCCGACCTGATTTCCGAGCTTATCGCCGACGTCTCGCGCGATGAACTCGCCGCGATCCGCCGTGCGGCGGACGCCGCACCCGGCCCGTCTTCGGCGTTGGCCGCGGCGGTCACCACGGTGGCGGTACATGTGGTGTCGCATCGCAAATTGTCATGGGGCATTCTGGCCGAGCCGGTCGAGGTCGATGTCACGGAATCGCGTCTGGCCAGCCGCCGCGAGATCGCCGGCGAGATCGAGTTGCGCATCGCCGCTGCGATCCGTGCCGGTCATTTGCCGGCGCAGGATACGGCGCTGGCGGCGGCCGCATTGCTCGGCGCGTTGCATGAAGCCCTGGTCGGGCCGATGGCGCCGGACAATCTCGACGATCAGGTCAAGTTGCGTGATGCCGTGCAGACCGTGACGCTGCTGGCGCTACGCGCCGTCGGCGTAATGGACGCCCGCGCGAGGGGCCTCGTGGTGCAGGCCGTGCTGCCAACGCGGATGGCGGCGGGCGCGTAACGCTCCATCCCCGGCTCTGCGAAGCAATACTTCGTATTCCATCGCGCCCGGGGGATGTTTCTCCGGCTACTTCGCGATGATCTTGCCGTCCTTGTCGAACTGCGAGACGAATGCCCAGAGATCGTTGATCTCGGATTCCTTTTTGATCCCGGCGAAGGCCATCTTGGTGCCGGGGATCTTGGCTTTCGGATCCTTGATGTATTCCTTGAAGACCGCTTCGTTCCAGGTGATGCCGGAATTCTTGTTGGCGTCGGAATAGGAATAACCTTCCGCCTGACCGGATTTGCGGCCGTCGATGCCGTTCAGTTCCGGACCGACCTTGTTCTTGGCGCCTTCGCCGATCGCATGGCAGGCCAGGCACTTGTTGAACGAGGACTTGCCGGCGGCGACATCCTGCGCGAGCGCGGCGGAGGATACGGCGGCGGACGCAGCGACAATAGCGAGGGCGCAGAGGAGCTTCTTCATGGATGGCTCTTTCAACAGTTGGCTTTCCCGGACGGATTTTGTTGCACGTGGCCCGCATCGTGCCAAGCCGGATCATGCCGGAACCGTGACGATTCCGGCAATGCTTGGGTGAACTACCCAAATCGTGCCAGACGTGCTTTGATTCAGGACAATCAAGGCCGTCCGCGACAGGATGGGTGCCCGCGGGAGATTCAATATGACCATCATGATGCCCGCAGCGGACCAGGCGGTGCTGGCGCGCCGCGAGGCTATCGTTGCTGCACTGCGTAAGATCGTGCCGGGCGAGGGCGTGATCTCAAGCGCCGCCGAGATGCTGCCCTACGAGTCCGATGGGCTGATGGCCTATCGCCAGCCGCCGATGGTGGTGGTGCTGCCGGACACGACCGAGCAGGTCTCCAAAGTGCTGCGCTATTGCTTCGAAAACGGCATCAAGGTGGTGCCGAGGGGGTCGGGCACCTCGCTGTCCGGCGGCGCGCTGCCGTTGGCCGATGCGGTGCTGCTGGGTCTCGGCAAGTTCAAGCGCATTCGCGAGATCGATTTCGACAACCGTGCGGTGGTCACCGAGCCCGGCGTCACCAACCTCGCCATCAGCACTGCCGTGGCGCATGCGGGATTTTACTACGCGCCCGATCCGTCGTCGCAGATTGCGTGCTCGATCGGCGGCAATGTCGCTGAGAATTCCGGCGGCGTACACAGCCTGAAATACGGCATGACCACCAACAACCTGCTCGGCTGCGAGATCGTGTTGATGAACGGCGAGGTGGTCAAAATCGGCGGCAAGGCGGCGGAGCCGTCGGGCTACGACCTGATGGGCATCATCACCGGCTCCGAGGGGCTGCTGGGGGTCATCACCGAGATCACCGTGCGCATTCTGCAGAAGCCGGAAACGGCGCGCGCGCTGATGATCGGCTTTGCCGAGGTCGAGCAGGCCGGCCAGTGCGTCGCCGACGTGATCAGCGCAGGCATCATCCCCGGCGGCATGGAGATGATGGACAAGCCTGCGATCCACGCCGCCGAAGCCTTCGTGCATGCCGGCTATCCGCTGGACGTCGAGGCGCTATTGATCATCGAACTCGATGGCCCCGGCGTCGAGGTCGATGAACTGATCACGCGCGTCGAGGCCATCGCGCTCGGCTGCGGCTCGACGACGTGCCAGATCTCGACCTCCGAGCAGCAGCGGCTGCTGTTCTGGTCCGGCCGCAAGGCGGCATTCCCCGCGGTCGGCCGCATCTCGCCGGACTATCTGTGCATGGACGGCACCATTCCGCGCGCCGCTCTGCCGCTGGTGCTGCGGCGGATGAAGGAGATGTCGGCGAAATACGGCCTCGGCGTCGCCAACGTGTTTCACGCCGGCGACGGCAACCTGCATCCGCTCATTCTGTACGACGCCAACAAGCCCGGCGAGCTGCAGCGCGCCGAAGATTTCGGCGCCGACATCCTGAGGCATTGCGTGGAAGTCGGCTGCTTTCTCACCGGCGAGCACGGCGTCGGCATCGAGAAACGCGATTTGATGCCGTCGATGTTCAGCGAGATCGACCTCAACCAGCAGCAACGTTTGAAATGCGCCTTCGACGCCCAGGGCCTGCTCAATCCCGGCAAGGTGTTTCCGACCCTGCACCGCTGCGCCGAACTCGGCCGCGTCCATGTGCATGGCGGCAAGCTGGCGTTTCCCGAATTGCCGCGGTTCTAGCGCACGGGCTGACGCCCGTTCAAGAACGCGGATAAACCATTGAGCCCTGAACGTCTCTGACCCATGCTTGAACGATGCCGCGATGAGTGAATTTAGCGTCAGCTATCACGTTCGTGTCGGCGACAGCGGCGAGGCGCAGAAGCGGCTGCGCCATGCCAAACTTAGTGGGGTAATCTTCGGGCCGGCGAACGGCTGGCTGACCTTCGTCCCGTACGCGGACTCGGCCAGGTATCGGAAAGCGGACGGACCGGGTTTCGCAGATTATCTCTCTGGGCTGACCGGCCTCTCTTTTCTGCATTATTGCTATGCCGAAGACCATGGCTGGACTTTTGCGCTCGCGCGCGCGGAGCGCCCCTTGGTGCAATTTGCATGCTGGTGGAACCCGCGCCCGACGATCGCGCGTGATCAATTC
>NZ_JAQGJT010000198.1 GCF_028290495.1 Tardiphaga sp.
CCGAATTCCTTCGAGCTGTAGGTGACCGCGATGATCGGCCTGAGCGTATCTCGCACTGCGGCAGCGGGAGGCACGACCGTGGCCGTCGATGATCTGTTCGACATTCGGTTTCTTCTATGGCAATCGATGTGAATCTCGCGACTCTCGCGATGGAGGTTGTGGTTTACGTTGGCCCCGCGTGGGCGCGAACGTCGATCACTTAGAACGACCGACCGAGATCCAGCGGGGTCAGGGCTTCGTATCCGTCGTCCGTTACGAGGAACGTGTCGCCGAAGCGGGCGCCTGCGACACCATCTACATAGACGCCGGGTTCGAGTGCGATGAGCATGCCTGGCTCGAGGACTGTGGGGTCGCCCGCCTTGATCTCGGGCCATTCCGGGTCGCTGAGACCGATTCCGCGACCCGTTCGGTGCCGGAGGGCGGATGTGATTCCTTCTGCTTCGATGGCTCGGATCGCGGCGTCGTGGAGTTCGCCGGTGGTCACGCCAGGCCTGACGAGTTCGATCGCCGCCTCCTGGGCGGAACGTGCTGCCCGCACGACTCGCAGCACGTCGTCGCTAAACGGTTTGCCACCGATGCGAACCGGTCGGTCGAAGCAGATCCCGTGCCCGAAGAACGGACGGCCGCAGTAACACAACTGCAGCACGTCGCCATCCGACAACTCTCTTCCGGCGCCGACCGCGTGGGCGCGCGATGAGCGGTCTGGCCCGGACGCGAGAACGTGGATTCCGGGAATTAGGGGGGAATGCTCGACGTCATCGTCCCACCAAAAGGCTGCACGGTCGATGCCTGCATCACGGGAGGCGCGCACGACTTCCCACTCGTGAACTCCGGGGGCAGCGAGAGCGACTGAAGCGTTGAACTGGTGGACCGCGATGTCGGCCGAGCGCCGGACGACGTCGATGGTCGCCTGGTCTTTCACCTTGCGCACCTCTCGGACGATCGGAGCCGCGTCGCTGATGTGATCGGCCCCAAGGATCGAGCGCAGCGCTTCGAGAGCGCTTGCGGATGTCGCGTCGTAGTCGATGCCGATACGTGCGGAGGGTCCGAGCGGTTCGAGTTGGCGCACCAGAGCTTCGATGGCGCTGCGCGCCACTCCGTCTTCCACCCATTCGATCCATTCCTCGGCTACCGGGATCCAGGATTGCTGCCGTATCTCAGGCGCTTCGATGCGAGGGGAAACAAAGCGCGGATCCCCGTTGGCAGGCACAACCACCCAGACTGGGCGAACGCTCGCGATGCCGTCGACCCCGCCGAGGTATCTGTGGTTGTCGAAGCTGCTCAACGCGAAGGCGTCGAACCCGTTTTCTCGGATCGCTGCTTGCAGGCGCTGAAGTCGTGCTCGGTAGTCGTCGATGGTGGGAAATGCAAGTGTCATGGTCATCCTTCGTTCGTGGACTGAGCGAGCGCAGTGTTGTCGCTCGCGACGATCAGGGCCCGCCCGTGGCCGAACCCTCCTGGCATTCCGCACACCTCGGCGGAATACCGTGCTGCCTCGTCCGCCGCGGCAGGCAGATCGACACCCTCCCAGATGCGCACCAGCAACCTGGCGATGAATGAGTCGCCCGCGCCGAGGGTGTCGACGACCTGCGCCGGCGCTGCCGGCTGGAAGTGGATGCGGGTGCCGTCCGAGATGACGGCGCCTAGTGCGCCCCGAGTGACGATCACCCAACGAGCACCCTGTGCGTGGGCCCATGCGATCTGCGACTCCACTTCCTCCGTGCTGCTGTCGGATCGGGAGAAAGTCGCGACGGTGATCGCGGAAAGCAATGGCGCGGCGTAGTCGTTGTCGCGATCCGAGAAATCGTATGAGACGGCGGTCCGAGTCGCAATGGCGGACAGCGCCTCCTCCATCCGGATCGTCTCGCAGAGGTGGACAATGTCGAACCCGGCGAGATAGTCGAGGTCGTCCGAGTCCGGATGGAAGAGCGACACTCCCTTGAGGCAGAGGCCGAACGATCGATTCCCGGTTTCGTCGGTGTAGACCGTCGCGAAGGCGGTCTCACCGTCGACCCGGCGAACTCGATCGGTCTTGACGCCCTCGGAGAGCAAACTGGATTTAACGAGGTCACCCTCGTCGTCGGTCCCGATGACGCCCACGTAAGCGGATTCGGCGCCACTTCGCCGTGCATGGACGGCCACGTTGACGGCGTTTCCTCCCGGGTACATGAAGCCCAGGTCCACGTATCGGTCCACGACGTTGTCGCCGAGGCCAACCAGTCGAACAGTCATCAGTACTCCACCGTGAACATGTAACGACGACGGGTGAGCGAGTTGCCGGAGACAGCTTCGAGGTGCTCAGCGAGACGCTTTGAAAGGGTGGCTAACAGGAGGGGTGTGACTTCTCCTCGCAACTCGGCTGGCACGCCCTCGAGGGCGAACTTCCGCGAGTCGACGATGTGGTTGTTGTCGCTGTAGCGAGCGAAGAACGACTCGAGGCGGTCGATCTGGACGCTGCTGGCATCTTCACCGCGGAAGACCAAGATCGGGGTGTCGCGGTCTGTGATCTCGAAGGCGCCGTGAAAGTACTCGTTGGCGTTGAAGGCAGTAGCACCCTTGCGCTGCATCTCGAGGAAATAGCACATCGCCATTCCATAGCCCACGTTGTAGTTGGGGCCGCCGGCAAGCACGTAGGTATGATCAGCGGGCACAAGAGCTTTTGCGATCTCCGGGAAGATTTCGTCCGCCTCGTCGTGAGCACGGTCCAAGGCGTTGGGAAGTGCGTCGAAAGCTTTGCGGATGCCGTCGTAGT
>NZ_JAQGJT010000176.1 GCF_028290495.1 Tardiphaga sp.
GCTGTGGCAGCAGGACGGCCGCCTGTCCGTCGTCGCCGACGACGGCGCCGTGCTGGAGACTTATGTTTCGCGCCGCTTTACCTCGCTGCCGCTCGTGGTCGGCAAGGGCGCCGACACCCGCGCCAAGGATTTCCTGGCGCTGCTGGATCGCTATCCGCAGGTCCGCTCGGTCACCAAGGCCGCGATCTTCGTCGGCGAACGGCGCTGGAATTTGCGTTTGAAGGACGGGCTCGACGTGCGCCTGCCGGAAAACGACGTCGGCAACGCGCTGGCGATGCTGAGCAAGCTCGACAAGGAAGATCATTTGTTCTCGCGTGATATCGTCGCCATCGACATGAGGCTTTCGGACCGGCTGACGGTGCGGCTCTCGGAAGACGCCGCCAAGGCGCGCGAAGAGCTGTTCAACAAGGATAAAGACAAGAACAAGAAGAAGGCTGGTGCCGCATGACCAGCCTCGATCGCAACCAGGCGCCGAAGACGCGCCAGATGGCCGCCAACCGCACCGCGCTGGTGGCCTCGCTGGATGTCGGCACCAGCAAGATCGCGTGCATGATCGCGCGCCTCAAGCCGTGCCCGCCGAACGAAGCGCTGCGCGGCCGCACGCATGCCGTCGAGCTGATCGGCTACAGCCAGATCCAGTCGCGCGGCGTCAAGTCCGGCGCCGTCGTCGATATGGGCGAATGCGAGCAGGCGGTGCGTCAGGCCGTTTCGCTGGCCGAGCGCATGGCCAAGGCGCGCGTCGAATCTGTTTTGCTCTCGGTGTCCGCCGGCCGCCTGCAGGGCCAGCTGATCGAAGCCTCTGCCGACATCAAAGGCAGTGCCGTCACCGCTGCCGACGTCACCCGCGTCACTTCCACCGGCATGAAGCACGCCACGCCGCAGGGCCGCACCGTGTTGCACGCTCTGCCGGTCGGCTATGCGCTCGATGGCGTCAAGGGCATCCGCGATCCCAAGGGCATGGTGGCCAGTCAGTTCGGCGTCGACATGAACGTCGTCACCGCCGATGCCACCGTCGCGCGCAATCTGATGCTGGTCGTCGAACGCTGCCACCTCAACGTCGAGGCGATGGCGGCGGCGCCCTATGTCGCCGGACTCTCCGTTCTCACCGACGACGAGACTGATCTTGGCGCTGCCGTCGTCGAGATGGGGGCAGGGACCACGACGATCGCGATCTATTCCGGCGGCCGCTTCGTGCACGCGTCGGGCTTTGCGGTCGGCGGGCAACACATCACCATGGATATCGCGCGCGGCCTCGGTTGCTGCATCGCAGATGCCGAGCGAATCAAGACGTTATATGGCACGGTACTAACTGGTGGATCCGATGCGCGCGAAGTGATGAACGTGCCGGCGGCCGGTGACAACGATCGCGATTTTCCGCAGGTCGTGACCCGCGCCACCATCGCCAACATCGTACGGCAGCGTGCCGAGGAGATTTTTGAAATGGTCAGGGACCGGCTGGCAGATTCGCCGTTTGCAGCAGAGCCGCGTGCGCGCGTCGTGCTGTCGGGCGGCGCGTCGCAGCTCACCGGTCTGGCCGAACTCGGCAGCCAGATTCTCGGCCGTCCGGTTCGCATCGGGCGTCCGCTCGGTTTCGGCCGGCTGCCTGTCGAGGCCAAGAGCGCATCGTTCGCGGTGCCGTCGGGCCTGCTGGTCTATCCGCAATTCGCTCATCTTGAGCATGTCGAGCCGCGTTACACCCGGCAGCTCAAGACCGGCACTGGCGACGGCTATTTCGGAAAGGTCGGGCGATGGCTTCGCGAAGGATTCTGATGACCCGTTTTCAATCGATCCCTTTTTCAATTTCAACGCTTTCGGCCTCCGGCCGTCGGCATGACCAGACAACGCGCGCGTAATCGAGAGGCAATCACATGACACTTAACCTTACCCCCCCGGATATCGCCGAACTCAAGCCCCGCATCACCGTGTTCGGTGTCGGCGGCGCTGGCGGCAACGCCGTCAACAACATGATCACCGCCGGATTGCAGGGCGTTGATTTCGTGGTCGGCAACACCGACGCGCAGGCGCTGACCATGTCGAAGGCGCAGCGCATTGTTCAGATGGGCACCGTGGTGACGCAGGGTCTCGGCGCCGGTTCGCAGCCGGACGTCGGCGCTGCCGCCGCACAGGAAGTGATCGACGAGATTCGCGATCACCTGTCGGGCGCCAACATGGTGTTCGTGACCTGCGGCATGGGCGGCGGCACCGGCACCGGTGCGGCTCCCGTGATCGCCAAGACCGCGCGCGATATGGGCATCCTCACCGTCGGCGTCGTCACCAAGCCGTTCCACTTTGAAGGCCAGCGCCGCATGCGCACCGCCGAAGCCGGCATTGCCGAGCTGCACAAGGTGGTCGACACGCTGCTGATCATCCCGAACCAGAACCTGTTCCGGGTCGCCAACGAGAAGACCACCTTCGCCGACGCTTTCGCGATGGCCGATCAGGTGCTGTACTCGGGCGTTGCCTGCATCACCGACCTGATGGTCAAGGAAGGCCTGATCAACCTCGACTTCGCCGACGTTCGCGCCGTGATGCGTGAGATGGGCAAGGCGATGATGGGCACCGGCGAAGCCTCCGGCGAGAAGCGTGCGTTGACCGCCGCCGAAGCCGCGATCGCCAACCCGCTGATCGATGATTCCTCGATGAAGGGCGCCCGTGGCCTGCTGATCTCGATCACCGGCGGCAAGGACCTGACGCTGTTCGAAGTCGACGAAGCCGCTACCCGCATCCGCGAGGAAGTCGATGCCGACGCCAACATCATTGTCGGCGCGACCTTCGACGAGACCCTCGACGGCGTGATCCGCGTCTCCGTGGTCGCGACCGGCATCGACCAGTCGACGCTGCGCAATACCGCAGCCCCCGCTGGCGCCACGACCAATGCGGTCGCAGCCCCCGCCGGCCCGGACGGCCGCCTCGCCGACCTCACCGCCAAGCTGCGCGCCGACAACCAGCGCGCCGTCGCCACCTCGGCGCAGAAGACCGACGCGCCGCGCGCACCGGCCAACAACCACGAACGCGCCGCTTTGGCTGCGATCGCCGCTGCGGTTTCCCCGGAAGCCCACCAACCGGTCGCCCGGGTCTCCAGCCAGCCGGCTTCCTATGGCGACGTGACCGTGCGTCCGATCGCGCAGAAGCCGTCGCTGTTCCCGGAAACCGCCCCGCGCATGGAAGCCCATGAGCCGGCGCCGCCGGAGCAGTTCATTCCGCAGGCCGCCGAGCGTGCCCCGGTACGCGCACCCCGCATGCCGAAGTTCGACGAGCTGCCGATGACCGCGCAGAACGAGATCCGCCAGGCCCGCGGCGAGACCTCGGAAGACGAACCGCAGAAGGTCCGGATGTCGTTGCTGCAGCGCCTCGCCAATGTCGGCCTCGGCCGTCGTGAAGAGGACTCCGAGCCGGCCCGTCAGGCGCCCGCGATGGCCCCGATGCCGCCGCTGCCCGAGCGCAAGCCGCAGCGCTCCGTGTCGCAGCAGATGGGTAACGAACCGGTATCCGAATACGCTCGCCGTCCGGCGCCGCAGGGGCTGGATTCGCATGGCCGTCCGGCACCTGTGGCTCCCGCGCCACAGGGTGACGACCATCTCGATATCCCGGCGTTCCTGCGCCGCCAGACCAACTGAGTTTTGTTACAATCATGACGACGACAAAGGCCCCGGCATTAATGCCGGGGCCTTTTTTCTTACTGCATTGCGCCATCGAACTATTCGTTAAGCATTTGAATTTACACCATTAATTATGTGTTGCCGGATTGATGTGCAATTGAAGCGTGCGAATACTGTGGCAAATTGGGTCAACGCTTGGCCCGAATGCGGCAGACGTTGGGTAACAATCGGTAAAAAAGCGTGAGTTGGCGCACTTTGTGGCAGCCGGTATGGTTGCCGCGACTCGGGGACTTCAGAGACGCCGGTCGGCAGAACTGATTGAGTCGCAGGTGGGGTTAGAATGAAATTCAGTCGTCAAACAACGCTTTGGTCGCAAGCCACCGTTAACGGTGTCGGCGTCCATTCCGGTTTGCCTGTCAGTCTGACCCTCTCACCCGCGCCTGTCGATGCCGGGTTTATTTTTGTCCGTACTGGCCTCGATGGCCCGGACCGCGAAATCACCGCCAACGCCAAATCCGTTACCGCCACTGCCTTCGCCACCGTGCTTGGCGACCGCGACGGCCCGCTGGTTTCTACCGCCGAACACGTTCTTGCAGCCTTGCGCGGCATGGGCGTCGATAACGCCACCATCGAAGTCGATGGGCCGGAAGTGCCAATCATGGACGGCTCCGCCGCCGCCTTCGTCGCCGCCATCGATCAGGCCGGCATCGTCGAGCAGGCCGCCCGCCGCCGCTTCATTCAGGTTCTCAAGCCGGTGCAGGTCGCGATCGGCGACTCGTTTGGTGAACTCCGTCCCCACGCCGCCGGCTTCCGTGCCGAAGTCGAAATCGATTTCGCCAATCCCGTGATCGGCCGTCAGAACTACGTCCTCGACCTCAATCCGCAGAGCTTCCGGCGCGACATCGCGCGCGCCCGCACCTTCGGCTGCATGAATGACGTCACCCGCCTGTGGAGCGCCGGTTTTGCGCTCGGCGCCTCGTTCGACAATTCGGTGGTGTTCGACGACAACCGCCTGCTCAACACCGAAGGCCTGCGCTTCTCCGACGAATGCGTCCGTCACAAGGTGCTCGACGTCGTCGGCGACCTCGCTCTGGCCGGACTGCCGCTGCTCGGTGCCTTCAAGTCGGTCCGCGGCGGCCACAAGCTCAACAACGCCGTTCTCACTGCTCTGATGGCGGATCGCAGCGCCTGGAAGATCGTCGATGCCGATCAGGTGGCCGCCCGCCGTCCGCGCACCGCCGAGATCGCCAGCGGCATGCTGGGCGGCATGATCGCCCCGGCGTTCGGCCCCGACGTTTCCTGAGACGCCTCGCGTCTCTCCGTTATCCCCGGTAACCATAACCCGTTGTATTGTCGCCCCCTTCGCCTTAATCCCGGCGAATTGGCTGCGTATCCGGTTGGTTAACGGACTTTATCAGGCTAAACAGGCGCGCGGTCAGCAGCGAACCACGGGCAGGTTGCCGGTTGGTCCGTGATCGCGCGCGGGATACCCGCGGGGCACCGCATCAAAGGCGTCAGGTCTTCATCTATGTCGGCACAGCGTACGCTCGGACATCGCAACTCTCTCGACGGCTTCGGCCGCCGGCTGTGGCAGGCTTTGGGCCTGATCGCACTGGCTGTGCCGCTGAGCGGCTGCGGCACCGGCGCGCTGTGGGACAAGTTCGCCAGCAAGGACGAGACTTTCGTCGAGGAGCCCGCGGACAAGCTCTACAATGAGGGCCTGTACCTCATGAACCAGAGCAAGGACCCGAAGGCTGCGGCGAAGAAGTTCGAGGAAGTCGATCGCCAGCATCCGTATTCGGATTGGGCACGCAAATCGCTGCTGATGTCGTCTTATGCCGCCTACGAGGCCGGCGATTACGACACCTGCATCGGCTCGGCGACGCGCTACGTTACGCTGCATCCCAGCAGCCCGGATGCGGCCTATGCGCAGTATCTGATCGCTGCCTCGCATTACGACCAGATCCCGGACATTTCCCGCGACCAGGGCCGCACCGAAAAGGCGATGGCTGCGCTCGAGGAAGTGGTGCGCAAATATCCGCAGTCGGAATACGCCACCTCCGCCAAGAAGAAGCTGGAGGGCGCGCGCGACCAGCTGGCCGGCAAGGAAATGTCGGTCGGGCGCTATTACATGGACAAGCGCGACTACACCGCCGCCATCAATCGCTTCAAGACCGTGGTCACGCAATACCAGACCACCCGGCATGTCGAGGAAGCGCTGGCGCGCCTGACCGAGGCCTATATGGCGATCGGCATCGTCGGCGAGGCGCAGACCGCCGCCGCTGTGCTTGGCCACAACTTTCCTGACAGCAAGTGGTACAAAGACGCCTACAATCTTGTAAAGTCCGGCGGTCTCGAGCCGAGCGAGAACAAGGGTTCTTACCTGAGTAAGGCCTTCAAGCGATTTGGCCTCGGTTAGGAACTGAACTCCCATGCTGGCCCGTCTTTCGATCCGTGACATCGTCCTGATCGAACGGCTCGATATCGAGTTCGCCCGCGGTCTTGCGGTGCTGACCGGCGAGACCGGCGCAGGTAAATCCATTCTTCTCGATGCCTTCGCCCTGGCGCTGGGCGGTCGTGGCGATGCGGGCCTCGTTCGCCACGGCGTCGAGCAGGGCCACGTCACCGCGGTGTTCGACCTGGCCAAAGGCCATCCGGCACTGGCGATTCTCGCCGCCAACGGGTTTGAAGACACCGGCGAGATGATCCTGCGCCGCGTGCAGCTCGCCGACGGCCGCACCCGCGCTTTCATCAACGACCAGTCCGCCTCCGTGCAGACGCTGAAGGCGGTCGGCGCGGCTTTGGTCGAGATTCACGGCCAGCACGACGAGCGCGCGCTGGTGGATGCCGCCACCCATCGCCGGCTGCTCGATGCCTTTGCCGGGCTGGACAAGGACGTGGTCGCGCTGGAAAGCCTGTGGGAAGCCCGCAAGGTAGCCTATGCCACGCTGGAGGCGCACCGCGCCAATATGGAGCGCGCCGCTCGCGACGCCGATTACCTGCGCCACGCCGCCGACGAGTTGAAGAAGCTGAAGCCGAAGGACGGCGAAGAAACCGCGCTGGCGGATCGCCGCACCGGCATGATGCAGGGCGAGAAGATCGCCGCCGATCTGCGCGAGGCGCAGGACGCCGTCTCCGGCCACCATTCGCCGATCTCGACGCTGGCCGCAGCCGTGCGCCGGCTGGAGCGCCGTGCAGGTTCCTCGCCGGCGCTGGTCGAACCCGCGGTGAAGGCGATCGACGTTGCCATCAACGCGCTGGAGGAGGCCGATCAGCATCTCACCGCCGCTTTGATTGCCACCGATTTCGACCCCAGCGAACTGGAGCGCATCGAGGAACGGCTGTTCGCATTGCGTGCTGCGGCGCGAAAATACTCGACGCCGGTCGACGGCTTGGCCGCTCTGGCTGCGAAATTCATCTCGGATGTCGCGACCATCGACGCCGGCGCGGGCCAGTTGCAGGGGCTGGAGAACGCCGCCGCCACCGCCGACGGTAAATACAGCGCAGCAGCATCCAAGCTTTCGCTGGCGCGCATCAAGTCGGCCGAGAAGCTCAACAAGGCGGTCTGCGCCGAACTGGCGCCGCTCAAGCTGGAGCGCGCCAGGTTCATGACCCAGGTCGAATCGGATGCGGCCAGTCCGGGTCCGCAGGGCATCGACCGCGTCGAGTTCTGGGTCCAGACCAATCCCGGCACCCGCGCAGGTCCCATGATGAAGGTAGCCTCCGGCGGCGAGTTGTCGCGCTTCCTGCTGGCGCTCAAGGTGGTGCTGTCCGACAAGGGCTCGGCGCCGACTTTGGTGTTCGACGAGATCGACACAGGCGTCGGCGGCGCGGTGGCCGATGCGATCGGCGCGCGGCTCGCGCGGCTCGCCGGCAAGGTCCAGGTGATGGCCGTGACCCATGCACCGCAGGTGGCCGCCCGGGCCGACCAGCATCTGCTGATTTCCAAGGATGCGCTGGACAAGGGCAAGCGCGTCGCCACCAGCGTCAATACATTGGACGCCGCTCCCCGCCGCGAGGAAATTGCCCGCATGCTGGCCGGTGCGGAGATTACGGCGGAAGCCAGAGCGGCGGCGGATCGCCTGCTGCGCGGGGCGGCCTGATCCCGGGTCAGGGGTGTGACCTGACCCAAACTGTCATTCCGGGGCGCGAGCCCGTCAGGGCGAGCGAACCCGGAACCCAGAAGTGCACATGCGCCTTGCTGCAGGACGGAAAACATCTCGGGGTTCCGGGTTCGCTCGCAGCAAGCTGCTCCCGCCCCGGAATGACAGTGGAAGGTCGTTCCGGGTTCGCTCGCAGCTGTCGCTGCTCCCACCCCGGAATGACGAATGTTAAGAGCAAATCTCGTCGTAGAGATCATTCCATTCCGGATTTCCTTGCACGATCAGCGCGATCTTCCACGCCCGCCGCCACTTCTTCAATTCCTTTTCGCGTGCGATAGCCGTAAGCGGATCGTCGTAGACTTCGAACCAGACGAGACGTGTAATGTTGTATCGCGACGTGAAGCCCGGCACCGCCTTGATGCGATGCTCATAGACCCGGCGCACGAGGTCGCTGGTTATTCCGACGTAAATTGGACCTTCCCGCCGGCTCGCTAGAATATAGACGTAGTAGGATTTCATCTCCCCCTCCATCTCGGGATTCCGGGTCTGGTCCCAAGTGGGACCATCCCGGAACGACAAAACATTAGCGTCAATCATGGCCAAGACAGCAAAACCGTCCGCCCCCGACCTCGCCACCCTCACCAAGGCCAAAGCCAAGGTCGAGCTGATGCGGCTGACGCTCGTGATGGAGGCGCACAACGTCGCTTACTATCAAAACGACGCGCCGAAGATTGCCGATGCCGAATACGACGCGTTGCGTCGCCGCGTAGAGGAGATCGAAGCCAAATTTCCCGAACTCGTCGCCGGCAATTCGCCGACGCAGACCGTGGGCGCTGCGCCCTCGCGCGCCTTCGCGAAAGTACAACATGCGGTGCCGATGCTGTCGCTCGGCAATGCCTTCACCGACGAGGAAGTCGCTGAATTCGTTGAGCGCATCCAGCGTTTTCTGAAACTCGATGAGGTGCCGGCGATTGTCGCCGAGCCGAAGATCGACGGTCTTTCGTTGTCGCTGCGCTACGAGAACGGCGAACTGGTGCGCGCCGCGACCCGCGGCGACGGCTCCACCGGCGAGGATGTCACGGCGAATGTTCGTACCATCGGCGATATCCCGACCACGTTGAAGGGCAGCGCCATTCCCGCCGCCTGCGAATTGCGCGGCGAGGTCTACATGCTCAAGAGCGACTTCCTCGCGCTCAACCAGCGCCAGGTCGAAGCCGGCGAAGATCCGTTTGCCAATCCGCGCAATTCCGCTGCCGGTTCGCTGCGCCAGAAGGACGTCGCGGTCACGGCATCGCGGCCGCTGAAATTCTTTGCCTATGCCTGGGGTGAGATGTCGGACTATCCGATGGAAGAGCCGACGCAGCACGGCATGCTCGACTGGCTGAAAAAGGCTGGCTTCACCGTCAATCCGTTGATCACGCTTTGCGCCAGTGTCGAGGACGCGCTGACCTTCTATCGCAAGGTCGGCACCGAGCGTGCGTCGCTCGGCTACGACATCGACGGCGTGGTCTACAAGGTCGATCGCATCGACTGGCAGGCGCGGCTCGGCTTTGCCGGCCGTGCGCCGCGCTGGGCGATCGCGCATAAATTCGCCGCAGAGCAGGCCACCACGGTGCTGGAGAAAATCGACATCCAGGTCGGCCGCACCGGCGCGCTGACGCCGGTGGCGCGGTTGACCCCGATTACCGTCGGCGGCGTCGTGGTCGCGAACGCCACGCTGCACAACGAGGATTACATCAAGGGCATCGGCAATGACGGCCAACCGCTGCGCGACGGCGTCGATATCCGCGAGGGCGATACCGTCGTCATCCAGCGCGCCGGCGATGTGATCCCGCAGATCGTCAGCGTGATCCTCGACAAGCGGCCCGCTGATGCCAAGCCCTTTGAATTCCCGACCACATGTCCGGCCTGCGGCAGCCACGCCGTGCGCGAGGACGGCGAGGTCGTCACGCGCTGCACGGGCGCGCTGATCTGCCCGGCGCAGGCGGTCGAGCGGCTCAGGCATTTCGTCTCGCGGCTGGCTTTCGATATCGACGGCCTCGGCGACAAGCAGATCCAGGAATTCTACGACGACGGCCTGATCATGCATCCGGTCGATATCTTCACGTTGCAGAAGCGCGATGCGCGCGCGACGAAGAAGATCATTGACCGCGAGGGATTCGGCGAAGTCTCGGTCCGCAACCTGTTCGGCGCCATCGACGCGCGGCGCAGGATCGAGCTGAACCGCTTCATCTTCGCGCTGGGCATCCGCCACATCGGCGAGGGCAACGCGAAACTTCTGGCGCGACACTATGGCAGCCTGGATGCGTTTCGCACGGCGATGCTCGCCGCCGCCGCCGGGGAGCAGGGGTCGGGTAATATCTCGGAAGCCTATCAGGACCTCAACAATATCGGCGGCGTCGGCAAGATCGTGGCGGATGCGGTGGTCGAGTTCTTCGCCGAGCAACGCAACGTCGAGGCGCTGGGCGAACTGCTCGACGAGATCGAGGTGCTTGATGTCGAGCAGGCCAAATCCGACACCGCCGTCGCCGGCAAGACCGTGGTGTTCACCGGTTCGCTGACGAAGTTCACCCGCGACGAGGCCAAGGCCCGCGCCGAACGGCTCGGCGCCAAGGTGGCCGGTTCGGTGTCGAAGAAGACCGACTATGTGGTGGCCGGCGAGGATGCCGGCTCGAAGCTGAAGAAGGCGCGCGACCTCGGCGTTAATGTGCTGACCGAAGACGAGTGGCTGGCGCTGATCGGCGGGTAGGCGTCAATCGTCATTCCGGAATGCATGAAAGCGGCGGAGCCGCTGCAATGCGAGCCCGGAATCCCGGAATGTTCAGCGCAAAACATATTCGGATTCCGGGCGCGCGGCCGGCTGGCGCCGGCTCCGCCCGGAATAACGGGGGCGGATTGGGCTGCACCAAACATTTTTTCTCAGTATATTGACTATATACCTAGAAGGATTAATATCCTGAGCGTCCTGCCCCGATGAGAGGGGCGAGCGCGATCGTCACGGTCGTGGGGCGGGATGCGGTGGACGCCGGAGATGCGGCGGCCGCGCGGTTTGACATGGGTTGGCCCACGGGCGGGACGGTTCGATGCGGGAGCACACCACTCCGGCGGAAGACCAGATCGCCTACAAGCGGACACGCGTCGAACTGTGCGAACGGACGAACGCATCCAACCTGCGAACGGCCCAAGTCGTGTTGGCCCCGATCCTCGTCCTGGATCATGGATGGTGCGCTAAAGCTGGTCGGGCACCAGGGGGTGACACGGAGCGAGCCCTAAACCCATCGCGTGCGGAACGTCGGTCTGTCCGATTGTCCGAAAGTCCTGACGTTTTTACGACTTGCCGACTACGGCATGGCGTCAGGCCCAAGGGTGCATCGGGCACCCGGCGTTCCGCGCGCTCTCTTTTTGGAGAGGGTGGAAGGAATGCGCAAAACTCGGGCGCGTAAGCGCCGCGAGAATGCACACCCGTGTTTCAGAGCCGTGGCTGTTTGACAATTGAATCTCAGCCCTATCCGCCGTCATGCGCGGGCTCGTCCCGCGTATCCACGTCCTGGCAGCAGGCGAAGGCGTGGATGGCCGGACCAGGTCCGGTCATGACGATGATAACGGACTGTGCGTAAACGCTCACGACCTCCGGAGACTGGAAAGGTGATCGCTACAACAGCCCCGTCTCTTCCCCCTCCGCCTTTTCGATCATTGCTTCCGTCGCCACCACGCCGCCGCGCGGGACCAGGAAGATCATCGCGCTGGCGCAGCCGAGCGAGAGGATGACGATGGCGATGTTGAGCGGGACGGCGGTTTGGAAATGGCCGCCGAGATACGCGCCGAATTGCGAGCACAGCGAGCCGAAACCCATCTGCAGGAAACCCATCATTCCCGACGCCGAACCCGCCGCCTGCGGGCGGATGCTCAGCGCGCCGGCGGCGGAGTTCGACATCACGAAGGCGTTGCCGAACATCACCAGCATCTGCGTCACGAACAGCCAGGCCGGCGCCTGATTCAATCCGGTGATGCCCCAGACGACATTGAGAACCGCGCCGATCAGTTGCAGCGCGAGGCCGAACCAGATCAGTTGCTCAAGCGAACGCCGTGGCGCGAAGCGCACGCAGAACACGTTGCCCATCAGATACGCGAAGCCGGTGGTCGCGAACCACGCGCCGTACTCGGCGCTGCTGCGGCCCATTTGGGTCACCACGACATACGGCCCGCCGCCGGCGAAAGTGAAGATGATCGACGACGCCAGCACCTGGCACAGCATGTAGCCAATGAAGGCGCGGCTCTTCGACAGCACGCGGACGTCGGAGATGAAGCCGCTGCCGGCCGCGTGTGCGCCGCTGCGGTGCGTCTCCGGCAGCAGCCAGGCAATGCCGAGCGTGACCAGCAGGGAGGCGACGGTGACGGTGTAGAATATCGAGCGCCAGCCGAAGCCGATCTCGAGCAATCCGCCGGCCAGCGGGCTCAGCATTTGCGCGATCATCATCACCGCGATCACCAGGCTGATCATCGCGCCGACGCGCTCGCGCGGATAGAGGTCGCGGATGATGGCGCGGCTCATCACCATGCCGGTGGCGCCGCCGAGCGCCTGAAAGAATCTCGCCGCGATCAGCTGCGGCAGCGTGTCCGCAAAAATGCTGCCGATGCCGGCGGCCACCATCAGGCCGAGCCCGGCAAGCAGCACCGGCCGTCGTCCGAAGCGGTCCGACAGCGGCCCCATGATCAGCTGCGAGAAGGCGAGGCCGACCATGTACAGCGACACCGTCATCTGCGCGATCGAGATGTCGCTGTCGAAGGTGCGCGCCAGCACCGGCAGCGCCGGCACCAGCATATAGAGCGAGATCGGCGCGACGCCGGTCATCGCCACCAGCAACAGCAGCATCACCCGCGAGGTCGAATGGTCGATCGGTGGCGTCTTCGTCGCAGGCGTCGTGCCGTTCACATCGGGCTTTCTTGTTCTTGTTGTTATTCTTGTTCTTGTTGTTATTTCGCGTGCGCCAGCGGTTCGGTCGCGGCTTGGAGCCAGACCCGCGTCGCTTCGTCGTCGAGCAGGGGCATGACCTCGCGGCGGACGCGGGCATGGTAGTCGTTGATCCAGGCGAGTTCGCGCAGGCTGATGCGGCCGGCATTGATCAGCCGGCGATCGATCGGCGCCAGCGTCAGCGTCTGGAATTCATTCATCGGCTGCTCGGCGCCGTCGATGTGTGCTTCGACGACCAGTTCGAGATTCTCGATGCGGATGCCGAACGCGTCGGCCTTGTAGTAGCCGGGTTCGTTGGACAGGATCATGCCACGCTTGAGCGGCGTGGTGCCGAGCTTGGAAATCCGCGCGGGGCCTTCATGCACCGACAGGTAACTGCCGACGCCGTGGCCGGTGCCGTGCGCGAAATCGAGACCGGCGTGCCACAGGAACTGCCGCGCCAAGGTATCGAGCTGCGCGCCGGAGGTGCCATCGGGAAACGCCGCGCGCGCAATCGCGATATGGCCGCGCAGCACGCGGGTGAAGCGGTCGCGCATTTCGTCGGTCGGTTCGCCGATCGCAATGGTGCGGGTGACGTCGGTGGTGCCGTCTTCATATTGCGCGCCGGAATCGATCAGCAGCAGGTCGCCCACGGCGATGCGGCGATTGGTTTTGCGGGTGACGCGGTAATGCACGATGGCGCCGTTCGGCCCGGTGCCGGCGATGGTCGGAAACGAGACGTCCTTCAACGCGCCGGTGTCACGGCGGAAGGTTTCCAGCGCTTCGACGGTGTCAATCTCGAACAGCCCGCCCTTCGGCGCCTCTCGGTCGATCCAGGCGAGGAAGCGCGCCAGCGCCACGGCGTCGCGGCGATGCGCGGTCTGCGTGCCCTTGATCTCGATTGGGTTTTTTACAGCCTTGAGCAGCGCGACCGGATCGCTGGATCGCACCGGCCGGCCACCGTTCGACGCGATCAGCCGGCTCAGCGCATCCGCGGCGGTGGCGTTGTCGAGCGCGATCGACGCGCCTTTCTGCGCCAGCGTTGTCAGTGTCGCCGTCAGCGCGTCCGGCTCCATTACTTCGGCGCTGGCTTCGAGATGCGCGCGGGTGCTGTTGGACAGTTTGCGGTGATCGATGAAGATGGTGGGGCGGCCGTCCTTCGGCACCAAGGCATAGGACAGCGGCAACGGCGTATGCGACACGTCGGCGCCGCGGATGTTGAAGGTCCAGGCCACCGCGTGCGAATCCGACAGCACCAGCGCGTCGACCTTGAGCCTGGCGATTTCGGCGCGGATCCGGTCAAGCTTGTCGGCCTCCGTTTCGCCGGCAAATTCGATCCCGTGGACCGTGACCGCGCCGAGCGGTGACGCCGGCCGTTCGGTCCACACCGCGTCGAGCGGATTGCTGTCGACCGCGACCAGCTCCGCACCGGCCTTGGCGCAGGCCGCGGCCAGCCGTTCCGCTGCCGCAAAAGTGTGCAGCCACGGATCAAATCCGAGGCGGTCTCCGGCTTTCAGGTGCTCGCCGAGCCACTGTTCCGGCGGCGGCTCAATCAGCGATTCGACGCTCCATGCTTTTTTATCGACCTGCTGTGCCGCCTGCAGCTTGTAGCGGCCGTCGACGAATACCGCGGCCTCGTGCAGCAGCGCGATCGCCATGCCGGCCGATCCGGTGAAGCCGGTGAGCCAGGCCAGGCGCTCGTCGGACGGCGGTACATATTCGTTTTGCTGCTGATCGGCGCGGGGAATCACGAAGCCGGTCAGCCGGGCGCGCAGCAATTCCTCGCGAAACGCCGCCAGCCGCGCGGTCAACGCCACGCCGCCCTCGGGGTCCTCAAAGGTCTGAAAATGGGCTTCGAACATCGTTCGTCATCCTAGGTGGGCGTCGCCGCCGCTGCAATCGAAGGGCAGGGTTGCGCAATTTGGCATAGATCATGCTTGAATTCTGGTGTGCATGTTCAATCGGCTGGAACGTCACGCCGCAGCTTCGGTTGTCGGTGTGACTGCTCGGCCATCCAGAGTGTTTCAACTCAACGAAGAGGGGATACACAATGCCTGCTTTTACGTTCGAGAAGATCTCCCCGCCGGTACGCCGCGGTCCTTTGCCACCGATTGAAACCAAGCAGCGCGGCGTCATCGTCCAGGTGCTCGGACGTTTCGTCGAAGCCCGCGTGCAGCGGGCGGAACGCATCGAACAGGCCATCCTGGCACGTCGCGACAAGCCCGATCCCGCCTAGAAGATCAGCCCGCGCGCTGCATCAGGAGGCTGCTCCAGCCTTCGATCTGCTGATGCCTCAGCAATGTGATGTTGCGTGCGCGATAGGCGGCGATGACGCTCATCGCCTGATGCGGCAGCAGCCCGGACAGGATGATGTGCGCTGACGGCGCCAGATGCGCGGCCATCTGCGTCGCCATCTGCCGCAGCGGGTTGGCAAGGATGTTCGCTAGCACCAGATCAAACGGGGCCTTCTCGCCGAAGGCCGGCGAGGCGAAGCCGGTGGCGCAGACCGATTCCACGAGATTACCGACGCCGTTGAGTCGCGCATTTTCGCGTGCGACCACGGCGCAAACCGGGTCGATATCGGTCGCCAGCACGCGGCGCTTCAGCGCCTTGGCGGCGGCGATCGCCAGCACGCCGGTACCCGAACCCAGATCCAGCACCCGCTTCGGCGACTTCGAGCGCAGCACGTAGTCCAGAAACAGCAGGCAGCCGCGCGTGGTGCCGTGATGACCGGTGCCGAACGCCAGTGCAGCCTCAATCTCGATGCCCAGCTTGTTCGGC
Organism: Tardiphaga sp.; assembly: GCF_028290495.1. Taxonomy (GTDB): domain Bacteria; phylum Pseudomonadota; class Alphaproteobacteria; order Rhizobiales; family Xanthobacteraceae; genus Tardiphaga. Next base: position 15,435 of record NZ_JAQGJT010000176.1, read on the forward strand.
GGCACCTTGTCGCGGTCGTGCTGGCCGTGGACGATGAAGCGGCCGGCGCGCACCGGCGCCAGCCCTTCCAGGCTTTCGGCGACCCAGTCCTTGGCTTCGACGGTATCGAACACGATGCTGCGGGCGACTTCCTCGTCGGAGGCGAGGGCGACCAGTTCGCGGATCGCATCCTCGACCGGCGGCTCGGCGAAATGCACGCTGATATCCCAGCGCCCGTCCGGCCGCTCGAACGCGGCGATCGCCGCCTGGCCGTCGTCAAAGCTCTCATTGAGCAGATCGACAACACGCTTGGCGGCGGCCTCGGTGCCGATCGCAAACAAGGCGCGGGTGGTGGCGGGGGTGATGATGGCGGTCATGAAAAGTCCGAAACGGTCGTTGAAGGGCATTCACAGGTTGCGCGCACGCCAAGCATGGCTTGGTCACAGCTCTATACGCCGCTTATGCCATGCTTCCGCACCATGCTGTGCAGGGATTTTGCACCGGGAGCGCGCAGGCTTGGCACAGGATATCCGCGGGGTTTTCCACAAGGTTTGCACAGGGTTTTCAACAGAGTTGTCATTCCGGGCTGCGCTCCCGCCGGCTTCGCCGTCTGCAGCGCAGCCCGGAATGACAGCCAGGACCGCCCGACGCCGTCCTACCCGAACAACGCCCGATGATCCCGCAGGATCGCCCTCGCGGCATTGTGGCCGGGCGCGCCGGTGACGCCGCCGCCGGGATGGGCGCCGGAGCCGCAGTGGTACAGGCCCTTCAGCGGCCCGCGGTAATCGGCGTGGCCGAGCATCGGGCGTGCCGAGAACAGCTGGTTCAGGCTCAGCGCGCCGTGAAAGATATCGCCGCCCAGCAGGCCGAAATCGCGTTCCAGATCCAGCGGCGTCAGCGCCTGGCGGCCGATCACGCTGGCTTTGAAGCCCGGCGCGTAACCATCTACCGTCGCGATCATCAGGTCGGCCACTTCGTCGCGATGGTCGTCCCAGGATGTGCCGTCCGGCAGGACGGGGGCGACGTGCTGGCAGAACAGGCTGGCGACGTGCTGGCCGGGCGGGCTGAGCGAATCGTCGAGCGTGGACGGGATCAGGAGTTCGACTACCGGCTTGCGGCTCCAGCCGTATTGCCGGGCGTCCAGCCAGGCGCGGTCCATGTAATCGAGGCTCGGCGCCATGATGATGCCGGCGCTGAGGTGATCCCCATTGCCGGGCAAGGCGCTGAACGAGGGTAGGGCGTTCAACGCCACGTTCATGCGAAACGTGCCGGAGCCGTTGCGCCAGTTCGTGATGCGATCGAGGAACGGCTTCGGCAAGGCATCGGCCGGCATCAGCCGGGTGTAGAGCAGCTTCGGATTGACGTTGGACGCGACGTATTTGGTGCGCACGCTCTCGCCATTGTCGAGGATGACGCCGACGACGCGGTCGCGCTCGACCAGGACTTCGCGCACGCCGTTGTCGGTCACGATGTCGACGCCGTAGCTGCGCGCCGCCGCGGCCATCGCCTGCGTGATCGCGCCCATGCCGCCGATCGCGTGGCCCCACACGCCCTTCTTGCCGTTCACCTCGCCGAAAGCATGATGCAGCATCACGTAAGCGGAACCTGCCGCATAGGGGCTGGCATAGTTGCCGACGATCGCGTCGAAGCCGAACAGCGCCTTGATCAGGTCGCTCTCGAAGATGTCATCCAGCATCTCGCCGGCGGATGCGGTGAACAGGTCGAGCAGCATGCGCTGCCGCTCCATGGTCAGGCCGCGCAGCACATTCGCGGTGCCGAGCGCGTTGATCGCTTCGGAGATGCCGCCCAGCCCAAAGCCCTGCACGAGGTTGGGCGGCGCGCGCAGCACGAATTGCCGCAGCACGTCGGCGATGACTTCGAGTTCGCCGGTGAAGGCATCGAGCCGGTCGGCGTCGCGCGGACTGAGTTTGGCGAGAGATTGGTGGGTGCGGCCCTCGCCGGTGAGCAGGTGGCTGCCGTCCGGCGCCGGCAGGAAATTCTGCGCCTTGCGTTCGACGATGCGCAGGCCGTGCTCATGCAGTCTGAGGTCGGCTGCGATTTTCGGATTGAGCAGGCTGACGGTGTAGGCCGCGACCGAATTGCGGAAGCCCGGATGAAACTCCTGCGTCACCGCAGCGCCGCCGACCACGTGGCGTCGCTCGACGACCTTCACGCGCAACCCGGCCATCGCGAGATAGGTGGCGCAGGTCAGGCCGTTATGGCCGGCGCCGATGATCAGGACGTCGATCTCTGAGCTGATCTCTGACATGGGAACGTCAACACCCTCTGCTAGGGACACCTTTATCGAAGACGCGGTCGCCTGGCACAAGGGTGGGGATCATGATTTTGGTTCCGGAGGCAGGCCGCATTGCTCCCCGTGGTATCCTATGCTCCATTCCGGCGTCCGGCGACGCGCCGGCTTTCGAAGCCTCGGCGCCTGCCGAATCCAAGCCGGAGCTTTCATGACGTTGCCAGCCGCTCCTGCCCGCCATCGCCTGATCCTGATTGTCTACACCGCCGCGATCTTCACCAGCGCGCTGCTGCTGTTCTCGGTGCAGCCGCTGTTCACCAAGATGGTGCTGCCGCGGCTCGGCGGCTCGCCGGCGGTGTGGTCGGTGGCGATGGTTTTCTTCCAGTCGCTGCTGCTCGGTGGCTACGCCTATGCGCACTATCTGATGCAGCTGCGCAGCCGGGTGATGCCGGTGGTGATCCACCTGCTGCTGCTGGCGGTGGCGCTGCTGACGCTGCCGCTGTCGATCTCATCCAGCTTCGGCGATCCGCCGGCGAGCGGCTATGCGTTCTGGCTGCTTGGCCTGTTCATGGTGTCGATCGGCCTGCCGTTCTTCGCGCTCGCCGCCAACAATCCGTTGCTGCAGGCGTGGTTCGTGCGCACCGGCCATCCGCAAGGCAACGATCCGTATTTTCTCTATGCGTCGTCCAACATAGGCAGCTTTCTGGCGCTGCTGTCCTATCCGGTGTTGCTGGAGCCGATGTTCTCGCTGCGCACCCAGAACATGATCTGGACATCAGGCTACGGCCTGCTGATCCTGCTGATCGCCGGCTGCGGCGTGCTGCTGCTGAAGTCGCCGGCCTTGGTCGTCGCCGCGCCGGGCGAAGGTGAGGCCGATGCGCCGGCGCCCTCATGGGCGTTGCGCGCGCGCTGGATATTCCTCGCCGCGGTGCCGTCCGGCCTGCTGATCGCCGTCACCGCGCATATCTCGACCGACATCGCGTCCGCACCGCTGCTGTGGGTGATGCCGTTGTCGCTGTATCTGCTGACGTGGGTGCTGGTGTTCCAGTCGCGGCCGCTGCTGCCGCACAAGTGGATGCTGCTGGCGCAGCCGGTGGCGATCGCGGTGGTGATCGTGCTGCTGGCGATCGGCGGCGAGCAGAACCTGTTGCTGACGCTCGGCGGCAATCTGCTGTGCTTCTTCATCATCGCGATGGCCTGCCACGGCGAACTCGCGAGTGCGCGGCCCGCCGCAAAGCATCTCACCGGCTATTATGTCGCGCTGTCGTTCGGCGGCATGGTCGGCGGCCTGTTCGCCGGGCTGATCGCGCCGTTTACGTTTTCGTGGATCGCGGAGTATCCGATCCTGATCGCGCTGGCGGTGCTGTGCCGCCCGTCCGGCGAGGAGCGCTTTGCCAAGTACACCGGATGGTACTGGCTGTTGCTCGCTATTGCCGCGGTGGTGCTGATCGGCCCGGCCTGGACCACCGGCAAGATGTTCTCCTGGATGGATGACAACCGCGTCGGCGTCATCAAGGGTATCGCCGTGGTCATCATGATCCTGGCGGTGCTGCTGAGGATCAACCGCGCCCGGTTGCTGGCCATCGTCGTGCTGGCGCTGGTGATGATCCGCGTCTATCCGGCCGATGACGGCCGGGTCGAGACCGTGCGCAGCTTCTTCGGCGTCCACAAGATCGTAGTGACGACCAACGGTCAGTACCACGTGCTGATGCACGGCACGACGATCCACGGCGCCGAGAAGGTGCTGAACGACGACGGCACGCCGGTCACCGGGCGGCCGGAGCCGATCTCGTATTATCACAAGGACGGCGGCATCGGTGACGCCATCGCCGCAATGCGCGCGCGCAAGGGTGGCCCACTTCGCGTCGCAGTAATCGGACTCGGCTCAGGCTCGCTGGCCTGTGCCTCGCAGCCCGGCGAGGACTGGAAGTTCTTCGAGATCGACCAGACGATGGTCGATACCGCCCGGGATCCGAAATACTTCACCTACGTCTCGAAATGCGAGCCGGACATGAAGCCGGTGATCGGCGACGCGCGTCTGACCTTCGCGCGCGAACCCGACGGCATCTACGACATGATCATCGTGGATGCCTATTCGTCGGATGCCATCCCGATCCATCTGGCGACAGAAGAGGCGATGGAAATCTACAAGGACAAGCTGGCGCCGCATGGCGCCGTGGTGATGCATGTCTCCAACCGCCATCTCGAACTGGCCAGCGTGGTGGTCGGCATCGCCGACGCCAACGACCTCAAGAGCTGGGTGTTCAACGAGGATTCCGGCCGCGACGCCGAATATATCTTCTCGACTAATGTGGTGATCTCGGCGCGTTCGGCCGACGACGTAGGCACATTGGCGACGTCATCCAAATGGGCGTTGACCGAGCCGGAAGACGGCGAGCGGGTATGGACCGACGACTATAGCAACGTGCTCGGAGCCGTCTGGCGGCGGCTGCGTGAGGGGGAATAGGGCTTTGATCTCATGTCCCGGACGCGGTGCAACGCTGCTCCGCAGATCCGGGACTCCATGCTTTCTCTGCCAGAAGCGATGGACCCCGCATCAGCAACGCACCACGCCCGAAGGCGGACGCGCTGCGCAGCATCCGGGGAACGATAGCGAGGCGAAGTAACCTCAGTCCTGATAGCCGCCGAACAGGCCGCGCGGCTGGTAGGGGCGCGGCGCGTAGTATTGCTGCTGCTGTTGCGGTGCATAGCCGCGGCCGGCGTAATACTGCTGGGTCTCGGCTTCGGTCATGCGGCGATAGCCGGGAGGGGCGGGATAACGCTGGCCGGTGTCACTACCGTCCGCCGGATAGATGTAGCGGTCATCCTGCTGCACGACCTGGCGCTGCACGCGGCGGCTCGGCGCCACCGGCTGCGGCACCAGTTCGACCGGATTGCCGGCGGCGTCATAGGACGGCTCGGCCGGGGCGACCTGGCGGCGGGCGACGGCGGACGGCTTGGCCGGGCGCGGATTGCGCGCCAGCGCGACCTGCGCCGATCCTGTCAGCGTGACGGAGGTGGTCAGCAGTCCGTCGGTCTTCACCAGCGCGTACAGGGTCGCGGCATTTGCGCGGGAAAGGCGCACGCAGCCATGGGAGGCCGGGCTGCCCAGGCGATTGACGGAATCGGTGCCGTGGATGGCATGGCCGCGTTTGGTGAAGAAGATCGCGTTCGGCATCGGCGCTTCGTCGAATTCCTTGGAGTAGTGGTCTTCTTCCATCCGGAAAGTCTGGTACGTGCCGCCGGGCGTCTCATGCGCGGGATCGCCGGACGACACCGGCCAGCGGTACTTCTCGACGCCATCGACGGCGACGGTCATCTGCTGGTTGTCCTTGTCGACGGTGATGGCGACCTTGGCCTGCGCGGCATTGCCGGCGGCGACAAACGTGAGGCCGATCAGGCCTACCAACAACGAACGCATCTTACCTGACCTCCGGGCCGCAACTTGTTGAACCACCTGCCGTCCCGGCAGCAATATGGCCTATCGGGGTAGCCGGTTGCCAGTGACACTTTCGTGCATCCTTAATGCGCTGGCAGAGCCAAAACGGGACCGCGAGCAGGCCAAACCATGGCCGTGTCGGGTGGCGACTCCGGGCAACGCACCAATCGAGCCCTTACAAAATGAAAATGGAACCGGTTCCCTTGCTGGATGTTGCCATCCCACAAGACCAGCCGGGCGGATTCGCCGCCTCCACAGGGACATTTTGAAATGAAGACCAAGACAGCCGTTCTGCCGATGCGTTCGTCCTCCATCAAGTCGCGCCTGGCCGTGATGGTCGGCGCAATGGCGCTGCTCGTCATTCCGCATTTCGCGCAGGCGCAGGGTGTTTTCCGCGGCGCCGAGCAGGGCGCCAATCAGGGCGTTCGCGACGGTAACCGGGCTGCAGGACCGATCGGCGGCGCAGTTGGCGGTGCCGTTGGCCTCGGGCTCGGTGCGGCCGTCGGTGGCGTCAAGGGCGTGCTCGGCATTCCCGATCGCGGCTATGGACGCGGCCGCGAATGCCGTGGCTACCGCGACCGTCGCGGTCACTTCCGCTGCTATCGCTAAGAATAATCAGGCTTGAGACCAAGCGGCCCGGACATTGTCCGGGCCGTTTTGCGTATCTGGTCAGTTCTTCAGCTTGTAGCCGGTTTTGAAGATCCACCACACGGTGGCCATGCAGATCGCCAGGAACGTCAGGGTGATCGTCACGCTCCACACGATGCTGACGTCGGAGATTTCGTAGAAGCTCCAGCGGAAGCCGCTGATCAGATAGACGACCGGATTGAGCAGCGTGATCGTGCGCCAGCCCGACGGCAGCATGCTGACCGAATAGAAGCTGCCGCCAAGAAACGTCAGCGGCGTCACTACCAGTAGCGGGATCGCCTGCAGCTTCTCGAAGCCGTCGGCCCAGATGCCGATGATGAAGCCGAACAGGCTGAACGTCACCGCCGTCAGCACCAGGAAGGTCAGCATCCACCACGGGTGCAGGATATGCAGCGGCACGAACAGCCCGGCGGTGGCCAGGATGATCAGGCCGAGCACGATCGACTTGGTGGCGGCGGCGCCGACATAACCCAGCACGACCTCGATATAGGACACCGGCGCCGACAGCAGTTCGTAGATCGTACCGGTGAATTTCGGAAAATAGATGCCGAACGAGGCGTTGGCGATGCTTTGCGTCAGCACCGACAGCATTACCAGACCGGGCACGATGAAAGTACCGTAGCTGACGCCCTCGACCGAGGTGATGCGCGAGCCGATCGCGGCGCCGAACACCACGAAATACAGCGAGGTCGAGATGACAGGCGAAACGATGCTTTGCAGCACGGTGCGCCAGGTGCGCGCCATTTCGAACATGTAGATGGCGCGGACAGCCCGGAAATTCATGGTCATTTCCTCACCAGGCTGACAAAAATATCTTCCAGCGAGCTCTGCGTGGTGTCGAGATCGGAGAAGCGGATGCCGGCTTCACGCAGATCGCCCAAAAGGCTGGTGATGCCGGTGCGTTCGCTCTTGGTGTCGTAAGTGTAGATCAACTGATCGCCATCGGCGGTGAGTTCGAGGTTATAATCCGAGAGGCCCGGCGGGATCGCGGTCACCTTGCCCAGCAGATGCAGCTTCAGCCGCTTCTTGCCGAGCTGCTGCATCAAGGTGGCCTTGTCTTCGACGAGGATGATCTCGCCCTTGTTGATGACGCCGATCCGGTCGGCCATCTCCTCGGCTTCCTCGATGTAATGCGTGGTGAGAATGACGGTGACGCCAGCCGCGCGCAGCGTGCGCACCACTTCCCACATCCCCTTGCGCAATTCGACGTCGACGCCGGCGGTGGGCTCGTCGAGGAACAGGATCTGCGGCTCGTGGGAAAGCGCCTTGGCGATCATCACCCGGCGCTTCATGCCGCCGGACAGCGTGCGGGTGCGCTCGTCCTTCTTCGACGTCAGCGAGAACGCGTCGAGCAGCTCGCGCGAGCGCTCCTGCCTGTCCCGGCGCGGCATCCCGAAGTAGCCGCCGTGGTAGTCGAGCGTCTCCGCGCACGTGAGGAAGTGGTCGACGTTCGGCTCCTGCGGCGCGAGGCCGACCGCGAGCCGCGCCTCCTCGTAGTGGTCGATCGCGTCGTGGCCGAAGATGCGGATCGACCCGGACGTCGGCTGGGCGAGCCCTGTGGTGCAGTGGATCAGCGTCGACTTCCCGGCGCCGTTCGGCCCGAGCAGGCCGAAGAACTCGCCCGACTCGATCTGGAGCGACACGCCCCGAAGGGCCTCCGTGCCCGTC
>NZ_JAQGJT010000204.1 GCF_028290495.1 Tardiphaga sp.
AACGAACAAGGGGCGGGGTTTATTCCAGCGGTGGGGGCTGTTTTGCTTGTCGATGTTCATCTGTTTCCTGCGAAATGCAGTTCGCAGGAAACGTGCGAGAAGACGGAATGCTCGTATGCGTCAGCCAGCCGCTCAGTCTTCCGTTTGTTCGGCCATCTCGAGCGCGTCGTCGACTTCGATGCCGAGGTATCGCACTGTGCTCTCAGGTTGGTATGGCCGGACATTAGTTGTACGGCCCGGAGATCTTTCGTACAGCGATAGTGTTTAGAGGGGAATTCACATCGAACGGCAGTGCATCTCTCCAAAGCGGACTTTTCGGAACGGATCGCGGCAGACCGTTTCCTGGCAGGTCTGCGCCGGACGACCATGGGCTCTCTTTGGTGTCAACGCCTACCCGCCTTCATTGCTGTCAACTACTTGCGGGATCTGTTCCCTATAAAACCTCGACAAAACCCATTGATTGCAGACCTCCCTTGATCAGTTTGCTGCTGGCGATGTCCATCGTGTTTACCGCCGTCGGCGCGGCGACTCCAGCTCGCGCGGATGTCGATTCAGACACGGCCGCCATCACAATCGGCTGCTGCGTTGGACGGAGGCGTTCAACGCTCGCGATGCTGCAGGGGTCTGCGACGTGTTCCCCCGACTTGATTTCGACCGTTCCCGAAGCGCTTGATGGTAGTCGAGACGCGCTCCGCGGGAGGCTCAGTGCCGTGCTGGCAAAACCTGATTTGCAACTTCATTACGACAGTCCCGATCTTCGCGAGATCATTGTTTCCGGGGATATCGCCATAGTCCGGCTGTTCTGGACACTTACTGCGCAGAAAGGTGTCAAGTCGAGCGTGAGTACCGAAGCGGGGATGGACATTTTCAAACGGCAGCCCGATGGCAAGTGGTCCATTGCCCGGTTCATCTCGTTTAGCGCAACGCCGAACAAAGTGCTTCAGTAAGCGGCCGCTTGCTGCGGCGAAGACCTGCCCCTGAGTTCAGCACTCTTCAATAACTGGGAGCGGCCACTTTCGGTCGGCAGGTATCCAGAATTCGCGCGTCTGAGAATGTCGGGTGACGGGACACCGGAATGCGTCTTGCCGACCCACAACGGACGACCGTCCTACGCGGCTCGGGTGGTCGGTTCTGGGTGGCAAGCGGTCATTCACAACCGCACTTGCGATGTCATCGCAGCCCCGTTTTCCCGTCCGCGCCGCTATCGAACGCGGCCGGAGGCTAACGTCGAAAGTGCAAATGACTCAAGCGGTGCCTGCCGGTCCCCACACGATGACATCGCCGTGCCAAAGGTTGATCCTGCGAGCGTCCACCGGAGACTCATGCTCCTTGAAGAGAAATGCGCTAGCCATTCCCAATACAAATGCAACGATAGGCGCGCCACCTTCTGGCCAGCTCATCTCCTGATGCAAAGAGACGCGCGCGCCTGGCGAAGAGTGACTGTCCAGACTGACGTCAGGGGCGAAGTTATTGAAGCCCACAGCAGCGGCGGCGTCCCGCCCTAAACTCCTCAATACTTCTGGCATTGCCGCACGCGGCACGTCGATTAGAGAATGATCTTTACTTCGCTCGATTGTCGTCCAGCCCAGATGAAAACATGTTGTGGAGTCGCCGGACATGCTCAGTCCACTCGGCGTTACAGAGGGGCGATTAAGTGGCGATTTTTGTAGCTCGGCTAGGCCGCGCTGCATTTCTTGCCCGTAGCGCAGCGCAAACCCACGCAATATAAAAGCGCCATGCTCGAGAGCGAGATAGTCAGGGTAGTCGATCATCAAGTGAGCCTTGTCAGTCATAGGAATTTGCATGTCAGAAAAGTAAAAGGGCTCCAGGAAGCCGTTCGGGTAGTTGGCAGCAGCCCCGCACTACTTCACTGGCTCTTTGGACACGACGTCCACCACCTGGTTAAGGGGCTCTGTTTCGTCTGGTTCGATCACGGCAGCGAGACCGGTCTCTAATCCGGCATGCCGTTCAAATAGAGCTAGAAGTTCAGGGCGCAGTCCGTCACCGCGTTGGGCAGCGAGAGCGTGAAGCGAGAGAAATGGCAGCATGGTTAAACCCCATTCAATGAAAGACAGGCGAACGCGATGCCGATGAGAGGATTGACGTATTGGGCGCGCGCGTGATGGGCGAGGTTCGATCGCGCCCTCCGTCGTGCGCCGACCTCGGCTACTGCGGGATTGAATGATCAATCTATGGCAGCCGCTCGATACAAACACTCCGTTTCTTGCTATTTAGTCCGCCCTGAACAATCGTCAAAGCCTTTACTGGCGGGAGTTTAAGGGCGAAACCGATTGCTGGAATTGCAGGATATGAGCACATTAACGTTTAAAACCCTGCAAATTCTGACGAGGTCCGAATGGGTCCGAAAGCACGTGTGACAGAGCGAGATTTTTTCCGACAACCGCTGCTTGAGCAGATCAATTTGAAGCATCCTCTGGTGCGCTTGGCTGGCTTGATCGATTGGGAGCACCTGGGCGCCGCGATGAGCGAGAGCTTCGTGTCCCGTGCCGGACGACCCGCGACATCACCACGCCTGATCGCGGGCCTGCTTTATCTGCAACACGCATTTGACCTGTCTGATGAGGAGGTCGTGTGGCAATGGGTCGAGAACCCCTATTGGCAGGTCTTCACTGGCGAGACGCT
>NZ_JAQGJT010000184.1 GCF_028290495.1 Tardiphaga sp.
TGAGAAGGCGGTCAAGATCGCGCAGAAGCTGGTCGACGGACACGATGTCGAGGTCTGGCAGCTTGACCGGAAGATCACGGTTCTGCCTCACAAGGAATAGGCCTTTCGGTCGAACAATTCGCGCCGTTCGCTGTTTTCAATGGTGGCATCGGAGCGGTGAAGTGAGCGGCAGAAAAAACGACAAGGAAGAACTCTACCGACGGCTCGAACAGGCGCGTCGGCACGTCAGCAGCGCCAGCGACCCCGTCACGAAGGAACGGATGACAGCTCTGGTGAACGACCTGCTGCAGCAGCTCGCAGCGGCCGAAGCAAAGGACGCCGACGCCCCTCCGGAATTATGAAAGCCTGCCCTAGACCGTATTACGCCGCCCCGGCACAATGACCGAATGTGCGACCTTTACTCCATGACAAAGAACCAGGCGGCGATCCGCAACCTGTTCAAAGTGGAGCGGGACAGCGCCGGCAACCGGCCATCGATGCCTGCCATCCTTCCGGACCACCCGGCCCTGATTGTGCGCAAGACCGCGGACGGGCGAGAACTGGCACTCGCCCGATGCGGCATACCATCGTCGCAGCTCGGGCAGGCCACCAGGAAGCGCCCCGCCAAAGCTGGAGGCGAAGGGCAAGCAAATCGACTTCGCTCTGACCCTACTATCACTACCAGACGGCGGCACATTGAAACGGTTACTCGACGCCGGTGCCTACATCTCAGCCCTTTCTGAAAAAGAACACGGCGTGAAAGCATGGCAGTCAGCAATGGACTGTCTGCTGCAGGCGGCTGACCATAGAATCCGCCGGTGAAGGCGGATTCGTGCAATTGGTTCCTTACTTCTTTTTCCCGAGATTTTGAGCCATTTCGAGATGATGCTGAAGGTGGGGAAGCGTTTTCCCGGCCCAATCTTTCAACCTCGGATCATCGCCGCCCTTGGCGTAACGTTCAAACAGGCTGACTGCGTCCTTGTGGGCAGTCACCTGCATGGAGTCGAAGTCAGACGAAAAGTCAGACGCCTTTGCATCCCTCAGCTTGCCGACTTTCTTCAAAGACGCATCGTCCATACCCGGGGGTATTTCGCCCTTTAGACCGTCAGCAACGAGCGCTTTGAGCTCGTTTGATGTCTTTGTGTGGTCGGTGATCATTTGGGCGGAAAAGGTCTTCTCTTCAGCATTTCCGCGTTCCTGTCCAATTTTGCTGGCAGCAATCTCGGTCATGTCGCTGACGGCGACTTCCTTGACAAAATCGGCAGTAGTCGGCGCGATGCCGAGGGTCGAATTTACTCCCGTTTTCTCGCCGACGGATTGCGCGAAAACTGGAGTAGCAAGTAGCAAACTTCCGAGAATGAACGAAATGCGCTTCATAGTAACTCCCAATGTGAGATTTGAGCACCCTACCGGGATGCAACGGAGGCAGCGTATCTTCGAAGGTTCGTTCTCCTGGTAACGATGCTGAGTGCCGCATTGCTCTGTGCGGGATAACGGCGCCGGGTTGCCTTGCGGTCGACGCGGATAGGTGCCGCGAACCTATCGATGAGGCCGCATCACCACCTTGATCACGCCATCCTCCTTGTCCCGGAACTTGCGGTACATTTCGGGAGCGTCCTCGAGGCTTGCCTGGTCGGTGACGACGAAACTGGGATCGATATCGCCTTTGATGATCCGTTCCAGCAGGGGCTTGGTATAGGCTTGGACATGAGTCTGGCCGGTCTTAATCGTCAGCCCCTTGTTCATCGCTGCACCAAGCGGAATTTTGTCGCCCATACCCACATAGACGCCGGGAATAGAGACGGTGCCGGCCTTGCGGCAGGCCATGATCGCTTGGCGCAACACATGCACGCGATCGGTCGCCAAGAAGGTGGCGGCCTTGACCTTGTCGAGTACAGCGTCGATTGCGCCGTGTCCGGCCGCCTCGGCTCCGACCGCGTCGATGCAGCTATCCGGCCCACGCTTGTCCGTGAGCCGCATCAACTCGTCATGGACGTCGACCTGCGAAAAATCGATGGTTTCCGCGCCGCCCACCCGCGCCATCGCCAGCCGCTCCGGCACCTCGTCGATGGCGATCACCCGCCCAGCGCCAAGCATGATTGCCGAACGGATGGCAAACTGGCCGACCGGCCCGCAGCCCCAGATCGCAACGGTGTCGCCGTCTTCGATCTGCGCGTTGACGGCGGCCATATAACCGGTAGGAAAGATATCCGATAAGAACAGGGCTTGTTCATCGGCGACGTTGTCTGGCACCCTGATCGGCCCGATATCGGCCATCGGCACCCGTAGGTATTCAGCCTGGCCGCCGGAATAACCGCCAAGCATATGACTGAAACCAAACAAGCCGGCGGGCGACTGGCCCATCGCCTTGGCGGCAATCTCGTGATTCGGATTGGTGCGGTCGCAGCACGAGAAAAGGCCTTTCTGGCAAAACCAGCACTGGCCACAGCTAATCGTGAACGGCACTACGACGCGGTCGCCGATCTTCAAATTTGTTACCTCTGAGCCAAGCTCGACAACTTCGCCCATATTCTCATGGCCGAGAATGTCACCTTCCTTCATCGTCGGTTGATAACCGTCCAGCAAATGCAGGTCTGAGCCACAGATAGCGCAAGCCGTGATCTTAATGATCGCGTCGCGGGGATGTTGGATCTTGGGATCAGGAACCGTATCGACCCGGACGTCGCCTTTTCCGTGCCAGCAAAGCGCGCGCATTTTTATCTCTCCAATGTGAAATGCCCAACGAGCCGCATTTGGAACCTCAGAGTCGATTGACCCACCGTGATCTACCACTCCATTAACGGCGGAGCTTCTGGGCTGAGATGGAGTAGCCCCGGCCGACGCGAACGGATAACGCCGAAGATTGAGGCGGTGTTCCAGCCTATTCCGTAAAATCTGGAACTGGCCGAGAAACAGGTCCCGCCGCCGACCTGAAGAGTAGCAAAAATGAAAGACCTTCAGACATGCCGTGCCATGGAAAGTCTTTGCCGTCAGCGAGCGGTATTCTCTCCTGAAGATAACTGGAAACGTCGAGTGCATTCAGCCCGTCGATAGAGCGGCTGCCCAAGGCTTTAAATCAAAGCTCCCGGTGCCAAATCGAAAGATCGATGTTCCATTCGCGGCCAAACCCTTCGTCTGAGGAATTGCAGCGTTACTACGCTCGCGAGTACATCAAGTAGACCGCGCGCTCGCAATTTTCGGAACCGCCGCGACGCCAAGACGTCGATTCTCTTCAACCTACGGGTCGTGGGATCTCGCATCGAGAGGGCGTGACGAAATTTTAAATTACACTCCAAAGGAACGAGATTTCTTAGCGAATGTTTGCACCACGCTTACATTCAAAAGGGAGGTTTCAAATGAGGACTATCGCTACCACCGCTTTAGCTCTGGCCGCTCTTACGACCGGCGCCTTCGCGCAGGGCACAAATATGAATGCCCCTCAACCCAACTCGACCGGCACGGGCGTCACTCAGCCCGGAACTACGAGTACCGGAACTGCTGTCGATAGGCCCCAGGCGAGCGGCCATACCGGAGGCTCGATGGGCGCCACCGGCAGCGCAAAGACCACGACAGGCGCCGCGGGCGGCAACAACGGCAACTCCGCAAGCGGGTCCAATAGCGCCACAAATCCCAAGAATATGGGTAATGGTAAGTAGCTCTCGACCCCCACGACAAAGAAGCCCCGGTTCGCCGGGGCTTCTTATCTGCCGCTCGCAGGGGGCTGCTTTGTATGATGATACCGAGACCGTGATGCCTGGCACGTTAATACGACGCAGAATTGGCGTCGATTCTCTAAGCCTCACGTGGGCGACCATTTTTCAAGGATCTCCGCACAATTTGCCAGCTCGATTTGGAGATCGAAACGTCGTGCATAGAGTCCAAGCAACGCATCGTGCGACTGATCAGCCGAGCTGCATAAACCATCCTGTGCAACGATGATCCGATAACCCAGATCGACGGCCCTGAGGATAGTTGAAAGCACGCAGACATCTGTCTCTGCACCAGTCACGATCAAAGTATCGACGCCGCTGTTTTGCAGGAAGTTGTGAAGCCGAAAATTCGAAAACGCAGAATAAACAGCCTTGTCGAATACGACGGCTGGCGGAACATATCGCTGCAACGGCGGCATGAGATCAAGGATTCGAGTGTCCAGCGTTTCACGCGTGACCAAGCGCCACTTTCGAAAATAGCTCCGCCACATGCCGTTCGCTTCCTCCGGCGATGCCGGCGGGATGAACCGCGTAAAAACTGTCCTTGCGGGATCGTGTTCGACGACACTGATCACCGCCGGCATGACACGCTCGAGCCACGGTGTGGGCCAAGGCCCCTCCGGCCCGAACAGCCTTTGCATGTCCAGACACAAGTGCACCGCGCGATTACTATCTATGTTCGACCGGAGTACGCCCATCTCAGTTCATTCTGCGAATTCGCTTGTAAGCCCACCAGGAGCAAGCGGCGGTCACCGCCCACGCCAATGATGCCAATACCAAGCTGCCCCATGGGGCCAGCGAGCCCACCAGAAGAACAGTGGCAGCGAACGCGACAAGAGCGATGCTCCCCAGCGCCGCTCCCGCCGCGTCAAGCGCAGCGGCATCTTTGCCACGCCTCCTGCCTTCCAGACCAGCTTCACTCTTGTGGCGTCGTTCATGCGACTCGACGAGGGTTGCGCTGGCGCACAGCATCGCCGGGAATGCGAGAAAAAGACCGCCGACGCCCGGCCCCCACAGCATTCCGAGGAGGCCCGCTACCAAGGTTGCGGCTCCGCCCAGCAAAAACCGAACGACGTATTCGTACCATCGACCATCCTTCAGCGTAACTGACGACAACCGGACCAGCATTTCAGCCCACCATCGCATAAAGCGCGAACGCGACCATTAGCCAAACGGGGAACACAAATAGCGTCACCGAGATGGCTGACAAGTTGGTGCGTTTGAGCAGCTGGCATGAGATGAAGCTGAAAGTAAAAAGCGCCGCAGCGCCTGCAAACATCGAAGTGGTCAGCGCCGACACATACTCCGATCCGTGTCGAGAGGTCGCCAAGGCGAGCGAAACCAAAGCGACCGATGGCGCAGCGCCGAAAAGTCCGGCGAAGGACTTCGGGCGCACGACATCGCCGATTAATGCGAAGACCGATACCACAGCCCCTCCCAAGAAAAAGCGGACAATGCTATCATTCATGACCGCCCCGGCCTTTCCCGTAGCCTGTTAAAATTCTAAGAAATCGCTCGACTATAAATCCACCAGCGAAACCTACGATGACGTCGCTGGTCCAGTGCGCGAGAACCACGATCCTGGTCAGGGAAAGGCCGATCGCGGCCGTCCAGGCTAGCTCTC
>NZ_JAQGJT010000003.1 GCF_028290495.1 Tardiphaga sp.
CCCTCCGAAGTCGTGAGGCGGATCGAACTAACCGCAGTGCGGCCTCATATCTATGGCGGCTATGGGTCCCGGCGTTCGCCGGGACGACAGCGGAGAGGGCGGTGTCTTACTCCGCCGCCTGCTTGGCCGGCTCATGCCCGGGCGCTTCGTCGCGCGCGGCGTCCTTCTTGCGGCCCCATCCCGAAATCTTCTCGGAGAACATGTCGAGATAGACATAGACCACCGGGGTGGTGAACAGCGTCAGCATCTGGCTGACGATCAACCCGCCGACCATGGCGTAGCCGAGCGGCTGGCGGATTTCCGAGCCGGTGCCGGTGCCGAGCATCAGGGGCACGCCGCCGAGGATCGCCGCCATCGTCGTCATCATGATCGGGCGAAAACGCAAGATCGCCGCCTTGCGGATCGCTGCCTCTGGCGAGAGGCGTTCGTCGCGCTCGGCGGCGATCGCAAAGTCCACCAGCATGATGCCGTTCTTCTTGACGATGCCGATCAGCAGCACGATGCCGATCAGCGCGATCAGGCTGAAGTCGAACCCAAACAGCATCAGGATCGCCAGCGCGCCGACGCCGGCCGAGGGCAGGGTGGAGAGGATCGTCAGCGGGTGGATGTAGCTCTCGTAGAGAATGCCGAGGATCAGATAGACCACCACCAGCGCCGCCATGATCAGCAGCGGGACCGTGGCCAGCGATTGCTGGAACGCTTGCGCCGTGCCCTGGAAGGTGCCGTTCAGCGTCGACGGCGCATTCATCTCCTGCATCGCATTCTGCACCGCCTGCGTCGCCTGGCCGAGCGCCACGCCCTGCGCCAGGTTGAAGCTGACGGTGATCGCTGGAAACTGACCCTGATGGCTGATCGACAGCGGTCGCACCGGCACCGTCGTCCACTTGGCAAAGGCCGACAACGGCACCTGGTCGCCGGTGGTCGGCGACTTGATGTAGATCTTGTCCAGCGTATCCAGTTTGCCTTGCAGCTCCGGCAGCACTTCGAGGATGACGTGGTAGGAGTTCAGCTGGGTGAAGTACTGCGCGACCTGGCGCTGGCCGAACGAGTCGTACAGCGTATCGTCGATCAGTTGCGGCTGAATGCCATAGCGCGAGGCGCTGTCGCGGTCGATCGTCAATGTCAGCGTGGTGCCCTTGGTCTGCTGGTCGGTAGCGACGTCGCGCAATTCTCCCAGCGTCTGCATCTTGGCGAGGATCTTCGGCGCCCATTCGTTAAGCTCGCCGAGATTTGCGTCCTGCAGCGTGTATTCGAACTGCGTCCGCGTCGCGCGGCCGCCGAGGCGCACGTCCTGCGCCGCCTGCATGAACAGCCGCGCGCCCTGCACCTGTTCGAGTTTCGGCCGCAGTCGCGCAATGATCTGCTGCGCCGACGCCGTGCGCTCGTCGCGCGGCTTCAGCGTGATGAACATTCGCCCGGTATTGAGCGCACCGCCGCTGCCGCCGACCGCCATTGCCACGCTGGCGATGTCGGGATCGGCCTGCACGATCTTGCCGAGCGCTTCCTGATGCGCCTTCATGTCGGCAAAGGAGATATCCTGCGCGGCCTCCGACGTCGCCGAGATCAAGCCGGTGTCCTGCTGCGGGAAGAAGCCCTTGGGGATGATCACGAACAAATAGACCGACAGGCCGAGCGTGGCGAAGAACACCATCAGCGTCGTCAGACGCCAGCGCAGTACCAGATCGAGACCCCGCGTATAGGCGCGCAGCAGCGCGTCGAAGGCGTTCTCGCTCATGATGTAGAGCCGGCCGTGCCTGGCGTGCTTTTCCTCGCGCAGGAAGCGCGAGGCCATCATCGGCGTCAGCGTCAGCGACACGACCAGCGAGACGAAGATGGTCATGGTCAGCGTGACCGCGAATTCTCGGAACAGCCGGCCGATGATGCCGCCCATCAGCAGCAGGGGGATCAGCACCGCGATCAGCGAAACGCTGATCGAGACGATGGTGAAGCCGATCTCGCCGGCGCCCTTGAAGGCGGCGTCCATCGGCGTGTCGCCTTCCTCGATATAGCGGGTGATATTCTCCAGCATTACGATGGCGTCGTCCACCACGAATCCGACCGAGATCGTCAGCGCCATCAAAGAGAGATTGTCGAGCGTATAGCCGAACACCCACATCAGCGCGCAGGCGCCGAGCAGCGCCAACGGCACGGTGATACTGGGAATGATAGTGGCCCACAGGCTGCGCAGGAACACGAAGATCACCATCACGACCAGCGCGATGGTCAAGAGCAGCGTGAACTGCACGTCCGCCACCGCGGCGCGGATGGTCTGGGTACGGTCACTGATGACCTCGACCTTGACCGACGGCGGGATCGCCGCCACCAGCCGTGGCAGCGCCGCCTTGATCTTGTCGACGGTCTCGATGACGTTGGCGCCGGGTTGCTTGAAGATGACAAGGAACACGCCGCGCTTGCCGTTGGCCCAGGCCGCCTGCTTGGCGTCTTCCGGGCCGGTGACGGCCTGGCCGATATCGCGAACCCGCAGTGGTCCGCCATTGCGATAGGCGATGATGACGTTGTTCCAGTCCTTCGCCTCCGGCAACTGGTCATTGGCGTAGATCGTGTAGCTGCGTGTCGCGCCGTCGATGTTGCCTTTCGGGCTGTCCACCGTGGTGATCGCTATCTGCGCGCGGACGTCTTCCAGCGACAGGTTCTTCGCCACGAGTTTCGCCGGATCGATCTGGATGCGGATCGCCGGCTTCTGCTGGCCGCCGATCGTGACCTGGGCCACGCCCGAAATCTGGCTGATCTGCTGCGCGAGCTGCGCATCAACGCTGTCGCTCACCTCGGTGATCGGCAGCGTGTCGGAAGTCGCGGACAACAGCATGATCGGCGAGTCCGCCGGATTGACCTTGCGATAGGTCGGCGGGCTGGGCAGATTCTTCGGCAACTGGCCGCCGGCCGCGTTGATGGCGGCCTGGACGTCGTTGGCGGCGCCGTCGATGGCGCGGTTGAGGTCGAACTGGATCGTCACCGCGGTGGTGCCGAGCGAACTGGTCGAGGTCATCTGCGCGATGCCGGGGATCTGCGCGAGCTGCCGCTCCAGCGGCTGCGCCACGGAGGATGCCATCGTTTCCGGGCTGGCGCCGGGCAGCGAGGCCGCGACCTGAATGGTCGGGAAGTCCACCTGCGGCAGCGGCGCCACCGGCAGCAGCGGGTAGGCGACCAGACCGACGAACAGGATGCCGGCCATCAGCAGCGAGGTCGCGATCGGAAAGCGGATGAACGGTGCCGAGATACTCTCGTGCGAGGTGTTGTCCGTCATCTCAGGGTGCCTTTGCCGACGTGGCGTCGGAGGTGGCGACGGCGGACGACACCACCGACCCCGGCTGCACCTTGTATTGCCCGGCGACGATCAAGCGCTCGCCAGCGGCAAGTCCGCTCTCCACGACAGTTCGGCCGTCGGTCGAGCTGCCGACCTTGATCTTCTTCATCTCGGCCTTGTTGTCGGCGCCGACCGCGAAGGCATAGAGCCCATCGGCGCCATGCTCGACCGCGTCGTCGGGGATCACTACCGCGTCCTTCAGTGTGGTGACCAGCAGCCGCGTCGAGATCGACAGGCCCGGCCACAGCACATGGTCCTTGTTGTCGAACGTCGCCTTCAGCCGGATCGTGCCGCTGGTGGTGTCGACCTGGTTGTTGATCACCGCCAGCGTGCCTTCCGACAAATTGCGTTTTCCGTCGGTGCTCAGCGCGATGACTTTCAGCGGATGCGCCTTGAGGGCCGCGCTGATATCGACCAGTTGCTGCTCGGGCGCGGTGAAGATCACCGCGATCGGCTCGACCTGTGCGATGGTGACGATGCCTGTCTGCGTCGCGGCGTTGACGATGTTACCCTGGTCGACCTGGCGGAAGCCGACCACCCCGGCAATTGGCGCCTTGACCGTGGTGTAATCGAGTTGGGTCTGCGCATTGGAGATCGCGGCGTCGTCGGCGGCAATCTGCGCGGTGAGCTGCTGCACGGTGGAGCGCTGGGTGTCGGTCTGCTGTTTGGTGGCGAACTCGCCAAGCTTGGTGAAGCGCTGCAGATCGAGGTTGGCGTTGGCGATATTGGCCTCGTCCTGCGCCTTCTTGGCCTTGGCCTGGTCGAGCGAGGCCTGGAACGGGCGCGGGTCGATCTGCGCCAGCAGATCGCCTTCCTTGACGACCTGTCCTTCCTTGAAAGCGATCTTGTCGATCTGGCCGTCGACGCGGGTGCGGACCACCACGGTATTGAAGCCCTGCACGGTGCCGAGCCCGTTCAGATAGATCGGAAAGTCGCTCTTCTCTGCCGCGGCCAACTTGACCGCAATCGGCGGCGGGCCGGAGCGGGGCTTGTTGGCGGCCTGCTCGCTCTTGCCGCCGCCGTAATAGCGCCAGCCCGCATAGGCGCCAGCAATCACCAGCACGGCGAGGACCGGGAGAACCCAGCGGGAGCGTCTGGAGGCAGTCATGGCAATCCGATCCAAGTCATGAAGTCACGAAGCCGTTACTCGCCCATCGCGGCGCTACTTCAATGCCCGGCAATCGACTGGCTTCGGGCAGTTAAGAGGCTGCTCCTTGGCTGTAAACACACATTGGCTTGAATTCCTCCGACATTGCCAAAACTTCATGTGTGGCAGTCGGATAGGGCGCTCCGCCGGCCGCTTTCCGGAGCTCTCCGCCGTGGCCTATCCGATGCAGCAGGTTGTAACCTCGCACCGGCTCGGCCATAGCAACCGAAACAACCGCGGCTAACTACAATTCACATGCACAGGAAAAGTTCATGGACGAGCTCAACGGACGAATGATCGCCTGCCAGATTCTGATCACCGGATTGATCGCGCGCGTCGCCAATGACTCGCCGGATCCGTTGCGCTTCCTTTCGGACTACCGCGACGAGATCAAGGCGGTGGTTCGCGGCATCAACATCGCCGGGATGGAGAACACCGATCGCGTCCGGCAGACCGCGTTGCAGACCGTCGATGAGATGTTTTCGCTGATGAAGGCGCCGAGTATCGATTGAATTGAAGCCGCGATGCACGTTTAGAACGGATCAAGACAACTACCCCGTCACCGGTTCGAGGTCTGGGCGAATTAGAACCGTTTCAATCTACATGTATTCAAATGTGTCTGCGCCGTGTTTCCGCCAAATCCCGTTGACCGTCAATTTTTCGATCGATACTCCGGGCCCTGAGACAATTTATCGCGGAAGAATAGCTGTGCGATTTCGACGCAGCGGGCCGGGGGCATCTGTGAACACGATCAAGAAACCACATTCGTTGCGTTCGTCTGCGCTGCTCGACAGCAATGCGGAAACCTCGCAGCCCTCCGGCCGCAAGGTCACGGCCGTTGCCGGCCTGATCGCGGTGGCTTCTTTCAGCGGCGCGGAAGCGCAGCAATCCAACCTTCCGCCGGTCACGATCGATGCCCCGGTCGCCCGGCCGCGTCCCGCTGCCTCGCGGCCGACGCCGGACGCCACCCGTGCGCGTACCGCGCTTCGCCGCGCCGCGCGCCGTGCCCAGCCGGCGCAGGTCGCGCCGGTGCCGTTCCCGAATGCCGGCGGTCTGGCCGCCGATCCCTATGCCGATCCGGCCGCGCCCTATAAAGGCGACCGGCTGGCCGGCGGCAAGTTCACCGAGAAGCTGGTCGATACGCCGCGCAGCGTCACGGTGCTGACCAAGGATATTATCGAAGACAAGAACGCCACCTCGCTGCGCGATCTGGCGCGATCCACCGCCGGCGTGACTCTCGGCACCGGCGAGGGCGGCAACGCCTTCGGTGACCGCTTCTTCATCCGCGGCTTCGATGCGCGCAACGACGTGTTCGTCGATGGCGTGCGCGATCCGGCCGTCAGCATCCGCGAAAACTTCTTCACCGAGCAGGTCGAGATCCTGCGCGGCCCGGCCTCGTCCTTCGCCGGCCGCGGCACCGCTGGCGGCGCCATCAACATCGTCACCAAGCAGGCCGGTGACAAGAACTTCACCAATGTCGATACGACGTTCGGCACCGATGCCACCAAGCGCGTGACGATCGACGCCAACCAGGTGATCAGCCCGACCGTGTCGATCCGCGCCGGCGGCCTGTTCCAGGATGCCCGCGTCGCCGGCCGCGACGTCACCACCGACGATCGCTGGGGCGGTTTCGCCGCGATCAAGTGGACCCCGGTCGATGCCGTCAAGGTGACCGCGAACTACATTCACACCGACCTGAATTCGATTCCGGATTTCGGCGTGCCGTGGGACCGTAGCGCCAACCAGCCTTCCACCGAGACCGGCCTCGCCAACCGAAACAATTACTACGGTTTCGCCAACCGCGATTTCCAGCACGCCCGCCAGGATATCGGCTCGCTCAACACCGAAGTGGCGCTGACGCCGGACATCACCTTCAGCAACAAGATGCGCTTCGAGCGCGCCACGCTGGCCTATGTCGGCACCTTGCCGGAAACGCCGCGGGCGGGCACTCCCGGTTATATCGCCGATCCCGCCGGCTACGGCTTGACGCAGCTCAATGCCGTCAGCCGTTACCAGACCACTGACGTCGTCGCCAACCAGACCGACCTGAAGTTCAAGTTCGATACCGGGCCGATCAAGCACACCACCATCGTCGGCGCCGAAATCTCGCGCGAGAAGGTCGGCATCGACACTTATACCGGCCTGACGACGGAATCGCTGCCCGGCGGCAGCACCAGCATCGGCGCGACCATCGTGCCGATCAACAACCCGAACCTGACCTTCGCGAGTTTTGCGCAGCCGCAGCCCGTCGGTAACCCGACGAACATCAAGGTCGACACCAATGCCGGCTACCTGATCCACACCGCCAACTACAACGATGTCGTGCTGTTGAACGGCGGCATGCGCTTCGACGACTACAGCGTCAACGCCAGCAAGCTGATCCCATCTCCGACGACGTTCCCTCAGAGTGCCAACAGCGGAAACCTGAACTACAATGTCGGCCTGACCGTGAAGCCGCTGCCATTCGGCAGCGTCTATGCAGCGTATGCGACGTCGACCAACCCGGTTGGCTCCGAACTCGATGGTACTGACGCGCGTTACGGAAATTTCAATCTGAACGGCGCTTATAACCAGGTGTTTGGGCCGGAGAAGAACAAGTCGATTGAGGTTGGCACCAAATGGGAGTTGTTCGACCGGCATCTGCTGCTGACCGGCGCGCTGTTCCAGACCGAAAAGGAAAACGCCCGCGAGCAGGTCGGCACAGGCGCGGCCGTTCAGGTGGTTGCAGGCGCGGCGTACCGCATCCGCGGTATCGATCTCGGCGTGGCCGGCAAGATCACCGATCGCTGGAGCGTGTTCGGGGGGCTCGTGCTGATGGAATCGGAAGTGCTGAATTCAGCCACGCCCGCATTCATCGGGCGTGACCTCGCCAACATCGCGCACCAGTCCTTCAACGTGCTGACCAAGTACAAGTTCGACCACGGCTGGGAGCTCGGCGGGCAGGCGACCTACCAGTCCAAGCGTACCGGCGGCATCCTGTACACGACCACCACCACCGTGCTGCCGGAGTTCTGGCGTTTCGACGCCTTCGTCGAGAAGAAGATCGACCAGAACTGGACCATCAAGCTGTTTGCCAACAACCTCACCAACAAGCTGTACTATGACGGCTTCTACAACAGCGCGGCGCCGTTCGTGCTGGTGGCGCCGGGCCGGTCGGGAACGCTTGTCGTCAGCGGCAAGTTCTAGCCCGCATGCTGATCTGCGTTCCCGATGTCTTGAGCAAAGAAGATGTGGCGGATTTCCGCCGCGTCATGGACGCGGCCGACTGGGAAGACGGCCGCTCCACTGCCGGCGCGCAATCGGCGCTGGTCAAGCGTAACGAACAACTGCCGCCGGACAGCGAGGTCGCGCGCGCGCTCGGCCGTCGCATCATCACCGCGCTGACCGGCAATCCGCGTTTCATCTCGGCAGCGATCCCGCTGCAGATTTTCCCGCCTTTGTTCAACCGCTACGTGGCGTCCGACGGTCACCATTTCGGCGTTCATGTCGATAACGCGGTGCGCGGCGATCATCTCACGGGCATGCGTATCCGTACCGATCTGTCGGTGACGCTGTTTCTGTCCGAGCCGGAAGAATACGAGGGCGGTGAACTCGTCATCGAGGACAATTACGGCTCGCACGAAATCAAGCTGGCCGCCGGCGATCTCGTTCTCTATCCTGCGTCCAGCCTGCATCTGGTGACGCCGGTGACAGCAGGCACCCGCGTGGCCTCGTTCTTCTGGCTGCAGAGCATGATCCGGGATGCGCATGCCCGCAGCATGATTTTCGATCTCGACAGCGCCATCCAGAGTCTGGTCGAGCGACTGGGGCGTGACGATCCAGAGACCGTGAAACTGACCGGCATCTATCACAATCTGATCCGGTACTGGGCGGAAGTCTGATCGGAGCGTTCTCCGGGATTGATCTGAGAGGAGTGTTTCTGGCGCCGGGTGGTGTCGGTGCGCGGCGACTACCTCACCGGTAAGCGCATCCGCGCCAAGCTGTCGGCGACGTTGTTCGTGGCGGAGCCGGATGAATATGATCCAGTGCTCTATCTGGTTTAAAATTGGCATGTGGAGGCCCCGCTCACGGCAGGCATGCGCGAGGCGTCTTCTTTCTGACTACAGGGCATGGTACGGGATGCCCCTGCGCGCAGCATGATCTTCGATCTCGATCGCGTGATCCAAAGCCTTGTTGAACGTCTCGGAAGAGACGACCCTGAAACGGTCAAATTGACCGGTATCTATCGCAAAATCATTCGCTGTTGGGCCGAGGTACAGACCTTGTTTAGAACGTCTCTTAAGTTGTTGGCTGTGCTGGCCGTGTTCGCGCTGGCTTCGCCCTTGATCGCGCAGCAGGCCACCACGCCGTCCGCAGCGCCTGCCGTGACGCAGCAACCCACGGCGTCCACACCGGTCGCGATCGATCCGTCGGCTACTGACGCGCCGAAATCCGGCAAGGCGGCTGTGGCCAGCGGGCTGCACGATCTGTCGCCGTGGTCGATGTTCAAGAACGCTGACATCATCGTGCAGGCGGTCATGCTCGGCCTGGCTTTCGCCTCGCTGGTCACCTGGACCGTCGCTATTGCCAAGACGATGGAATTGTCCTCCGCGCAGCGCCGGCTCAAGAGCGCACTCAAACGCATCTCGGATTCGCGGTCGCTGTCCGAAGCGCAACTTGCGCTCGGCGACAAGAAGACGGTGCTGTCGTCGCTCCTCGCGGCTGCCATGAAAGAGGGGCGGATGTCGGTCGGCATTTCCTCTGACGTCGGCATCAAGGAACGTGCGGCGTCGAGCTTCTCCGAAATCGTGCGCGCCGAGGCCCGCCGCGTCCGCTTCGGCATGGGCGCGCTCGCCACCATCGGCGCGACCTCGCCGTTCGTCGGCCTGTTCGGCACCGTCTGGGGCATCATGAACAGCTTCATCGGCATCTCGAACGCCCACACCACGAACCTCGCCGTGGTCGCGCCGGGCATCGCCGAGGCGCTGTTGGCAACCGCGCTGGGCCTGTTCGCCGCGATCCCCGCTGTCGTGATCTACAACGTGTTCTCCCGCTCGATCGGCGGCTATCGGGCGATGCTGGCCGACGGCTCCGCGCTGGTGTTGCGGCTGTTGAGCCGCGATTGCGAGCGCGCGCTGTCGTCGACGCGGTCGGCGCGCCTGACGCAAGCTGCCGCGGAGTAGCGCCATGGCAATCCGGCTCGGACACGACGGCGACGATTTCGCGGAAACCCACGAGATCAATGTCACGCCATTCATCGACGTGATCCTGGTGCTGCTGATCATCTTCATGATCGCGGCGCCGCTGGCGACCGTCGATGTTCCGGTCGATCTACCGGCGACGACGGGGCAAAAGCAGGAGCGGCCCGACAAGCCGGTGTTTCTCACCATCAAGGCTGATCGGAGCTTGGCGATCGGCGACGATCCCGTGCCGGCCGGCGCGCTGGCTTCGGCCTTGGAAGCGGCGGCGCGGGGCAACCATGACGAACGTATTTTCCTCCGCGCCGATCGCGCCGTGAGCTACGGCGACGTGATGGAGGTGATGAACGCGCTGCGCGCCGCGGGCTTCCTCAAGGTCGCGCTGGTCGGATTGGAAGAGCGGGAGGCGAAATGACGGCCGGTGCGCTGGCCCTGGCTGATTTCGACAGCGGTGCGGAATTGCGGCGCTGGGCTCTCGCAGCAGCGATCGTCCTCGCTGCGCATGTCGGGCTGGCGTCGGTCTATTGGTTGATGCCGTACCCGGAGGCCGAAGGCTCCGCCGAAGCGCCGGCGGTGATCGTCGACCTCGCGCCGCTGGCGGCTTCACCGTCGCAGCAGGATCTCGCCCCGGGTCCCCAGACGGTGGAACCGCAGCCGATGCCCAAGCAGGAGCAGACCGAGCCGAAGGTCGTCGAGCCTGTGCCGATGGCCGAGGCGCCCGCCGAGGTGACGCTGCCCAAGCCCGAACCCAAGGCGTTTGAAAAGAAGCCCGAAGAGGACACGCAGAAGGCCGAGACGGCGGTGGTGCAGGAAACGGCCACGGCGCGCTCCGCGCGGGAGACGGCGGCGACACCGGCCGCGCCGAGCCCTGGCAGCGAGGCGGCCCAGCGCGCCATCGCAAAATGGCGCGATCTTCTGATGGCGCGATTGGCGCAGAACAAGCGCTATCCGGCGAGCGCCCGGGCGCGAGGCGAGCAGGGCGTCGTGATGCTGAGCTTTACCGTCGATCGCAGCGGCCATGTGTTGGCGCGCAGCATCGCGAATGGCTCCGGGTTTGCGGAGCTCGACGAGGAGGTGTTGGCAATGGTCATGCGCGCCGTACCGCTACCGGCGTTTCCTCCGGCGATGGTTCAGCCCTAGATTCAAGAAACAGTGCC
>NZ_JAQGJT010000068.1 GCF_028290495.1 Tardiphaga sp.
CGCGCTAGCCCATCGCGGTCCCGACGAGCGGGGCCTGTACCGGGACGAACGCGCGGGACTGGCACATGCCCGCTTGTCCATCATCGACATTTCGAGCGGCCAGCAGCCTCTCGCGGATACGAGTGGCACGACGTGGATCGTGTTCAACGGCGAAATCTTCAACTATGTCGAATTGCGTGAGAAGCTGATCGTCCTCGGCTACCGGTTCCGGACCCGCAGCGACACGGAGGTCATTGTCAACGCCTATCTGGCCTGGGGCGAGGCCGCCTTCGAACGGATGACGGGGCAATGGGCGGTCGCGATCTGGGACTCGACAGCCCGCCGCCTGGTGTTGTCGCGCGATCGGACCGGCATCTGCCCGCTGCATTATTGCGAGCGCAAAGGTCGTCTATATTTCGCCAGCGAAGTGAAGGCCATTTTCGCGGCAGATGCAGCGATTCCCCGTGCCTTCGATCCAGCCGGCATCGATCAGACCTTCACTTTCTGGACAGTCGTGCCGCCGCAGACCGTGTTTCAAGGAATCAGGGAACTCGCCCCGGGGCATTTCCGCATTTATGAAAACGGCGACGTTCACGAGAAATCGTTCTGGAAACCGCGATATCCAAAATCGTCTGGTCCGCGCGACGGCCAGTTCACCGGTTCACTCGACGACGCCGTAGAGGAGGTGCGCAGCGCGCTGGAATCTGCGACGTCGATTCGAATGGTGCGCTCCGACGTTCGGGTTGGCAGCTATCTCTCCGGTGGGCTCGATAGCTCGCTCGTCGCAGCGATGGGACGGCGCTCTGCCGGCGAGCGTTTCCAAACCTTCTCGCTGCGCTTTTCTGACGTCGAGTATGACGAGACCGATTTCCAGCGCCTGATGGCCCGCGCCATCGGCAGTGAGCACCATGAGGTGGTAGTTTCGCGTAGCGACATTGCCGAGGTTTTTCCGCAGGTCATCTACCACACCGAGCGTCCGATCCTGAGGACGGCACCGGCGCCGCTGTTCCTGCTGTCGAGACTGGTGCGGGCCCGTGGAGTCAAGGTCGTGCTGACCGGCGAAGGCGCCGATGAAATGTTTGCCGGCTACGACCTCTTTCGCGAAGGAAAGGTCCGCCGCTTCTGGGGGCGGCAACCTGTTTCAATGCGCCGCGCGCGACTGCTGGAGCGTCTCTACCCCTATCTCACCCGCTCGCCGATGCAACAGCAAGCGATGGCCCGGCAGTTCTTTGGGCGCAATCTGTCGGAGCACGCCACGCCAGGCTTCGCGCATGACCCTCGCTGGCGCACCACAAGCGCCATCAAGCGACTGTTCTCCAGCGACATGCGCGCCGAGGCGGCGAACCGGAATGCGGTTTCCGAGTTGATCGCCCGTCTGCCTCCGGAATTCGCGCAATGGAGCTCTCTCGCGCAGGATCAGTATATCGAGATCCAAACACTGCTGTCGGGATATCTGCTGTCCTCTCAGGGCGACCGAATGCTCATGGCCCATTCGGTCGAAGGCCGCTTCCCGTTTCTGGACGAGGACGTGGTCGCGCTGGCGAACTCGCTACCGCCTGCCTACAAGCTCCGCGTCCTTGACGAGAAGCACGTTCTTAAGCACGTCGCAGAGTCGGTCGTACCGGCGGACATCATCGCCCGCAAGAAGCAGCCATTCCGCGCGCCTAATGCGCTTTGCTTCGTCGCCCGCGACGCGCCCGCCTATATTGCCGAAGTGCTTTCGGAAACGGCGATCCGCGACGCAAACGTCTTCGATCCGGGCGCGGTCGCGCGTCTGTTGAGCAAGTGTCGGGCGCAGGCCGCGACCAGCGGCGGCGACGTCTCGAACTCAGACAACATGGCGCTGGTCGGCGTGATATCGACCCAGCTCCTACACCAGCAGTTCGTCACGAGTCGTCCCGGCGGGCTCCACACTCTTGATTTGACCGTCGATGTCGATCGCCAGAACCGGGTTGAGGCGGCCCTTTCCTGATGCATGGTCCTGTACCGCTCCTGCACGACTACCTCATCCACTCCGCCCGTCACCTCGGTGCAAAGGTCGCTCTGGTGTGTGGCGAGCGTCGCGTCACCTATGGTGAGATCGAGGCGCGCTCCAACGCAATCGCGCATCATCTGGTCGCGAGCGGAGTCGTTCGCGGCGACAGGGTGATCATCTTCGCCGACAACACTGTCGAGACGGTCGTCAGCTTCTGGGCCGTGCTCAAGGCGAATGCCGTGGTGTGCATCGTCAATCCGCTCACCAAGCGCGACAAGCTTGGTTACTTGCTCGATGATTGCCAGCCGTCGGCGCTTATTACCGACAAGCACCTCTACCCGATATTCAAGGAGCCCGCCGAGGCATGCCCGTGGTTGCGCCGGGTGATCGTCTCCGGGTCCATCGACGATGTCGAACTGACGGGGCTACCCCATGCGGTACACTGGGACGCGGCAGGCGCCGCCGGCCATGACGCACCGCCGGCGCGCTACTGCATCGATATTGACCTCGCGGCCATCGTGTACACCTCGGGATCGACGGGTGATCCCAAGGGCGTGATGCTGACGCACCGGAACATGCTGGCCGCGTGCACGTCGATAGCCTCATATCTGGCGCTGCGCGAAGACGAGGTCATTTTGAATGTCCTGCCGCTCGCCTTCGATTACGGGCTGTATCAAATGATCATGGCGGTCCGCACGGGCGCCCGGCTGGTCCTCGAACGATCGTTCGCTTTTCCGGCGCAGATCCTCGGGCTTATCGCGGACGAGCGGGTGACCGGCTTGCCCGGTGTATCGACGATCTTCTCGATGCTATCGGGGTTGAAGTCGATAAAGGAGCACGATCTTTCGAGCATCCGCTACGTCACGAACACCGGCGCTGCGCTGCCGATTAAGCACATTCGTCTTCTGCAGGACCTGTTCCCGGCAGCGCGGATCTATTCCATGTACGGCCTCACTGAATGCAAGCGCTGCACGTTCCTACCGCCGGAGGATATCGACCGGAAGCCGTTGAGCGTTGGGATCGCTATCCCGAACACTGAAATGTGGATTGTCGACGAGGACGACAGACGCGTGGGCCCCGGCGTAGTTGGCCAGCTTGTCATTCGCGGTGCGACGGTGATGCGGGGTTATTGGGGCAAGCCAGAAGCCACGGCCAGGAAACTCAAGGCCGGTCCTCTGCCCGGTGAGCAGGTCCTGTACACCGGTGACTACTGCCGGATTGACGCGGAAGGCTACCTCTACTTCATCGGCCGCAGCGACGAGATCATAAAATCCCGGGGAGAGAAGGTCGCTCCCAAGGAAGTGGAGAACGTGCTGATGAATATTCCGGGCGTGAGGGAAGCCGCGGTCATTGGCGTTCCCGACGAGCTCCTCGGGCAGGCGGTTAAGGCGTTTGTCGTGGTCGAGCAGGGAAGAACGCTTGACGAGAAGCAACTCCGGAAAGAATGCCAGAGAAGCCTTGAAAGCTTTATGGTGCCAAAGTGCATCGTGATCGTGCCTAGCCTGCCACGGACAGATACCGCAAAACTCAATAAGAGAGCCCTGTCATAAGCTGATTGCCGGATGATTAGATCGTGATTTCCCTCTTTCGCATCGGAGTAAACAACTCATGTTGCTAACCAAGGAACCACTCGATACCTATCGAAAACAAGTTCGCGATTTCCTGGTGTCGAATTTCTTCATCGCTGAAACGAACTTGCTGGAGTTCGATACGTCGCTGCTCGACCAAGGAGTCATCGACTCGACGGGGGTGCTCGAGGTGATCGGTTTTATCGAGGAGACCTTCGGTATCACGGTCGAAGACAGCGAACTCTTGCCGGAAAATCTCGATTCAATCGAGGGAATTGCACAATACGTCATCCGCAAGAAGAACTGATGTTTGCCTGCCGCGTACAAGCGGGGTCGTGAACACGACCGAAGGGGTTCGATCGCCGCCGGCTCGAGTTCCGGCATTCGATCACGGCCATCAAAAATATGGTTACGTGCGCCAGATGCGTTATGGGTCGCCTGGTTGCCCGTTGAACTGGCCCTGAAATGCGTCGTTCCTGCTCAGAAAATAAACCCGCTATGCTTTTGAGTATCCCATAACAACGCGGCCTTCGCCCGTTTCGTTCGTGATCACCCTGATGTTCTCATAGCCTTTGCTGCGCTCGAGAATGGTCGTCACCTGCCGCTCCTGACCGAGGCCAACCTCGAACAGCAGGATGCCGCCCGGCCGCAAATATCGGAGCGCGTCTTTTGCAACCCGCATATGGATGCTGAGCCCGTAAGGACCGGCTGCGAAGGCCTCACGCGGCTCGAACTCGAGCAGGGCGGCACGGTCGCCTCTGAGACGCGCTTCGGAAATGTAAGGTGGGTTGCAGACGATCAGGTCGATGATGCCGTCGAGTTGCAGACCTGAAAAGGCTTCGAACAGGTCGCCTTGAAGCACCGACAATCGATCCGTGAGACCGTGATAGGAGGCATTGCGACGTGCGACATCGACGCATCCATCGGTAAGATCGCTCGCCCAGACCCGCGCATCGGAAATTTTGAGCGAGATGGCGCATGCCAGATTTCCCGCCCCGCAGCACATGTCGATCACTCGCGGCGCCGGCATGTTTAATTGACGCAGGGCATCCACAGCGCTAGCGCCAAGCAATTCGGTCTCCGGCCGGGGGATGAGCGCGCCGGATGCGACGAGCAGCTCTATTCCCATAAATTGAGTGCATCCCTTATCGTAAGCCGCGGTGACGTTGATTATTTCGTTCATGGCGATCCAGCCTGCCTGCGGGAAAGTTGTCCGGCAACGATTCAATAGCAAGTGTACTTCGGAATTTGGCGGCGCCCGCTTTAGTATGCGCGTTGGTCAGGGCTGGGGCCAGTTGCACGCCGTTGCGATCTTGCGTCGGACGGAATCCAGGCCGACCAATTGAAACGTACTTTCATTTGGCGGGTCTTTACCTGCGTACACTTTAACCAAAATCCGGCCGCCATCCGGCATTGAGCGCAGGAAGCGGACGACGTCGCCTGGAAAGGCAAGGCTTTTCCCCATTTCTAGGGCTCTCCAGCGCTGTTCGACAGCCGGCTCTTCGTTGATCCGGTGCACGACCTTCACCTCACCATCCGGGACCTGTTTCCAGGAACCCGTTGTGGAAATAATCAGCTCTGTGCGTTGGGCGCGACAATGGATGGCGAACGCGGAGGCGGCATTTTGCGACGCCGCGCGCGCAGTCGTCAGCGCCTCAATCTGCGGCCGATAATCCACCGGCGAGGTCGTCTCGCTGATGATCCAGTTCGGGCCTTGAGACGGCGCGGTATCGGGTGTTTCAGCCATCTCCCCCAACAGCTCGTCGATGCATTTCAATCGATCCATGCCTTGAAACTGTGAGCAGGTCTTCAGACGATCGATGGCGCCGCCGGTTTGAGCACACACCGCCTGGCTCAGGGTTAAGAGCACAGTCAGAGCGAGAGCACCCACACCCTTCATTGGGACCGTCCCGCTGTTACGGCCTGCGGAAGATCAAGCCATTCCTGCGCTGGCTGAAACCGGCCGAGACTCGGTACGCTGGCGCGCAGGTTGACCTCTTTCCATTTCGGATCGAAACCGGGGGACTGCAACCGGTCGAGGCGACTAAACAGGTGATCTACAAGGCGCGCCACTCGCCGGTATCGGTCGGACTGTTGCGGCCAGTTGTACGCCGCAAGGATGGTGGGGACTGCAATCGTCGCTATCCGCTCACCCTTCGGCACCAGACTCGGATAGTCCGTCGCGTCGATAGACGACGGAAGATAGTAGTCCTCGAATTTGGCGCCGTATTCGACGGCGAGGAACTTGAATCCGGGATCCCATCGTCCCTTTAGAAAGGCGTCAACGGGCTTCGACGTCACAAACACGACGGCCGCGACCTCTCCGCGCTTCATTTGCTCCAATGCTACCTGGTGCGGAATGAACATCTTTTCCACGTTTAGACCGAGCCGGCTGAAGATCAGCGGACCGGAATAGGCGGCTGCCGTGCCTTGCGTATTGAAATTGACCTTTTTTCCCTTGAGGTCTTCGAGCGATCGGATCTCGGGGCGGACGAAGATGTGCAGTTCGGATGGAAAGAGACTCAGAACGTAGACAATGCGCCGTTCGATAGACGGGACCTGAGCTCTATATTCGTCAAGAGCATCCGTGTTGATGATCGCCGCATCAACACCCCTGAGATATAATAGTGAATTGACATTTTCCGTTGCTCCGCGGGTCACGATCGGGATGACGTGTAGCTTGTCCTCCTCATTTACGACGCGAGCGATCTCTGCCGCGAGACGAAGCGGAGCGCCTTCAATGAGCCCGCCTGCGAGGCCGACAGTCCATGCATTGATGCGCTCTTTCGCAGCCGTGTCGGTCTTTTTCGTCGCCGCCATAGCCGGCGTCTCGCGCGTCGGGAGGGATTGGGCGTTTGCAGTTAGTTGAAGGCCGAGCACCGCGAATGCCATCGCAGATGAGAGTTTGATGAGCGACATGTGAGTCTCCATTCTCCGGCTGACTACCTTGGGTTAACGCGCCAGGAGCCGACAGCTATTTCAACGTTTCGATCCGTTCCTTCGCATCCTCAATGCCGCCCGCTTGTGCTCTTTCATACAGTTCGCGTGCCTTCGCAAGATCACCGAGGATTCCGCGTGCACGCCACGATTGCAGCACGCGGGCGTCGTAAGTCTCGGCCAGCATAAAGGCTGCTCGTGCGCTGCCGCGCTCAAGAGCGTGTTCAAGCAACGGGCGAGCGCCGCTAATATCAGCTTGCCGGAGCAATGCGTTTGCCCGAATAAGCAGCCTTTGTTCGTCCACCACGGAGTGGGGAGTTGCGTTCGCCGACGCAGATCCCTCTGGCGCCGTAGGGACTTTCGGGTCCAAATCCGGCGCGGATTCGCGAGCGGTCGATCGCGCTTCCGGAGGCAATTCCAACACGGGCGACCGTTCCGAAATCGAAGCGGCAGCTTGGGCGGAGGCCCGCTCCGGCGAGCGGCTCTTTCCCTCGGTCATCTTTGAACCGGACTTGGCCGCGCGCTCGTGCGGACTATCAATGGTAGGCCCGCGTGAAGTGAGGGGCCGAGAAGCATTCAAGGCAGCGAGCTGCCGATTTTCGGCCTCGAGTTGATTCCTGACGAGCGCAAGCTCCTGCGCAAGGGCGTCGGCACGCTCGCGTTCGCTTGTGAGAGCCAGTTTCTGCTCTGCTGCGATGGCCCTGCCTGTCTCTGTCACTTGCAGCACCTCAGCGTGCGCGGCAGTCAGACGGGTGGACTGCTCCTCGGCCTGCTTGCGCGCCGAGACAAGCTCGCGGGCGAGTGTCTCGGTCCGGTTGCGCTCCTTTTCAACTGCCCGCTCTTGTTCGACCTTCGCAGCCTCGATGATCCGCGCGGTCTCCGGAACCGCTGCATGCGCCGTGTCGAGTTCTGCCCGGAGGAAGGTCAATTCGCGCGTGAGGGCTTCTGTTCTGTCTCGCCGCTGTTTGAGCTTCTGTTCGAGCGCCTGCTTTTGCTCGATCTCCGCCGCGGTGGCTTTTGCGGCGTCCGAAGTTGTGATCCGCGCCGTATCGAGTTCCGCCCGAAGGGAGGTAAGGTCATGGGCGAGGGTGCCTGCCTTGGCCCGCTCCCGTTCGAGCGCCTGCTTTTGTTCGCTCTCTGCCGCGGTGGCCTTCGCGGCCTCCGAAGCTGCGATCCGCGCCGTATCGAGTTCCGCCCGAAGGGAAGTAAGTTCCTGTGCGAGGTTCTCTGCGTTGCCCCGCTCCCGTTCGAGCGCCTGCTTTTGCTCGATCTCTGCCGCGGTGGCCTTCGCGGCCTCCGAAGCTGCGATCCGCGCCGTATCAAGTTCAGCCCGGAGAGTCGCAAGTTCCTGCGCGAGGTTCTCTGCCTTGGCCCGCTCCCGTTCGAGCGCCTGCTTTTGTTCGCTCTCTGCCGCGGTGGCTTTTGCGGCGTCCGAAGTTGTGTTCCGCTCCGTATCGAGTGCCGCCCGAAGAGAAGTAAGTTCCTGTGCGAGGTTCTCTGCCTTGGCCCGCTCCTGTTCGAGCGCCTGCTTTTGCTCGCTCTCTGCCGCGGTGGCCTTCGCGGCCTCCGAAGCTGCGATCCGCGCCGTGTCAAGTTCAGCCCGGAGAGCCGCAAGCTCCCGTGCGGGGTTCTCTGCATTGCCTCGCTCCTGTTGTTCGAGCGCCTGTTCTTGCTTGATCTCGGCCTCGGTGGCTTGCACGGCTTTCGAAGCCGCGATCCGGGCCACGTCGAGTTCCGCTCGAAGGAAGGTAAGCTCACGCACAAGGTTGGTTGCTTTGTCTCGCTCCTGTTCGAGCGCTTGCGTTTGCCTGATCCCTACCTCGATGGCCTGGGCAGATTCCTTGCCTGCCACCCGTGCCGTATCGAGTTCCGCCCGGAGGGTCGCAAGTTCACGCGCAAGGGTTTCTGCCCTGGCTCGCTCTTGATCAAGCGCGCGTCTAAGCGTGGTGCTGGCCGCTTCAGCGGTCGACTGCACCGTGTTGAGCTCTGCTCGGGGGGGCGAGATAAGCGCAGGTGCGAGGGCCCCAGCGCTGTTCCGTTTCCGTTCAAGGGCCTGCTTCCGCTCCCACGCTTGAGCGGCTTCGGAGGCCTGCGCGGCGTTTTCTTGCGCTACATCTGAAAGTTGAACGAGAATTGGCAGACCTGCAAGATTGCTGATCTTCTCACGGCCGATCTCCAGATTCTGCCGCTCGACGGCCATCGTCTCGGTAACCTGCGAGATCAGGAAGAATCCGTTTCGAATGGCGTAGGGCTCTGGGATCGTACGTCCCGTTTGGGTTGATGCAGTGAAAGCCTGCGCGCGGAGTTGGCCTTCATCGCATAGTCCATCCTCCGCGGCTCCAATGAAAAGCCACAGAATGCAAGTTCCCACTGCAGCCGAGGCACGCGCAACGGCTGTTCTTGTTACGCGTGAGCTCTCAGCAGTTTTGGATCGCGGTAGCCAATGCGATGCTACCCCAATTGCCTGTGACCCCATCGTGACAACTCAGGTGAGCTTTTATGTATGACCATTTTCATGACACAGCCTTCGTCTGTCGTTTGTCGATGTGGCAATGGAGGTAGCCACAACGAGGTAGACGCACCAATCGCGGCAATTAAGTAGATCACGCCCGCATTGTCTGAACCATTCTTGACCCGCTCGTTCGCGCGCGATTACGCTGTGGTGCG
This sequence comes from Tardiphaga sp., assembly GCF_028290495.1. Classification (GTDB taxonomy): domain Bacteria; phylum Pseudomonadota; class Alphaproteobacteria; order Rhizobiales; family Xanthobacteraceae; genus Tardiphaga. Next base: position 9,127 of record NZ_JAQGJT010000068.1, read on the forward strand.
CACTTGAGCCAGCACTCCCAGCACACTCAAGGAAACACCATGAACAGATCATTCGTCGTCTTCGCCGGCGTGGCCGCCATTGGGCTCACCTTGGTGCTGAGTACCCAAACCAGCGGCTCTGCGGAAATCAGAACTTCTTCCAAAATGAATGTTAGCGCCAAGATGACCACCGGCGCCACCCGAACGCAGCCACATCGGCTCGTTGTGCAGGTTGACGTCAATGACCCCGCAACAATGAATCTCGCTCTCAATAATGTCAGCAATGTAGCTCAGCATTACAGCGAGCTCGGCCAAAAGGTTGAGATCGAAGTGGTCGCCTTTGGACCAGGACTGCACATGCTGCGAGATGACACCTCTCCCGTCAAAGCGCGCATCAAATCCATGAACGAAACCATGCCACAGCTCACCTTTTCAGCATGCGGGAATACCCGCGAGAATATGACAAAAGTTGAGGCGAAAGATATTCCTCTTATCTCGCAGGCGAAGGTCACCAAATCCGGAGTGGTCCGGCTCATGGAGCTGCAAGAGCAAGGCTGGAGCTACCTGCGACCTTGATTCCAGGGGACTCTTTTGCGAGCTGAATCTCGTTCCGACCTGTCGGATCCGGTTGTCGAGGATCAGGAATGGGACGACGCGATGGCTCGCTCAATGACCGGTCGGTTGACGGACAAGTGCGGGTCGACCACGAGGTCAAGATGGCCGCCGGTAATCGGAATGACGTCGAGGCGCAAGAATGGCGCCGACAATGGCGTCGATGTCCGGAACGGCCCGTAGTCAGCCACTCCAACCTACAACCTTGATGCAAGTCCAGGTTCTACGCCCTCGCCGCGGGAGCCGTTGCATTGCGCCACGCCCAGTGGGACGCCAAAAATTTGCAATATCATTCTGACCGTTCGACACGGCTGACGTAAGTGCGGTTGATCCACACACCCGTGGACCAATGCTTCCTTTATCGTAAGTTGATCAAATTTCGATAGCGCAGGCAGCTCAGGAATAGGACGACGCGACGGATCGCTCGATGACCGGTAGGTTGACGGCGAGATGCGGCTCGACAACGAGATCAAGATGGCCGCCGGCGATCGGAATGAGGTCTAGCTGCGCAAACATAGACTCCCAGCCAAGATGCGCTGGCAACCCGCGCCGATTACAAAGGAATAGCGTTCCGGTGATAGGCAAGCGGCCTTTGGCACCCGCCAGCCAGCGGCCGAATGCTTGCATCCGGAGAATCTCCTCGAGTTCCAACCTGAGCATAAAGCGGGTACCTGCCAGATGCGTCCAAGCCTTCGCATCGATAATTCGGCAGAATTTCACTTCCCAGCGAAGACGAACAACGCATTTCGCGATCGAGCGACAAAGCATTCGGTACATTGTGACCCGGTGCGATCTAATTCGCTGCAGCGTACGTGACATGGTCTCCTGATAGTGACGCTTGCGGGGGCCAATATTGGTGTCCAGAATGCCGAGAAACTTTACCGAACGGCCTTCCGCGATCAGCCGGCTAGCCACTTCAAAAGCCACACCGCCGCCTAATGAGTAACCGATCAAACGTATGTCGCCGCGAGGCTGAACGGCGTTGATCTGTTCCAAAGCCAACGCAGCCATGTCGTCGATCGAGCCGCGTCCAGCCAGGGTCGAAGTCAGGTCCGGGTAGCGGATCGGGATCACATGAGCGACCTTGCTTAATTGCGCTCCGAATGCGGCCATGCTCGGACCATAGCCCATTGAGCCTGGCAATATCACAAGATGAGGGAGGCGCTCTTCATCGTGTTCCTGCCGCTCCGATCTACCTCCGATGGCGACGGTCCGAATCATATCGGCTGCGCTCATGTCCACCGTGAAGGCTTCCATATTGAGCTCTTGGCCGATCAGCTCTTCCAGGTCCATCACGCAGCGCAAAAGCTTGAGTGAATCGCCGCCTGCCTCGTCCCAGCGACCGGTAACATCGGCCGTGCCGAGGATTCGGGTCCACACCTGCTCCACGACTTTCTTGGCGTGCATTGTTTCGTTCAAGTCAGGCTGTCGAGGCGATGGCGAACCTCCTCGGCTTTCAAGATCCAGCGCCTTGAGTTTCGCGACGTCGATCTTTCCTCCCGCGAGGCGCGGAATTTCCACGACCTCATGCAATCTGGTCGGATGTAATGCGGTGGGAAGTTTCTGCCTGATGATGTCTCGAACGTCAGTTGTAAAAGTAGCCTCCGCGTGATCACCGCATGATGCGAAGACAACCAACTCGTTTGAATCGGTGACGATAGCGACGGCGTCCCGCACCCAAGGAATCCCGCGTACCACAGTTTCGAGTTCGGCCGGCTCGACACGCCGTCCATTAATTTTGAGCTGACGTCCTTTTCGTCCGACCACCTGCAATAACCCGTACTCATTGACAACAACGAGGTCGCCTGTCGGGAAGATGCGACAGCGTTTATCACCTGGGTCCGGTAGTGCAGGGAAAAGCCCGCCGTTCTCCCAGTAACCAAGTAGAACATACATACTCTTGACGACCAGCTCTCCGACTTCGCCGGCGGGGACAGGTGTCCCGCTGTCGTCAACGACGGCATATGAGAGCCCCGGCAGCAAATAGCCAACAGGAACGCTGAAATCCTGTTCTTTGAAATCGTTCGGAAGGAACCACTGCGTGCCGGTGGTTTCGGTCGACGAATAGCTGATCTGGATGAAGCAGTGGGGCTGCACCACTTTTCGAACGAGCGCGATATCCGTCCACAACACCTTCTCACCGCCCAGTCGGACAATCCGAAGCGATTCGAAATCGTCGGCCTCGCTCGCGGCAACCACTGCGCGCAGGAGAGCAGGAACGATGTACGTGATTGTTACCCGCTGCGACCGAAGCTGACGCAGCAGACCGCGAAGGCCGAGAGCCTCGACGTCCGCCATATGCAATCTTGCGCCGGTCATCAAGGCGGAGAGCATCTCTCTACAGCCTGCGATGGTCGTGGGACCGCTCAAAGGCATGAATACGTCCGCAGCATCTATGTGACATGCATCCACATATTGCTGGACGCGCTGGAGAAGGCTGCGTTGGCTGTTCACAACGCCCTTTGGCTGTCCCGTGCTGCCCGAGGTGTAGAGCACAACGGCAGGTGCATCTACCGGGGTTGGCGCAAGCGGTGAGGCGGCGGCTGAAGGTTCGCTGACTTGCGTAATATCGAGCAACTGCAGGCCGGCTTTTTCGATCCACTCTGAATTGCTGTTGTCCTGGCCGATCAGCAGAGAAATCCGCGCAGTTGCGACGATGGCCGTCATTCGTTGGACTGGATCGCGCGTATTGAGCAGGACCAAGGGTCTTCCCGCCGCCATACATGCAAGCATCGCGATCGGCTGCCAGACCGAATTTCGCAACACCGACCCGACGGCTTGTCCTTCGGGGACTGCTGTTGAAATTACCTGGGCCAGCGTCAAAATCCGGGCCAAAAAATCCGAATACGTGATTTGGTGGGCACTATCGCTGACAGCCACTCTGTCAGAAAATCTCTTTGCGATTGCACTGAGGTGCTCGATCGCGGGCACGCTGGAAAAATCTGCTCCCATCCGATCGTACGGCCGATTAACAGGGCCTCCCATATCGAGAGGAAACTCGGGAGATCTCATCCAGCGAGCGTTTTCTGCCTCCCCCCTTTCTCCAAAAAATGAGCTTTGGTCAGCGAAGCGTTTTACGCTTTTCGGCAATGAGGCATCAGAAGGTGTCTGAAGTTGCATGACCCTACTCACCGCTGTGGAAGAAAAATCTCTAGGCTATTAAACGGTTACTGGCATCCCTCGCATGAGGAGGACACCGCAGCTCAATTTTGCGTCGTCGATCCATTTCTCAGGCTAGCTCGTGGCTGCCGGCCGGCGAAACTCCACAATCGCAAAGAACAGACCTGCAATCATGTTTATGCGCTTGTAGATGTAGATCGCCATAGCCGCATTCCAAACCACGTTCGTGGTGGCCGTCGCAACAGCAGCGCCTATTGCTCCAAAGTAGGCGATTCCGATCAAACAAGCTGCAATGTTGATGATAGCTCCGACCATCATCATGGCGGCTGCTGCACGTTCGTGTCCCATCATCGTCAAAAGACTTTGCTGCGGACCGGTTGCGGCTGCGACGATCTGTCCGAGGACAAGAATTTTCGCAATTGACGCTGTTGCGACGAAATCTTCTCCGAAAAGCCGGAGCAGCGGCTCCGTCAGGAACAAGAGTGGAAGTGCCAGAGCGATCGTTCCGGCCAGCGAAAGGACGGTCGCTCGGGCAAACAGGCTTTGAAGCGCCGTTTCATTCTGCTGTGCGTGAAGCTTCGAGACGGTTGGCGCAAAGAACGTTGCCACCGCCATACGAGGCAGAACAAGAAAGAGGGCCAAATTCAGCCCTAGCGCGAAGATGCCCGCCGCACGAGTGTCGCCGCTCCAACCTAGCAGGATCACGCCTGCGCGGCTCATGAGTACATCGAGCCCGATCATGATCATGACGGGAAGGGCGAGGTGCCACCAATCGCTGGGGGCGTAAGCAGACACAGCGGACCGTAGTTGCGGCGGCCAAAGTTTGCGCAAGCTTAGTCCGAGAATGCCCGCGGTGACGGCGGAGCTTGCCATTAAAGCCATCAAGACCGTCGTGGCGTTGACTGCGGTGGCGCCGAACATCCCGGCGAGCACAACCAGCGCGACCATAAGACCATCCCGAACGATGCGCTCGGGAGCAATCGCAGAAATGACGCCGCCCAGCGCGCGCACTGTGGCAGAGCCGATCACAACCAGCGTGACCAGTGGGACGGTGGCCATGCCGATCGCCAGTTCGCGCGGAAAGCCGTCGGCCAGCAACAACACGGTGGCAGCTCCGCAGATTGCGATCACCATCGCAGCCAGGAACGACCGTCCGAACGCAAATCGAATAATTCCGCGCGCTAACGACCACTGCTCCGTCGCGCAATAGGCCGCTAGAAACCGCAGAAGGACCACGTTGAATCCGAGTGCTGCGATGTAGGAGAGAAGAGTCGTCCAGGCCGAGACGTACGAATAGATACCGTAGCTCGGCGCTCCAATCTTGCGGGCAATTACAAGTTGAGCCAGGCAGGTCAGCCCGGCACCACCAACGTAGACAACGAAGGCCCATAGGCTTGCGCTAGAGAGGCTTCGGCTGAGTTCCGGTGCGGATTGAACTGTGGCAATAGCGATATTCTGTGGCGCTGACGGGGCTGACGCGAACTTTCCAGTGCAGGATCCGGGGCTATCGGGCCCCGGGTCGGACCGCGAGTGCGCCGTTTTATCAATTCCCACCTTAATGGAAATTTCCTCTTCGACGAGGTCGAGGGCTCTAAGCATGAGGTTCGGGTCAAGCGAATTAACGCAAATCATTCGCTGATGCTCGGTCTCGAGCAGCGAGCCAACGTAGTCGGTAATCGGCTTTGCTTCGAGAAATGTGTCTACATCAGCTTCGAACCATCTCTCCGCGAACGTTGCTTGGCGCGTCCGCTCATGAAGGCGCTCTTCCAACAGCTCCTTCGGAGCATCGAAGCGAATCAGCAGGTCCGGTTGCGTCCTCATGCCGATTGCAATCGCGATCGCTTTCTCGTCTGCCCGGCTGAACAGTGCCAGGGTGCAGACGGCCTGTACAAGCCCCTGGTCGAATAAGATGATGTGATCCAGCTTGTGCGAGTCCTTCCATACACAGGAAAGCCGAATAATGTACTGACTAAGTCTGATCCGCCAAATGGGGTTCCTGGGTGGCATCAGTCGGAGCAGATCCCGCGCCAGGCGCAGTCCGCGGGCATTTGCGACCGGCCGGCACAAGATGACGATGGTGGCGAAGATCGCGCGGGTGATGCGCAGCAGCGCTGGAACGAATCCGCCGCGGCTCAGAAAATTGCGATCAGAAAGTGGTAATGTAAGTACAAGATCGACCGTATACCCACGGTCACGCAAGCGCTGAGCGAGCGCTCGGTTAAAGGTTGTCTTGCCTGCGCCAGGCGGGCCGAAAGTCTCGATAATCATGCGACCCTCTAATTTCGGGATCTCAGGTTGGACGTTGCGGAGCGCTTGATGTCGATTGCGGCGTTGCCCGTCGCCCTCCGGGTGACTGCTGCCTTCATCCGCTGGCTGAGCGCGACCCAGATCCCCTTGGGCAGTTGCTCTGCGCGCCCACCGAACTGGTTACCCTGTGACGGATCTGCGCGAGTTAAGACTGATGAAAATCTGGTATTCTGGGCTACGTTGAGATGTTCTGTCCGAGCGAGCTGGTGCAGCGTGGTCCGCGCCATTTCTCGATGGGTGACTCCGCAATGGATGGCGAGCAAAACGTGATCAGCCCAACTCGCCAGAAGTCTTGCTTCCGGAGCTTCCAGCAGCGAGGGGCCGTCGATAACGACCAGGTCGTAGGCGTCATTCATTTGTCGGAGCAACGCAGGGATTTTTGGATTTGCGAGTACCCGGAGCCGAATTTCTTCAGACAAGCCTGCCGCCAGATAGTCAATGCCAGTATCCTGGATAGGTTCGACGACGTCTGACAGTGGACGGTCGTGCGTTAACAGACCGAGCAAACTGGCGCTCTCGTCACCGCGTCGACCGGAAAATTGACCGAAGTCCAGGAGTAGAGTACGCAGCCCGAATCGAGCGGCGTAGAGACCAAGGCCCCGTGCAAGTGTTGTCTTGCCTTCGCCGCTAATACTGGAGCTCACAAGAACAATACGCTGCGATCGTGGAGCTGTCGGGCCAGAGGTCAGGATAGATACCAGAATGGAGCGAATTGCTCTGGCATAGTGACTCGCGGGTTGCCCCAAAGAATATTGTGGATTTTTACCGAGATCCGGCGGGATCGAAGGTACCAATCCGAAGCATGGAATACGGAGAAATTCCGTAGCCTCGGTCTCCGTATGCAGGGTCCGATCGAGACGACTTAGTATCACGGCGAGAACGCAGCTGAGCAGAGCGAAGATAATTGCAGCAGGAGGAACAATAAGAAGCGGGTGCAACGAGTTCGGGCGCTCTGGCGGCGAGGCAGTGGCGAGAAGACTGACGTCTGGTTGTACGACCAGACCCCTCGCAGTTAGCTCCTGCCGCCGCCGCAGGAGCGTTTCAAACTGCTGTGCCAGCGTTGTTACCCGCCATTCCAGCGTGTCACGCGAGGAAGAGGACGGGCCAAGACGGTAAGTTTTTAGTTCCTCCTCCGCCTTTGCAAGATCGCTCTGAACCTTGGATGATTGCGTCGAAAGGGAGTTCAAAGCCTGTTCTACTTCGCTTTGTTTCTGGCGCGTGACCTCGTCGACATACGATTGTGCGACCGTATTGGCGATGTCCGCCGCGCGCTGCGGATCGGAACTCGTAGCGGTAACGCCGATGATCCTGGAGCGACGTTCCTGGCCAGCCCTCAGGCTGCGCTTTAGCGCGGTGAGTGCGGCGCCTTCACTTGTTTCGTGTTTTTTGAAAAGGATCAACTCCTTGGTCGCTAACCATGCGTTACCAAGGTGCGTGAGCAAGATTTGCACCCCGGTTCGCGACCTTGTCCGATCACTGTTCTTCGCGTCTTCGAGCGCGCTGAGCGCAGGGAGAACTCGCCGTAAGTATGCATCGGACAGCAGTACTGTGACGTGGGTATCGATGATGGACTCCTCGGCGCCGGGCGTAGGTGCTGCGGAAGCACCGCTGCCGAGAGCATCAGATCCACCCGATTGTCGAACATCAATAGCAAGTGCAGCCGTCGCCAGGTAAGAAGGTGGCATTAGAAGGTTGACGACCGCGACGAGCAGGGTCCCCACGACAATTATCGTGACGACGAGCCGCCTGTATTTCCGCACACTATCGATCACTTGCTTCAACGTGTGCAGGCCGTCGTGTGATACGAGAGATCGTTCCGACTCGTTCTCCGTCAGGTCCGGCGAAAGAGCCGTTAGCGGTCGAATGCGGTTGCCTACCAACGCTTCCATGGCGGCTTGTTCCTTTACTGTGCGGGCTCGAACATGCCCGCTGGTCCAGATGCTTTCTGCTCAACCATCGTCTCGAGCCAAGACTGCAACATCAAGACCGCCCATAGCGGTCGCGAGTGATCGCGGCGGCCGCTCAGATGATCCAACCAGCAGTTCTGAACTCTTCGTGCATCCAGCAAACCCTGGCGGCGAAGACGTGGCTCGGAGAGAAGGTCCGCGGCCCACGAGTGCAGGGGGCCTTTCAACCAGGCGCCGATAGGGACGTCAAAACCCTGTTTAGGTCGATCGATCAGGTGGTGCGGCAAGTAGCGGTTGAGAACCTGCCGTAAGATCCACTTGCCTTGGCCGTGGCGCACCTTTGCAGTGTTTGGTAATCGCCAGGAGAACTCCACGACGCGATGATCGAGAATCGGACAGCGTGCTTCCAGGCCCGTCGCCATGCTGGCGCGATCAAGCTTTACCAGAATGTCGCCCGGGAGATAGCCGATCATGTCTCGAACAATGAAGTCGGATAGAAGATCGTTCAGCAGCGGCGCCTTGCCCGAATCGGTGACCGTCTGCTCCGGCGTTAGCTGTAGCTGGGAAAAACGCATCGTTTGCCGATACATTTCGTCAGCATCATTGCCTCCAAACAGCTGCGCCAGGCGGTTAATTCGGTCGCCCTGGATCATCCGTCGCAGGTGGTTCGGAAGAGGCAGGGCGTCGATGATGTCTTCCCTCAAACCGCGTGCAAGCAAGCCCACGCCCATTGCCGCCGTTCGCCGAAGTGGTCCATTGGAGTTAAGGAGGGAAGCCAGACGGGCAGTCAAGAGATGCCTGGAATACCCGCCGAAACATTCGTCACCGCCGTCGCCGGAGAGGACCACCGTTACATCTCGGCGAGCGAGACGAGAGAGAAGTAACGTCGGAATCTGCGATTCGTCGGCAAACGGCTCGTCCCACACGCAAGGCAGTTCGGGAATGACTGCTCTGGCGTCCGCGGGAGTGAGACGGAGTTCTGTATGGTCCGTGCCGAGATGACGGGCCACTCCCGCAGCGTTGGCCGCTTCGTCGAAGGTGGGTTCGCCGAACCCAATAGTGAACGTGCGGACCGGCCGCGTCGATTGAGATTGCATTAGGGCGACGACAGTTGAACTGTCGATGCCGCCGGATAGAAATAGCCCGATTGGCACGTCAGCGACCATGCGGTCGCCCACGGCCTTCTGGAGTAAATTGTCAAGATTCGACACGAGCTCGCGATCGTCGGCGGGAGCGGGATTCTTTCGGCCGTTTCTGGCGACATCGGTCAGCGACCACCAGGAGTAGGTCCTCGTTCGCAACTCTGCTGCATCCCGTAGAGCTAGAAGGTCACCGGCACTGAAGGATAGAATACTGCCGGGCGGAAGTTTGAAGACGTTTCGCCATATACAATGTTCATCCGACAACCAGCCCTGAGCGAGAAATTCGGCAACCGCGCACGCGTTGATCTCCGGAACAAAATCGGGGAATGCGGCGATCGCTTTTAACTCTGAGGCAAAGACCGCCGAACTTCGCGTTCTGGCGATGTAGAGGGGCTTCTTTCCCATTCGATCGCGGGCTAGATGGAGAATGCGGTTCTGGCGATCCCATAGGCCGATTGCGAACATTCCGTTGCTGCGGCTTAAGGCTGTCTCAAGCCCCCATCTCTCAATCATCGCCAGCAGAACTTCAGTATCGCTACCGCCGATGAAGTTTTGACCTAGGCCCTGAAGCTCCTGCCGCAGCGATAAATAATTGTAAATCTCGCCATTGAATGTGATGATGAACCGGCCGCTCTTGGAAAGCATCGGTTGTCGGCCTGCATCTGTGAGGTCCACGATCGAGAGCCGGCGGTGCCCAAACGCAATCCCGGCGTCGCGATCACACCAGGTGCCGTCTGCATCCGGCCCGCGATGGCGCAAACGACTCGTCATTTGTCCGATCGCTGCGAGATCTGCGGATCCAGAAGCTCGCGGCATCTGAAGGATTCCGGTGATGCCACACATGGTTCACCTTCCAGTGCGCGCGTGCGGTGACGGGACGGGTGCCGAGCCGAGGATCAGGCACAGAGCAAGCGCGAACCACACGATTGGTTGACGCAGGATGAAATGGCTTATGCTAAAAATGGACAGCGCAGCGATCAATGCCGCCAAAGCGTCGAACCCCGCGCGTAGCACGAGCACGAAAGTGCCGGCGAGGAGGCCACAAACGGCGATCACTGCGAGCAGGCCGCCTTGCGTGAATATGTCAAGCAGCGTGCTGTGAGCTTCGAAAGGTTTTGGTAGCGCCTGTCTATTGGTGACAAACGGCTTCTCAAGATGTGGTCCAGGTCCTAGCCCTAGAGATCCGGACTCGAGCCCGCGATATAGCGCATCGGTCCAGAGTTGTAGTCGCAGGGACGCGGTACGCTTCGTGGCGTCGCCACCATGATCCTTTGTCAAATTGATAGCCAGACTTTCAACGTCATCGGCGGTCGCTACGGCATACGGCGTTAACGAGAGCGTGAGAGGAACGGCAGCGATGATAATGAAGGCCGCCATCGCGAATCGGAGACCAAACCTGTGTTCCGGCGAGGTTAGCCAGGTTCTCAAACGCAGCACGAGAAAAAGCGCCAAGACTGCCACCATCGCAATAAGAAATGTATCGCTCTTGGTCATCCGGCCGACGATGAAGGTGAGCAGGAAACTGAACAATCCGGCGATGCGGCCAAACCCTTTTGATAACAGCGCAAGGCGGAGGGACAGCGGCGTGAAAACGGCGCAGTTTAGCGCGACCTGATTGGGATTTTCGGCCCATCCACGAAAACGGTCCCAGTACCAGGGGTCAACTGACGGCAGGCTGATGACGCCCCACCCCATGGCGATCTGAAGAAGTAGGGCGGCGTTCCAGAAGGCGATCAGAAGCCATTCGGTTTGGCGCAGCGGGCCGTCGGCTTGTATTGTCGCCGCGACGAGGAAGCTGATGGCTGCCACCAATAGATACGCAAATGCGTCATGCAACATCGTGTCAGGGTCCAGTTCCTGACTTAGAAGTGCCACGCACGTTCCGACGCTTAAGGCCAAAGTTAAGCAGGCCCAAAATGCACCCATTCGGAGCACCGCGCTTGCGTTGTAAATTCGACCGGAAATCACCAGACGCAACGAGGCGTGGGCGAGCCATAGGACGAGGCAGACTTCACCAACGCCCAGCGGGACAGCTGGAAGGCGTAGCTGTGAAGCTGTCGTAAGTACAATGCCAAAAGCGAGAAGCGCATTACCCATCATGATATTTTGCTGCTGTGAAAGTTGGCTGAGTGATGTTCGGTACTGTCGTGGGATGGGGGGATCTGGGCGTCTCGTGGCCTGCCGGAGGAAAGCAGTTGCTGATAAAGATCGGAATAACCATCGGCTACGACGTTCAGATCGAATTCACGGCGCACGAGTTCGATGGAGCGCGCTCCCATGGCTCTTGCGCGGCCAGGGTCCTGGAGAAGATCAAGAATAGCTGCGGCGAGTGCGCGCGGGTCGCGCTGAGGCACGAGGTGTCCATTCCAGTTCTCCGCAACCACGTCGTCGCAACCTGGCACCCGCGTGGCTACCATAGGCACGCCTGCTAAACCTGCTTCCAGCAGGACACGGGGGATGCCTTCCCGATATTCAGTGGGGCAGGCAAAGACATCGGCGATGCCGAGAAGTGCGGGAACGTCGGATCGCGCACCGAGCGCGATCACGTACGGTGCATACCGATCAACCAAAGCCTGATCCACAGCAAAGGGACCCTCGCTCTCCCTTGGGCCGACAAGCAGGAAGCGGACATCAGGCCGAACCGCATGGACAATTGCCGCCGCTTCAAGAAGCGTGGGTATACCCTTCTGTACGGTCAGTCGGCTCACCGTGAGCACGACCTCGCTATCGCCCAGCCCCAGCTCGGATCGAAGTTTCGCAATCGAAATGGAGTGCGTCTGGACCTGTGCTGCCTCGAAGGCGCCGACGTCTATTCCCGAACTTCTGATCAGCACAGCCGGGCTGCTGCCGAGCAGATGGTAGCGGTGGAAGAAGCGACTATCAGCTGTGTTTTGAAATACAGTCGCCGTAGTCCAGCGTGCGGCCAGCCGCTGCAACGCGAGGTAGACCGGCCTGAGCGCAAGGGCTTTCAGGTGCGCCGAGGAAAAGACCCACCCCATTCCGTTGATGGTGCGTACAACTGGAACCGTACCTCGGATTGCAAGCGGCGCAAGCAGGTTTGGTTTTGTATCAAACGTCTGAACAACGTCGGGTCGAATATCCCTCACAAGCTGCGACAACTGGCCGATGGCCATCCGATCAGCAATACGCGCGCCAAATCTATCGAAATCATAACCATGGTAATCTATGCCGCATTTTGAAAACGGACGCGCAACGCCCGTGCCGGCGGCGCTCACCCGGAATCCGCGGCTCCGCAGAGCTGACAGGAAGGGGATCCGCATTGCATGATCCTCACCTCCGACGCAGAGCACGTGCAACGTCATGCTAGTCCCTTTCGGTCACCGCCGCCATGCAGCTCCGCCAAATCGAGAAATCTCGTGCGACTGGCTTCCGCCTTCTCCGAGTACAAGGCACCCGCCAACGTGGTGATACCTTACGAGACGATCAGAAAGTGTCTCCATTCATTTGAATGAGGATAGCATCGAAAGGTCCAGGTGATCTCGCAGGAGTGATGCGCTTGTTGTTGTCGAGATCTTCTTTAGCGCCTGGTGGGCATCAGGTATGGATGTGAATCCATTGGATGTCCTTCTCTTCAGGGTAAGACGGCGACCCGTCCCAGTAGTGCTACCAACTCTGCCTGCCGTCGCGTCTGTGTCTTGATGAACAGAGCAGCCAAATGTGAGCGTATTGTCGTTCGACTCAGTCGTCGGGAGCGGGCTATGTCAAGCAAGTTGCGACCTCGCGCTAACTCGACGGCAAGCTGCGTTTCTGCCGCTGTGAAGGCAAACAGGCGCTGGAGGGTACGGGGCATCGGTTCCGGATGAGCGTCGAGATCGAGCAGGATGACAGTGCTCGTTTCATCCGACCGGGCATTGACGACCTGATCTACAAGAGTCGTGATTCCTTCCTTAGAGGAAGTCGCCAGCCATGACGTCGAGCCAACGGGAATTTGGGCTCCCGCACGACTAAGCAGTTGCTTTAGAGAACTGTAGAGTGTTTCGCGACCAGCGATATGACAGCGTTCGCGTCCCAATATTGCGCGGGCGGTTGCGCTCGCTTCGATGACGCGGTCACGTATGAGCAAGATATGCCCGCAACCGATACGCCCCATAGCCGCGCGTAGCTCGTCATGGTTCTCTCCAGGATTGGCATCGGGCAAGACGGGGGCACGATTCGAGATGTTGAAGATTGATTCCTTGCACGGATGCAGCGAAGCAATCGCGCTGGGCAACGTGGCGCTCTGGTTCAAATTCAGCATTTCGTTGTTCCCTTCTCGCCTGCTGTCTCACATTCAAATGAAGGACGGGCACCTCAATCAAATGAATGACTGATGGCGTCAAAATCATTCCAATTTCAGCAAGCGCTGTAAATTTCAAATCGGGGGTAACCCGGCTGCTCGCTTGGCTGAAGAAATTTTCAGCTCGCAGGACGGTTGGCCGAGTGCACTGATGAATATCTTGCGGCGAGAAAGCAGGGCAAGCGCCTCAGCGTGCGGTTTTTCTCAAAACATTGCGCCGGAAGCAGGCGAGGCGGTATCTATTGTGGGTAATCCGTTCGTGCCAATGGCTCAGTTTGATGCGCTGGCCGCAGCCGAAGGGCGCAACGCAACATCGACCACATCCCCCGGCTCTACATCGAAATCAACCGATGTGGCGATCCTGTCCCATTGTTGGCCGACCTTCCGGATGATGGTGACTTCCGGCCGGAGATCGCTTGTCCCGATCGGCGCCGCTCCGACGCCACCAATAGGTTGCATTTTTTGGCTCAGCGCCTGCATTCTCACTCGTAGGTCTGCCATGCGAGCGTTTGAATCTTTCAACTCGCGCAGTAGATTGATGGTTCGTTGACTGGCGATCCGCTCGATCTGGCGCAAGAAATCTTCGCGCTGACGTTGCTGCCGCATAAGCTCGACGGTGGTCTGCAGTCGCCGCGTCGATGACAGTAAGAGGGCACGTCGGCTTTCCGTAACGCGAGGACTTGGCAATGATCCCGAGCCAAACAGTTTGATGACCCGTTCGAGTTCTTCCTCATCGGCTTGCACGCCCTTTTCCTCACCATCCTGCTGCTTTCTGAGGGTGGCGAGCTGCGCATCTGATTGTTTTGCTGCGTCTTCCAGAAAGCTTCGTTCCCTGCGATAGTCGATCTGCGCGGTCTTCAGCGACTGCGCCTCGGATTGCAAAATGGGGTCGATTGTGGATGCCGGCAAGGATATCTCCCTAGGGGCGGTCTGATCGAAGCTGTCATCGCCTCGCAGTTCCGCATTGATGCGTACAACGTGAAAATACTCCTTGATATATTCGGTTGAGAACAATTGATAGTCGCGCATGAGATCCGCCGGATCGGTGCCTTGCTGCGCGCGCGAGCGCAACAGGCTAAAGCCGCCGGCAACAGCGACAGCCTGGCGCACGGTCATGGATGCTCGATACACCTGCTGCCCCGGCGTGAGGACGTCGCCAGTGATGTAGATCGGCCTATACTCCACAACGCTCGTCATGACGTCCCCGGGCTTGACAACGAGAGCCTGCTCGCGCCCGTCTGGTGAGCGCTGACGCAATATCCTGGCCTGCAGCAACGTCTCCATACGGGTTTGCAATTCCGCCGGGCTCAGACCCGCAACTTCCACCGTGCCAACTCCGGGAAGAGCGATAGTGCCGTCGATCTGAATCTGTACTCTATTGCGTTGGTCAGGAACGCCGCCAACCGACACCTCGACAGTATCACCTGGAGCGAGTCTATATTGTGCTCCGAGGCTGCCTTCGCTGCTCGTCAAGACAACAATCACCGCCCAGAAGACGGTGGGGATACAGCTGAAGGTCTTACTGCGACGTTTGCCGTTCATGATGGTCTCCTTGCCTTAGCCCTTCACGGCTATCCCAATCAGCCCAGTCGATGCGGGAAACAAAATCAAACACCGGTCCGCCTCGCTGCCCCCAGTTGCTCGACCAAATGATTTGTGATCCATCGGGAGAGGGTGATGCGTGCGTTTCGCTCCAGTAGTCGTACGGCGTGTTAAGCGTGTGAGCGATACGTCGGAACTCGCCGCTGCGATCTATCTTCAGTGCAATAACCTCCTGCGCGAAAGGGGCCACTCGCAAACGGCCGGTCAACGAGAGCGGGTTGCCGGCATAACTCAGGAAAACCCATCCGGGACGGCGTATCGCTCGCATTGAGGCATGCTGTGCATCGCCGTATGGAGCAAGCGCCGTGACCAGCCCGTCCTGAAGTCTCCGTTTGATCACCTGATACCGGTCAGGAGACGATTTGCTAATTCCAACATAGACTTCCTGACCATCGCTATCGACGGTCATGTCGCCATGGCCGGGCCGATGATGTTCGGTCCAGCTCTGGATGAGATTTCCATCGGTGGTAAGCACAAATGCTTGATCTGTGAGGTCACTGAGAGATTGCTGGCAGAAGATGTACTTGCCCAGCGGCGAGATCCCGCAATAATTATTTTTTCCAGGAAGTCGCGCCAGGTCAACGTCAGGAAATTTCTGACGACTCGAAAGATCAAATGCGAATGCGACGAGCGCTCCCGTTTGGCTCGTGGCGCGCACGACGATGCGGCTTCCATCCCATGAGGGATTGCCCTTGTATGGGCCGAATTGAAGTTCGCGATAGGCCTCTGTCTCAAAGATCAGTTCTTCGGTGTTATTTCGCGGTGCCCACCGCGAAATTCGATGCCCGGAAATGCAAATCATGAGGTCCGGATCTTGTGGATGCCATTCGCATTCACCCGCCCGTTGTCGCCGGAAGAGTGGAGCGTAGGTGTGCCCATCAAGAAAGCACAAGCCGCCGCAACCGTTGACAATCAAAAGCAAGCTTTGGTCGGCATTCCAGGCTTGAGCGCTCGAATACCGATGAGTGCAGTAGGGGCGACTGCAGGTTACACCGTTTCCCATCGGACTTTCGGAGTTGGTTACACGCACGAAGGTTGTGCCGAGGGATGGATCTACGGCCGGTACCAGGTAGTTAGGAAAATCCATGCTCGGTGCAAGAACAAGTTTAGCATTTGAGAGGGGCTCCGATAGGGCTATCCTGGAAATGACGAGCGCGCCAGCGACGCTGCACCACAAGGCAACTCGGATGCAACTGCGCGGGGTCATCATGTGATGAAATCTCTCTGCAGCCGGACTTGCTTCGCCGAAAGGCGGCCACGCCACCAGTTAACTGTCTGTTCCAGTCCTTCACGCAGTGTTACCTGCGGCGACCATCCGGTCTCACGTACAAAGCGGGTGCAATCAGCGAGAAGCGCTCGTACTTCCGAATTTGTTGGCCGAAGCCGCTTTTCATCCTGAAGAATCGGCTTGCGGCTGGATGTAAGCTCGAGAATGACGTCGATCAGATCGCCGATCATGATCGCTCGCTGACTGCCAGCGTTGTAGGCTTGGCCGTATTCGATGCCCTGCGCGATGCCAGCAGCCATGAATGCCGCCGCGGTATCCGTAACGAATGTGAGATCGCGCACGGTCGTCGCGTCACCGACCATTATCGCCGGGCAGGAAGGATCAAGCGCCTGTCGTATAATGGTGGCGATGATCGCTCTCTCGCTTTGCCGCGGGCCAAACGTGTTAAACGGTCGGAGGATTACGACCGGTACGCCGAACGACCTCGCGAATGCCTCGGCCATCATGTCGGCGGCTATTTTGGATGCGGAGTAGGGCGACTGTCCCTGCAGCGGATGAGATTCATCGATCGGCATTTTCACCGCGGTGCCGTAGACCTCGCTCGTCGAAGTGCACACGAGCCGCTCGGTGCCGTGTTGCCGCGCAGCTTCGAGCATGTTCAACGTGCCGAGTACGTTCGTTTCGACATAGGATTGGGCTGCGAGATACGAATACGGTATCGCGATCAGTGCGGCCAGATGAAAGACGATGTCGTGGCCATGCACGAGACGGCTGACGAAAGCCGCATCGCGAATGTCGCCACGTACGAGGTTGATCTTCCGTCGGGTGGGTTCCGGCAGATCATCCAACCAGCCGTGGCTATCGAAGGAATTATACTGGGCCAGGGCGGTAATGTCGGCTCCCGCCGAAACAAGCGCTTCGGTCAGGTGAGAACCGATGAAACCATCGGCACCCGTTACGAGAATTTTTGCTCCAAGGTAGCTCATGTTCGTCGATTTCCATCTCATTTGCTGGAATCGTTTGATGAACCGCTTCGCGTAAATGTGGCCCAGGAATCCATTGCGATCACCCGGGCTGCACGAAGAATCCAGCCGAGGTCGGAAGCAAGCGTTCGGCGAGAGAAATAGGCGAGGTCGACTTTTGCCTTTTCTGGGAACAAGGTCTGACGATAGAAATCTGCCGCAGAGATGTCGTTCGGGTAAAGCTTGTTTTCATGCCGAAACAAGACCTGACACGGACCAAAAAGGCCGGGCTTGTGTTCGAGAATTTTCTCGAACCCATTGCGGAAGCAGTCGATGAAAACAAGCGACTCGGGTCGGGGCCCCACGAGGGACATGTCCCCCCGAAAAACGTTCCAGAGTTGCGGTAATTCGTCCAGCTTGGTTGCAGCGAGGATGCGGCCGATCGCTGTTAGACGACCATCTCCATCCATTGTGAGTGGATAACCGTGGAGGTCGCAATTCGGTCCGAATTTGCGGAACTTGTAGATGCGGAATGGCCGTCCATTCTGTCCAAGACGGAGTTGCGAGAACAGGATAGGCCTGCCACCTTCGATCCAGATAGCGATCGCTACGATCAGGAACACAGGCGCGAGAGCGGAGGCCGCCGTACCGGCGCAAAGAATATCAAGGGTGCGTCGCAAGTTTACGTAGTGAACAGGAGAGGTTGCGAATAGCTGGTTTTCCGTCTCGCGCATGGTCATGCGACTGCCCCCACCGGGAACTCAGCGCCAAGTGCGGCCGCAAGGGAATTCACGACCAACTCGACGTCGGACTGAACCATTCGGGGATGGAGAGGTAGCGTGAGCTCCCGTCGGGAAAATTCTTCGGTTCGCGGCAAAGAAGCATCGGGGTAGAGATCTCGGTAAAACATCAGGCGATGTACAGGTGGATAGTGGATTGTGGTCTGGACACCGCGCTTGCGTAGCCGATCGATGATGCGCTGTCGGTTACTCGCGATCGGAAGTACGACTGGCATCAGATGATGGGCCGATCGCCACGGAGCTTCGAAGGGCACCATAACCGATGGGCAGTGCTCTGCAATGAGCTGGCGATAACTCAGCGATAGATTCCGCCTGATGTCATTCCATTCCGGCAATTTCTTTAACTGTGCGAGGCCAAGGGCAGCACGCAACTCGTCCATACGGTAGTTAAATCCGAGGATCGTTACATCGTAGTCCGGACGGCGACTGACGAGGCGTTGTCGCGTGCTGCTGGTCATTCCGTGAGATCGCGCTTGCCGGATGGTTTCCCTCAAAGTGCGGCTGCGGGCAATGATCGCGCCCCCTTCGGCGGTAGTCATATTCTTGTTGCCATAGAAGCTAAATGCCGCCGCCTCGCCAAAGGTCCCTACCTCTGGCAGCCCCGGGGCATGTGCTGCATCCTCGATCAAGAGCAAGCCCTTGCGGCGAGCGAAGGACTGCCAGGCGTCACGATGGGCGAGGTAGCCGGCAAAATGCACCATAATGACAGCTTTGGTTCTGGCGGTGCACTTGGCTTCGGCTTCATCCAATGACATCAAAGGAACCTCCGCCGAGCCGATGTCGACGAAGACCGGCCGTGCTCCCACATAGAGGACACTATTGGCGGTGGCTACGAACGTCAGCGATGGAACAAGAACTTCATCGCCCGGCCCGATGCCGAGCGCATGCAGGATCAGGTGGAGGGCTGCCGTGCAGGACCCGACGGCGATTGAATCTTCGGCTTCGTGCATGCGGGCGAACGCTTGCTCAAACTCCCGGACCTGGTCGCCCATCGTCACCCAGCCGCTGTCGATGACAGCGGCCAGGGCTGCTTTCTCTTCCGCTCCGAAGGCTGGCTCTGATACCAATAGCATGTGTAAGTCTCCAATCCCGGGCTGAGAGAAGCGGTGAATGAGCAGGAGAGATCATTACAATATATGGTGCCTCAGGCGGCGACCGTTGCTGAAAACGCGGCCGACTGCTCGTCCCATGCGACGTCCTGAGCTTTGATGAAGTCCTCCACCCGCCCGATATCGAGCCATAGGCCATTATGTTTGAACACGTTCACAGGTGCTTCATCTTCCAGCATCTGGAACATCAAATCGTCAAAGCCAAATGGAACCCCCGAGGGAATGCGTTCGAGTATTGTGGGATCCATGCAGTAAATGCCCATGCTGACAAGATGCGATAGTTCTGGCTTCTCGCGAAAGCCGGTCACATGCCCGTCGGTCTCGTCGATCACGCCGAAGTCCATCTTCGTCGGACGGTTGGCGGTAGCGATAGTGAGAGGCGCGTTATTTCGTCGATGACCGTGCACGAACTGACTGAGGTTAAGATCGGTCAGTACGTCACCGTTGAGAACCAGGAATGGTTCGTCGAGGTGTTCGCGCAAGAGTGACAACGGCCCCATGGTTCCGAGCGGTTCCATCTCCTGCGTATAGGTGATCCGCATGTTCCACTGATCCCCATCGCCGCAAACGCTGCGAATGAGATGGCCCAGGTATCCGGTCGTGATGAAAACGTCCCTGATCCCATTTCGTCTGAGCCATTTGAGCACAAGCTCAAGCACAGGCCGTGCTCCGATTGGCATAAGTGGTTTTGGCAAAATTGAAGTATGTGGACGTAAGCGCGTTCCCCTTCCGCCGCATTGAATAACAGCCTTCATCTTATCCTCCGTGGTGTTAAAGGGCGCAGTCGTTCAAATATCTCATCTAAATCACGACAGTCGGATATCTACTTTGATAGTCGGG
The DNA here is from genome assembly GCF_028290495.1 of Tardiphaga sp. Classification (GTDB taxonomy): domain Bacteria; phylum Pseudomonadota; class Alphaproteobacteria; order Rhizobiales; family Xanthobacteraceae; genus Tardiphaga. The sequence continues at coordinate 29,032 of NZ_JAQGJT010000068.1, forward strand.
CTGGAGCGATTTTGACAAAAATTAGACGCAAACCATCCGCGCGTCTTCGTGTGTTTGCATGAGACGATTTTTCAATGACGGTGTGGTGCGGACAATGACTGCAATCCATCGAGGCGTATGGCTCTGACGAATGCTGAAAGTGAAGCAAGTGAAGGTAGTACGTGAGGTGCGCGCGTGCCGTCTGCGTAGCGCTGGCGCGGGGTGTCGCATCGACCCGGCCGGGATGTCATTAACGGTCAAATAGCGGTGTGCGCAATAAGCTGGTTTGCAAGATTCTTTGTCTGTATTTGGTGGCTGAGGTCCGTCGGGCGCGTGAGCGGCTCAGCAAATGCTCTGGCAGTCATTGGTTGAAATAACGGATTAGATCAATTGCGCCGTGGCGGGGAGTGTCGTTGCCGACGCCCCCAAGCCTGCCGGGCAGCGTGCCAGCAAGAGCGCGAGGAGAACGCGCACCAATCCGGTGGCTGTTAATCGCCGTGGTTTTCCCATGTTCAAGTCGGCTGCCGCCGGTGAGCGGTCTCGCTGAGACCGCTACCTATTTTCCCAGCCGTTCCGTTCCATCGATCCTTCGGTCGATGCTCTTGCGGATCAGGCGGTCGATCCGAGGTACCCCAACGTGATTAGCCTGGGGGGGAGGCGCCTCTGGCGGATCGAATGCTTTTATTTGCTTGATCTCGGAGACCATCCCGATGGGCTTTGCAAAGTGCCTGCTCGTATCGACGGCTGAAGACAGGGCGCAACTATTTTCTGGTCTTGTCAGTGACCCATTGTTCATCCCCCAAATGGCCGCCTGCGTCCGGTTCTGCACCCGGATCTTACGCAAGATCGCCTTGACGTGGACCTTCACTGTCGCCTCTGCGATATCGATCTTTCGCGCTATGCATTTGTTGGAGTCGCCTTCGATCAAGCAGTGCAGAATTGATTTTTCCCGCGGGGAAAGCTGCGGCGCGATCGTGTCCTCTATCCTGACGAGAATTCCTTGTTCGTTTTCGCAGTGCAGCGCCGCGTTGCCAACGTGATCGCTCTTGAAATCGAGAACAAAGGAGAGAAATGCCGGCGGGAATATTGTTTCCCCCATCATCACCAGTTCAATGGATTTGATGAATACATCGCATGTCATGACGTCGACGAAATACCCGTTGGCGCCCGCCCGAAATGCCGAAACCAGTTCGTCTAGCCGATAGTGATCGGCTAGGATCGCAATGCGTCCTTTCGGATACTTGTTCCGCAAGAGTTCGGTTTGTTCAAGGGCGACGTCGAAGTCATCTCCCGTGTGGACAATGAGAAATAGCAGTTGGTGCTTCTGGAGTTTGGTCGACGGCAATTCTTCTACGCAGGATACGGAGGCTGGAGTACGAAAATTTGCTGCGCATAAAATTCTAGTAATTCCTTCTCTAATTAAAACGCTTTTTCCAATAAGAACTGTGGCGAAAGATTGTTGCCTCAACATTTTGCTCTCCCGGCCTTTACGCAATTGGTTTTTGAATATGTGGTTCCAGAGGTGGCGTGCTCTCCTTCGTTCGCAGGATATCTGGTTGGCAGATTTCGGTGTCTCCGAAATTTTAACGCTTTTATGAATGTTAGATTCGAATTCGCGATATCCCTATATATCTTTGGTTATAGGCGTAAGCGTCTGCGAGCGTATGTCATTCATCATAGCTAACGGCTTTCGATGTCCGGGAGTCGGGAGGTGTTCAAGACAGCGCCGGCGATTTTTAGCTCGTGCGCGCTGCAGTCTATGAGCGAACTGGCGTCTCGATGTATATCAAACGTTGTAAAATGTCGTATTTAGGTACTCGATTGCCGAAACGTTAGTGCAGTGGAACTTCAAAGGGCGGATTGAGAGGTAGTCTTTTGCCTTAAGCACTCCGTAGTTTCATGGGGCTTCGTCTCTTGGGATTTGTGCCAGTACCGATACCCTTGGGGAGAGCGTACGCAATCGAACATAACAAGCCTCGTAATGTCGTTCTGCGCTGTACGCATTGACGCGATGCTGCCTATTTTTGAAAAATTGTTGTGATCACGTCTAAGTTAAAGACGAAGTAACGGAGCACGCGTAGGGTTACGTCTTGGGGCGAGAGGCTGAGGACCGCTCAATGCGTTGTAACAGCGTTGTGATCGCAGACCGCCATCCCGTGGTTTTGCTGGGTTTGAGCAAGTTGCTCGAGGGCCACTGTGATTTCATCGTTGTTGCATGTTGCAGTGATGGTTCGAGCTGCATCGAAGCGCTTCGGAATCTAGTTCCGGACATCGCCATTATCGACGCCTCAATATCTGGCGCGACCGGGTCTGAAATCCTCTCCATCGTCAATTCCGAAAATATTTCCACGCGACTGGTCTTTTTCACAGCCACTGATAAGGACCGCGAACTGGCTATGTCAGTCGCGCCCGACCGCTACAGCGTTATTCCGAAGGATGTGGCGCCCGAAGTTCTGCTGCAGTCCTTGCGCCAGATTGCGGAAGGCCGGGCGCTGTTGCCGCAGCCTTCTTCCGGGCAGACCGCATCTCGGGAGCAAGGCGCTCTCACGGAGAGCGCGTTGACGACGTTGACGGACCGCGAGCGCCAGATCATGCGGTTGGTGTCCGAAGGGTTGTCGAACAAGGAAGTCGGGCGGCGGCTGAGTATTACCGACGGCACCATCAAAGTGCATCTTCATCACATCTTTAAGAAGCTCGAAATCAGTAACCGGACAGTGCTCGCTGCGCTTGCGATTTCGCACGACGATCCTGCAAGCCCCCCTGAGGACAAGCCGGTGCGGGCCATCTGGCTGGATTGAGTGAAATAGGCGACGGCGGTTGCGACGTGGTAAAAAGCCAAAAAACATCTCCACACATTGGAGCGCCGCTAATGTGTAGTTTGTTTGGAGGTCGACGTTGTCGTGGGTGATGGTAACGATCGTCAAGCGAACAAGTGCGGGGAAATGCTGGTCGAAGTTATTGGCGTTTCCGATGATGCGTAGCCAGACAACGAAATCCTGGCACTCACCTGAATAACGGTTGCCAGGCAGCAACACGTGAGCGTTGATGGTCGGGGCTGGTATCTGAATCATGTTCGATCATTTAACGACGTCCTTTGCCTACTTCATAGCTATTGCGCTTGTCCCTTGCAGCCGATGCGCGACGAGAATGGGGCAATCGTCGAATGGACTGGACCGTGACCCGGCTCGATTGCTCCTGATCCTGTGAGCGGTTCGTTGGGTATATGCATCGGCCACAGGCGCCGGGAAGATCATAGCCGTCCAGGCAGAGCGCAAAACTATTCCACTACCATATATGGCTCCGCCTGTACGCTGCGGACGTTTTCTGCTATTCTTCGGTAAATCAGGATAGCAAGTAGCAGTCAGATAACCGACCATAGCTCAAGGAGAAATGCGGGTCCTTCAGATCCAGTCTCGATCTTGCTCGCATTGATGCGGACTCTTTGACGCTGAAGAGGGTAATCGAGCGGCTGCATAGTCCAACCTGACAACGTGATGGGAGGTGTGCCATGGCTGCATCTGACTGGCGTCTCGAAGGCGAATGGATCAAGAACTGCAATTGTGCATTTGGCTGTCCCTGCGATTTCAATGCCCCGCCCACTCACGGCTCGTGCAAAGGCCTGGTCGGCATGAGGATTACAAAAGGACACTTCGAGGGGACCAAGCTCGATGGTCTCGTTTTCGCCGCAACCGTTGATTTTCCCGGAGCGCTGCATGAGGGCAATGGGAAGATGCAACCGATCATCGACGAGCGCGCCACGCCGGAGCAGCGCCAGGCACTTTTCAACATCATGTCGGGCAAGAATTCGGCCGAGGGTACGCTTTTCCAGATATTCAGCCTGATCGTCACTACGATCCATGATCCGCTGTTTGTGCCCTTCGAGTTCTCGTTCGACAAGAATAGGCGCGTCGCGCGTCTCGTTGCCAAGGGGGTGCTGGAGACCGAGGTCGAGCCGATCAAGAACCCGGTGACGGGCACTCCCCATCGCATTCAAGTTGTGATGCCCGACGGCTTTGAACACAGATCCGCCGAGATTGCCTCCGCCAACATCCACTCGACAGGGGCGATCAAGTTCGACACAAAAGGCACGCACAGCTCCCTCGCTAACGTCGTACAGACACCTCAAGGTGTCGCGGCGTGATGCTGCGCTAAAGTTCGGTCTTGCGGTCTACCGCATCGGCGGCCGGGGTGAGCCTATGACTGAGACGTTCGCGCTCGAAAAGGTGCTGCGACGCGACCGTCTGATCGTTGCGGTCGGGCTTGCTGGTGTTGTGGCGCTGGCCTGGGTTTATCTGGTCGCCGGGGCAGGCATAGACATGAGCATGGTCGGCATGCCGATGGAGCCGATGCCCTGGTCGACTTTCTACGCGGCGCTCGTGTTCACCATGTGGTGGGTCATGATGATCGCCATGATGGTGCCGAGTGCTGCCCCCATGGTCTTGCTGTTTATCGCGATCAAGCGCAAGCACGGGGAAGCGGCTAGTCCCTCCGTGGAAGCTTGGATCTTTCTTGGTGGTTATCTTCTGGTATGGGCAGGTTTCAGCCTCATCGCGGCCTCGGCACAGTGGGGGCTTGAACGCACCGGGCTGCTGTCCATGGCGATGGCGAGCAACAGCGCTACGCTCGACGGCGTCATTCTACTTGCGGCCGGGCTCTACCAGTTCACGCCGATCAAGACCGCCTGCCTTCGCTATTGCCAGAGCCCGGTTCTATTCCTGAGCCGGCACTGGAGACCGGGCGCGTTGGGCGCACTACGCATGGGGCTCCGGCACGGCAGCTACTGCCTCGGCTGTTGCGGGTTCCTGATGGTGCTGTTGTTTGTCAGCGGAGTCATGAACCTTGTCTGGATTGCGGCCTTCGCCCTCTATGTCGCATGCGAGAAGTTGCTGCCGCTAGGCCACCGGCTCAGTCGCGCCGCTGGTGTGGCCATGATCGTATCTGGCACCATAGTTCTTGCGCGCGCAGCTTGAAAACAAAACTCTACGATAGTTCACAGCCGTTCGACAGAATGATCTATCGCAGCATTTTAGGCCCATCCTGCCGTATGCAAGTTTTCTTACTCTGCTATCGCCGAAACTACGATCGGGGCATTGCGGGCCTGGGCACGGCCAGAGTGTCGCGCTATTTTGCTTCCGACTTTGAGTGGCCTTCTGATCGTTTGCTCGACGCTAGCGAGGTCGCAGCGGTCGTCGCCGGTAGCATGTACCATCGCGGTATTGCGCGCGCTTGGCCGGTGCAGAAGTACAGTTCTGGATCGAACAAAGATCAGCGAAGGCGAGCTGGATGACGAAGCCATAAATGGTTCAACTGGTTGAAAAAAAAGGGAAAATGCATTAGCTCTGTCGCTCGGATCATTTGTCGGCCCAGAAATCGGTTGGACGGAATCACGCTGCAGAGTTCAATGAAAACAATATGTTAGAAGCTAGATTTGCTATTGCCCCGATGATGGACTGGACTGATCGCCATTGCCGCGTGTTTCACCGGCTGATGTCGCGGCGGGCGCGGCTTTATACGGAGATGCTGACGACCGGCGCGATCATTCACGGCGACCGCGTGCGGCTGCTGGGCTTCGACGCCAGCGAGCATCCGGTGGCGCTGCAGCTCGGTGGCTCCGAACCGGCGCACCTCGCAGAGGCCGCCAAGATCGGTGAGGATTTTGGCTATGACGAGATCAACATCAACGTCGGTTGCCCCTCCGATCGCGTGAAGGACGGCCGCTTCGGCGCCTGCCTGATGGCCGAGCCGGAGCTGGTCGCGCGCGGCGTTGCGGCGATGAAGGCGGCGGTTAAAGTGCCGGTCACCGTGAAATGCCGGATCGGCATCGACGACCAGGACCCCGAAGTGGCGCTCGATACCCTGGCGCGCGCGGTGATCGCCGCCGGTGCCGATGGCCTAGTCGTGCATGCGCGAAAAGCGTGGCTGAATGGCCTGTCGCCGAAGGAAAACCGCAACATCCCGCCGCTCGATTACGACCGCGTCTACCGGCTGAAGGCGTCGCTGCCCGACGTGCCCGTCGTCATCAACGGCGGCATTACCGGCATCGCGGAAGCCGCGGCGCACCTCGATCGCGTTGATGGCGTGATGCTGGGACGTGCGGCCTATCAGGAGCCTTGGCGGCTGCTCGCGGTCGATCCCGAACTGTTCGGCGAGGCAGCGCCGCACGCGTCGATGAAAGACGTGTTCGAGGCGATGATGCCGTACATCGCGGACCAACTGGCGCAGGGCACGCGGCTGCATTCGATGGTCCGGCATTTCGTCGGCGCGTTTCACGGCGTGCGCGGTGCGCGTGCGTTCCGGCGCTATTTGGCGGAAAACGGCACCAAGCATGGCGCCGGCATCGATGTGCTGCGCGCGGCAATCGCGCTGGTCGAAGTCGATGCGCCGGAAGAAGTTGCGGCTTAAGGGTAGCCGCGCAACATCAATTTGTCCGGCCGGACTTCCCAGCTTTCCAGCCGGTCGAGAAAGCTCATGCCGAGCAAATTCGTCTTCATCTGGCCGCGCGGCACGACCAATGCCGGCACCGAGCGCTCGACGAGCTTGCCGACCGCGAGGCGGTCGAGCGTTAGGCGCGCCGCGCGCGTATGGCCGGCGGCGGTTTCGACCTCGACATTATAGACCAGCATTTCAAGCGGCAGCCCGGCGGCCTTCGCGGTCTCCCAGGTCAGCACTACCGAGGTGGCGCCGGTGTCGATCACCATCGGCGCGTTGACGCCGTTGATCTTGGCCTGCAGGCCGAATTCGCCGGTCGTGCCGCGCGGCACTTCGACGGCGCGGGCAGGCGGCGGCATTTGCTTGCGCAGCATGTCGGAGACCAGCGCGCTGGCTTTGGAAATCTGCACGGGATCGCCATAGGCCCACGCCGCGCCCGCGGTGGCTGCGACCAGCACGACCAGCAGCAGCACGCGGCTCACAGCGCACCTGTCAGGAGGTCGCGGATTTCTTTCTGGGCGCGTAGGTGGACGATGGCGCGAGACCAGCTTCCATCATGCGCGCGTCGAGCTGCGCCATGATGTCCAGCCGCTCCGTGCTCTCCATCCTGAACCAGCCGGAGATCTCGGGAAGCGTGCGTCCGCAGCCCAGGCAGAGGGCGGTTGTGGGGTCGATGATGCAGACGGCGATGCACGGCGTTTCTTTGCTCATGGTTCGATAGTGAGGCGGTTCGGATCGCTTTCGCAAGTCTCGTCTCAGATTTCGTTTACAGCCCGGTGCCGGCGCTCATGATCGGCTTGTTGCGGGGACGGCGGCGTTCGTCGGCGACGCTGGTCTCAAAATCCGGCTGCAGCGGCGGGCCATCCTCGGTCATCGGCGCCAGCGCCGACATCACGCGCTCCGGCGGGAAGGTGACGATCACCTCGGTGCCGACCCGCAGCTTGGATTTCAGCGTGAAGGTGCCGCCGTGCATGTCGATCAGGCTCTTGGCGATCGGCAAGCCGAGGCCAGCGCCCTGTTCGGCGGATTTGATCGAGTTCGAACCCTGGCCGAACGACGCCAATACGATCGGGATCTCGTCTTCGGCGATGCCCGAGCCGGTGTCCTTGCAGCTGAGATATTGCCCGCCGGAGGCGGTCCAGCCGACCTTCAGCCAGATCTCGCCGCCCTGCGGCGTGAACTTGATCGAGTTCGACAGCAGGTTGAGCACGATCTGCCGCGTCGCGCGCTCGTCGCCCCAGATCCGCGGCATGCCGTGCTCGAACACTTCGTGGATGGTGATGCCGCGGCTGGAAGCGCGCAGCTTCAGCAAGTGATGGCAATCCGCCACCACGTGGACCAGCGACACCGCTTCCTCGTTAAGCTCGTAGCGGCCAGCCTCGATCCGCGACAGGTCGAGAATCTCGTTGATCAGGTTCAGCAGGTGCACGCCGGAATTATGGATGTCGGCAGAATAGTCCTTGTAGACCGGCACGGCGTGGCCGCCGAAGATCTCGCTCTTCATCACTTCGGAAAAACCGAGGATGGCGTTCAGCGGCGTGCGCAACTTGTGGCTCATCTGGGCGAGGAAGCGCGACTTGGCGACGTTGGCGGCCTCGGCGCGGTGACGCGCTTCATCGGAGATCGCCTTGGCCTGTTCCAGCTCGCCGATCAGCGCGTCCTTTTCGGCGCGTGCTTCCAGCGTCGCCAGCGTGTTGGAATGCAGCCGGTGCGCCAGCAGCGCGAAATAGCCCTCGGCGGCGATGGCGAGGGCGGCCAGCACGTAGTTGTCGAGCGTGCCGCGCATGATGAAGTTGAAGGCGACGCCAAGCGTCACCGGCGCGGTCGCCGCAAAGGCGGCGATCGGCAGGCTGGCGGCGAGCATGCTGGACACCGCGACCACCAGCAGCATCAGGAACATCATCAGCGAGTTCGAGACTATATCGACGCCGGTCGGATGCACCAGCACGACGGTCCAGCACATGCCGTACAGCAGGTCGAACAGGATGAACTTCATCCGCCAGCGCCGCGCGCCATTGGCGGACGGCGGCTCGGCCAGGTAGCGCTTGCAGGCATGGATGATCATCGCGTGGATGCAGAACATCCCGCAGGCCCACACCGCCGCCTCGATCGGCTGCGACCAGAACCCGAACAGGAAGCCGGTGCCGATCACCAGCAGCGTCACCACCAGCGACGCCGACAGCCGTGTCTGGGCGTATTGCCGGAGCAATTCGCGGTCGAAAGCAGGGCGGGTTCCAGAGGTCGACGTTAACCTGTCGCGGGCTTCGCGAACGCGTTGCGCCGCCACGCGCCGATTGCGCACCGGCACATCGACCGGTGTTTCGGCCGGAAGATGGACCACTTCGGGCCTGTTGGCGGGCTTACTCATCACAACAAAACAGATCCTGCACACGCACGCGCGGGTTTTTCACGGCCCTTATAAGTGCCGCACAATCATTAAGAGGTGCCTTAAGAAACGCGATATTTCAGTTAATTTTTGATGACAATCGGCCCCGGCGGGCGGTTGCGGCCCGCCGGAATGCCGGCTTTATCGCTGCAAGCGTGCGAGCAGGCTCGACGTATCCCAGCGCTTGCCGCCCATCGTCTCGACTTCCGAATAGAACGCGTCGACGACCGAAGTAACGGGCAGGCTGGCGCCGTTGCGGCGGGCTTCGGCGAGGCAGATCGAGAGGTCCTTGCGCATCCATTCGACCGCAAAGCCGAAATCGAACTTGCCGTCGTTCATGGTCTTGTAGCGGTTCTCCATCTGCCAGGACTGCGCGGCGCCCTTCGAAATCACCTCGACCACGGCGTTAACGTCGAGCCCGGCCTTCTTGGCGAAGTGGATGCCCTCCGATAGCGCCTCGACCAGCCCGGCGATGCAGATCTGGTTGACCATCTTGGTCAGCTGGCCGGAACCGGCCGGTCCCAGCAGCTTGCACATCTTGGCATAGGCGGCGATCACCGGCTCGGCCCGGGCGTAGGCAGCGTCGGTTCCGCCGCACATCACCGTCAGAGCGCCGTTCTCGGCGCCAGCCTGGCCGCCGGACACCGGTGCATCGATGAACTGAAACCCGGCCTTGGTCGCTGCGGCATCGAGTTCGCGGGCGACTTCGGCGGAAGCGGTGGTGTGGTCCACGAAGATCGCGCCCTTTGCCATGCCCGCAAACGCGCCATCGGCGCCGATGGTGACTGCGCGCAAATCGTCGTCATTGCCGACGCAGGCCATCACGAAGTCCTGGCCTTCGGCCGCTGCCTTCGGCGTCGGCGCGGTCTTGCCGCCGAACTTTTCCACCCAGGCCGCGGCCTTGGCCGAATTGCGGTTGAACACCGTGACCTCGTGCTTGCCCTTGGCGACGAGGTGGCCGGCCATCGGGAAACCCATGACGCCGAGACCGATGAAAGCAATTTTGGCCATGTGCATACCCTTTGCGTGGTCGGCTTGTGCGCCGAACGTGGTGTGTGGGGAAAGAGGAGGGCATCCGGTGGTCGGAGGCCGCGGTTGAGAATTCGGCCGCAGCATAGACGCTGAGTTCCGAGCCGCAAGCCCGGGACAGGCTTGGTGCAGTGCGGAAAATTGCGAGGCTGGCCCGTCAGAAACGGCATGCACTCAACGCCGAATAGCTCTATGTCTCCGGTCTGAATTCAGCCGTCCGGGAGACATCCAGTGAGCGTGACAAAACAGCAGGTTCTTGACGGTCTGGCCAAGGTGACATCGCCGCGCGGCGTGCCGTTGCCCCATGCCAACGTGTTGTCGGAGATCTCCGTCAACGACGGCAAGGTGTTGTTCTCGATCAATGTCGATGCCGCCGAGGCGCGCGCCTGGGAAGGCGTGCGGGCACAGGCCGAGGCCGCCGTGCGTGCGATCCCCGGCGTCACCGGCGCGATGGTGGCGTTGACCGCCGAACGAAAGCCCGGTGCTGCTGCCCCGGCTCCTGCGCCGCACAGCCATTCCCACAAGCCTGGCGTGCAGCCGGTTTCGGCGCATCGTCCGCCGGCCAATCCGGCGGGGTCGCCGATGGCGCAGCAGGCCGAAATCGCCGGCATCAAAGCCATTATCGCGGTGGCTTCCGGCAAGGGCGGCGTCGGCAAATCGACCACCGCGATTAACCTTGCGCTGGGACTGCGCGATCTTGGCCTCCGCGTCGGCCTGATGGACGCCGATATCTACGGCCCCTCGGTGCCGCGGCTGACCGGCATCCGCGAAAGGCCGGTTCTCGACGACAACAGGAAGATGCTGCCGATCCAGCGCTTCGGTCTGTCGATCATGTCGATCGGCTTCCTGGTCGAGGAAGAGACCGCGATGATCTGGCGCGGCCCGATGGTGATGTCGGCCATTACGCAGATGCTGCGCGACGTCGCCTGGGGCAGGCTCGACGTGCTCGTCGTCGACATGCCGCCCGGCACCGGCGACGCGCAGCTCACGCTGGCGCAGAACGTTCCGCTCAAGGGCGCGGTGATCGTCTCGACGCCGCAGGATCTGGCGCTGATCGATGCCCGCCGGGGGCTGGCGATGTTCAGCAAGGTCAACGTGCCCGTGCTCGGCATCATCGAGAACATGAGCTATTTCCAGTGCCCGGAATGCGGCACGCGGTCGGACATCTTCGGCCACGGCGGCGCGCGCCATGAGGCCGAGCGGCTCGGCGTGCCGTTCCTCGGCGAGGTGCCGCTGCACATGTCGATCCGGGCGATGTCGGACGCCGGCACGCCCGTCGTGCACAGCGAGCCGGAGGGTCCGCACGCGGCGATCTATCGTTCGATCGCGACCCAGATCCGGGATCAGCTGCAGGGCGTCACCGCCGCCGCCTGATCCGTTACTCCACAAATGCATAGCGCATTCGCCGCATTGAACTTTCGTTTAAATGGGGCTGCGATGGCGCACGTCGCGTTTTCCGCGGCTCTGATCCGTGTTACAGAACCCTTCACCAGAGCGTCTTTGGTTGAATCAACTACGGTTCTTCCGATGAATATGCTCCAGGGAATTCTAGGGAAAACGCCTGCAACAGGAGAGATTGAATGAAGCGCCGTGAATTTTTGAAAGTATCGACGGCCGGAGCAGCGGTCGCTGCAGTAGCATCGCCCGCCATCGCGCAGTCGATGCCGGAGATCAAGTGGCGCCTGACGTCGAGCTTTCCGAAGTCGCTCGATACCATTTATGGCGGCGCCGAATACATGGCGAAGCAGGTCGCCGAAATGACCGACAACAAGTTTCAGATCCAGGTGTTCGCGGCGGGCGAAATCGTCCCCGGACTGCAGGCGCTGGATGCGACCTCCAACGGCACCGTCGAAATGTGCCATACGGTGTCGTATTACTATGTCGGCAAGGATCCGACCTTCGCGATTTACGCCTCGGTGCCGTTCGGCCTCAACGCCCGCCAGCAGAACTCCTGGTGGTACCAGGGCGGCGGCATGGAGCTCGGCAACGAGTTCTTCAAGAAGTTCGGCGTCATCGGCCATCCCTGCGGCAACACCGGCACCCAGATGGGCGGCTGGTTCCGCAAGGAGATCAAGACCGTCGCCGATCTGTCCGGCCTGAAGATGCGCATCGGCGGCATCGCCGGCCAGGTGTTGCAGAAGGTCGGCGTGGTGCCGCAGCAGCTTGCCGGCGGCGACATCTATCCGTCGCTGGAGAAGGGCACCATCGACGCCGCCGAGTGGGTCGGTCCGTACGATGACCAGAAGCTCGGCTTCCAGAAGGTTGCCAAGTACTACTACTATCCCGGCTTCTGGGAAGGCGGCCCGACGGTGCATGCCTTCACCAACCTGGAGAAATTCAACTCGCTGCCGAAGCACTACCAGGCGATCCTCACCAATGCCTGCACCAACGCCAACACCTGGATGGCCGCACGTTACGACATGCAGAATCCGGCGGCGCTGAAGCAGCTGGTGGCCGGCGGCACGCAGTTGCGGCCCTTCACCAACGAAGTGCTGGACGCCTGCCTGAAGGCGACCAACGAATTGTGGGGTGAAATCTCCGCCAAGAACGCCGACTTCAAGAAGTCGATCGACGCCATGCAGGCCTACCGCTCCGACGAATATCTGTGGTGGCAGGTTGCCGAATACACCTTCGACAGCTTCATGATCCGTTCCCGCACCCGCGGCTGATCAAGATCGCAGCACAGAAGAAAAACCCGGCCCTCGCGAGGGGGCCGGGTTTTTGCTTGCGCGATGGATGATCTTCAAGTTGTCGCTAATGACTGCATCTGCCGAAATTCCCGCTGCGGTAAACCGCGGCGGGAATCTTGTCGATGCGCTGCCTGTTGCTCCGGCTTCAGTGGCGAAGCTTGAGAAGGCGAACGCCCGCTACTTCGACGGCCCGAAATCTAGCGTCGGCATTTCGATCTGCGGGATGTCGATCTTCACGTTGGTGGTGTCTACCACCGAGTTGTCGATCCAGTAGGTGACCAGCCCCGGCCACCAGATCACGATGATCACCAGGATGACCTGCATCGCCACCCAGGGCATGGCACCCCAGTAGATGTCCTTGCTCTTTACGACGGGCGGCGCGATGCCGCGCAGGTAGAACAATGCGAAGCCGAACGGCGGGTGCATGAACGAGGTCTGCATGTTGACGCACAGCAGCACGCCGAACCAGACGAGGTCGATGCCCAGCTTGCTCGCGACCGGGGCGAGCAGGGGGATGATGATGAAGGCGATCTCGAAGAAATCGAGGAAGAACGCCAGGAAGAAAACGAAGATATTGACGAAGATCAGGAAGCCCAGCGCGCCGCCCGGCAGGCCAGTGAGCAGGTGCTCGATCCAGCGTGCGCCGTCCATGCCCTGAAACACCAGGCTGAAGCAGGTCGAACCGATCAGGATGAAGACGACCATCGAGGTCAGTCGCATGGTCGAGGTCATCGCCTGCTCGACCAGCGGCCACGTCAGGCGGCGGTGCAGGGCGGCCAGCACCATCGCGCCGACCGCGCCCATCGCGCCGGCTTCGGTTGGCGTCGCCAGACCCATTCCGATGGTGCCGAGCACCAGGAAGATCAGCACGATCGAGGGGATCATGCCCCACAGCACGCGGCTGACCAGCTTCCAGTTCAGCGGCTGACGGACGTCGGCCGGCAGTGGCGGCATCGAGTTCGGCCGCAGGATCGACAGCACCACGATGTAGAGGATGAAGATCACGACCTGCAGGATGGAAGGCCCGATCGCGCCGAGATACATGTCGCCGACCGAGCGGCCGAGCTGGTCGGCGAGAACGATCAGCACCAGCGACGGCGGGATCAGCTGCGTGATGGTGCCGGACGCCGCGATCACGCCGGTGGCGACGCGCATGTCGTAGCCGTAGCGGATCATGATCGGCAGCGAGATCACGCCCATCGCGATCACCGAAGCGGCGACGGTGCCGGTGATGGCGCCGAGCACGGCACCCACGATGATCACTGCATAGGCCAGACCGCCCGGGACCTTGCCGAACAGCTGGCCGGTGCCTTCCAGCAGGTCTTCAGCCAGGCCGCAACGTTCGAGAATGGCGCCCATGAAGGTGAAGAACGGGATCGACAGCAGCAGGTCATTGGAGATCGTGCCGTAGAAACGGAACGGGAGCGCCTGCAGGAAGGACGGATCGAAATGGCCTGTGAAGATGCCGACGATGCCGAAGAACAGGCCCACCGCGGCCAGCGAAAACGCCACCGGGAATCCGATCAGCATGAAACAGATCATGGTGCCGAACATCAGCGGGGGCATCACGCCATAGGAAAACATCGATCGGTCCTGACTGGTAAGGTGGCTTTGTGGTCAAGGTAGCAATGAAGAAGTCGGGTTACTGCAGCGGCGCTTCGTAGTGGGTGTCGATCTTGACGAGACCTGCGAGGCCCGCGATCCGCTTGGCGAGTTCGGCCAGTCCCTGCAGCAGCAACAGCAGGAAGCCGAGCGGCAGGATGCCCTTCACGGGCCAAAGGATCAGGCCGCCGGCATTGCTTGAGGTTTCCTGCAGGCGCCATGAATTCAGGAAGAACGGCGTGGTCAGGTACAACAGGTAGATCATCGCCGGCAGCAGGAAGAAGATGATGCCGACAATGTCGATCCACAGCCGCGCACGATCCGAGACCGCGGAATAGACGAGATCGACGCGGACATGCTCGTTGAGCCGCAGCGTTTGCGCGGCGCCGAGAAACACGATGCCGGCGAACATATACCACTGGATCTCGAGCCAGCCATTGGACGAGTAGTTGAACAGATAGCGGATCGTCGCATTGCCGGCGCTGACCAGGCAGGCGAGCAGCACCATCCACTTGGCGATGAACCCGAAGGCATCGCTCAGATGATCGATCACGCGCGTGATTTTGAGTACGTCCACCGTGCTCCCCCCAAAACTCCGTCTGCACCCGTCGACTTCGCTTTCTCACGGAGAAAGGGCAGCTTTTCGCGCTGCGACGACGTGATGCGGCGGCACCATTTCAGCGCGGCCCGGCGCCGT
>NZ_JAQGJT010000086.1 GCF_028290495.1 Tardiphaga sp.
CAGGTCACCGAGTGCTTCGGCTTCAAGCCGGATGGCAGCTATTCGATGCGCCATCTGCCGGTCGGGCACGATGAGCCGCTGCGCGCCGAATTGATCTCCTTCCTCCATGCCGTGCGCACCGGCGGCGTGCCGGCGGTGACCGGCGACGAAGGCGTCGCCAGCCTCGAAATCGCGATCCGGTGCCTGGAAGCGCCCGCCAGGCCCGCCGCGGCCTCCGCCCGCAAGGGGCCGCGCCGCGTGGCCGGCTAGTCCTAGCTAATGTCCCGTTCTCAATCCCCGCAAGGCTCCATGAACCAGCACCTGCGCCCAGAACCCGTACCGTTCATCGACATCGGCGCGCAGCGCCTGCGTCTCGGCCAGGCCATCGACGATGCGGTCGGCCGGGTCCTGACCCATTGCCAGTTCATCAACGGCCCGGAAGTGACGCAACTCGAGGCGGCGCTCGCGGCATTCAGCGGAGCCAGGCACGTCGTGACCTGTGCCAGCGGCACCGACGCGCTGGTGATGGTGCTGATGGCCAAGGGCGTCGGCCGCGGCGATGCGGTGTTCTGCCCGTCGTTTACCTTCTGTGCGACCGGCGAGGCGGTGGCGCTCGCCGGTGCGACGCCGGTATTCGTCGATGTCGATGAAGCCACCTTCAACATGGAGGTGAATTCGCTGAAGCGCGGCATCGCGACCGCGCGCAGGCTCGGCCTCAAGCCGAAGGCAGTGATGCCCGTCGACCTGTTCGGCCAAAGCGCCGACCATGACGCCATCGCCGCGATCGCGGAAGCCGAAGGCCTGTTCATATTGGACGACGCCGCCCAGGCATTCGGTGCGAGTTACAAGGGCCGTCGGCTCGGCACCTTCGGTCTCGCCACCGCGACCAGCTTCTTCCCCGCAAAGCCGCTCGGCTGCTACGGCGACGGCGGCGCGATCTTCACCGACGACGCCCAACTGGCGGAAACCCTGCGCAGCATCCGCGTTCACGGCCAGGGTTCGGACAAATACGATAATGTCCGGCTCGGGCTTACCGGCCGGCTCGATACCATCCAGGCGGCTGTGCTGCTCGAGAAACTCAGGATATTCGACGACGAAATCGCCGCCCGCAACAAGGTCGCGGAGCGCTATGCGCGCAGTCTCGGCAACATCGTCACGGTGCCTCGTGTCACCGAGGGCAACACCTCGATCTGGGCCTGCTACACCATTCGCCTGCCCAAAGGCACCGACCGCGCCGCCTTCGCAGCCTCCCTGCAGGCACAGGGCGTGCCATCGGCAATCTATTACGTGAAGTCGGTGCACATGCAGACGGCCTATGCCGGCTACCCCGTCGCGGACGGTGGCCTGCCGGTCTGCGAGGCGCTGTCGTCGGATGTCATCAGCCTGCCGGTGCACGCTTATCTCGACGAGCCGACGCAGGAGCGGGTCATCAAGGCCGTCCGCGACGCGCTGACGTAAGCGCAACATGCACAACTGTCATCGCCGGGCTTGACCGGGCGATCCGGTGTTCCGTGTCATCGAAGAGATTCGCTAGCGGCGCCGGTTTCTGGGTTACCCGGTCAAGCCGGGTGATGACAGCCGTGGGTGGGGACCTTCGCGTTGAACAGGGTTTCCCCCAAATCCCCATTTGGCCTGTGCGCCCCATGCTGTAGAAGCGGCGGATGCTCAGACGTATTTTCACCGTAGGCGGATACACGCTGCTGTCGCGAATCACCGGATTCGCGCGCGACATCCTGCTGGCGGCGATCCTTGGCGCCGGCCCCATCGCCGACGCCTTCTTCGTGGCGCTGCGCCTGCCCAACCATTTTCGTGCGATCTTCGCGGAAGGCGCCTTCAACGCTGCGTTCGTGCCGGCCTATGCGCATGTTCACGGGGAGGGCGGCGAGAGTTCGGCGCGTTTGTTCGCCAACCGTATCTTCACGCTGCTGTTCGTCTCGCAGGTCGTGCTGCTGGTGGTCGCGCTGCTGTTCATGCCGCAGGCGATGAGCATCCTAGCGCCCGGTTTCACCGATGAGCCCGAGCAGCGCCGCCTCGCCATCGAGCTGACGCGCATCACCTTTCCCTATCTGCTGCTGATCACTTTGGTGACGCTCTATGGCGGCATGCTCAACGTGGTCAACCGCTTCGCCAGTGCGGCGGCCGCGTCGATCTTTCTCAACATCTCGATGATGGCGACGCTGGCGCTGGCCGTCTGGTTTCCGACGCCGGGTCATGCCGCGGCGTGGGGCGTGCTGATTTCCGGCTTCCTGCAATACTTTTTGCTCGCCGGCGATCTTGCCCGCCACGGCGGGCTGCCGCGCTTCGCGCCGTTGCGGCTGGATGAAGACGTGCGCGCCTTCTTCCGCGCATTGGGGCCGGCGACGCTGGGATCGATGGGCACGCAGGTGGCTTTGTTCGCCGACACCATCATCGCCACCTTCCTGCCGGTCGGCGCGCTGTCGGCGCTGTATTATGCCGACCGCCTGAACCAGCTTCCGATCGGGGTGATCGGCATTGCTATCGGCACCGTGCTGCTGCCGGAGATGTCGCGGCGGATCACCGCCGGCGACCATCCGGGCGCGATGGCCTCGCAGCGCCGCGCCTTTGAATTCACGCTGCTGTTCTCGGTGCCGTTCGTAGCCGCCTTTCTCGTCGTGCCCGACGTCATCATGCGCGCGATGTTCGCCCGCGGCGCCTTCACCAAGGCCGATGCGGTGTCGGCCGGGGCGACGCTCGCCGCCTATGCCATCGCCCTGATCCCCTTCGTGCTGATCCGCAGCGCGGTGGCCACGTTCTACGCCCGCAAGGATACCTCGACGCCGGTGAAGGCCTCGCTGACCGGCATCGCCGTCAACGTATTGCTCAAGATCCTGTTGATGGGATCGCTGGCGCAGGTCGGGCTTGCCCTGGCCACCGCGATCGGCGCCTGGGTCAATTTGCTGCTGGTGATCGGCTTCGCGGTACGCGCCGGCTATCTGGAATTCGACCGCGGTTTTGTCCTTTCGCTCGGCAAATTCCTGTTGATCGGACTGGTGCTGGCGGCGGCGCTGTGGGGCACGGCCCGGCTGGCCGCGGTGCAACTTGCCTCCTGGGCCACCTTGCGCGACGAGGCCGCGCTCGGCGTCCTGATCATCGTCACCATCATCGTCTATGCCGCAATGGTGCTGCTGTTGTTCGGCCGCAAGTGGCTGCGGTCGCTGGTGCGCAGCTAGGCCGCAATTGCGCTTCCTGATTTTCGGCTGCAGAATGGAACAAATCCAGACTGCAGCCGGAGGATACATGGCTCCCATCAAATTCGGCGTCGGACAAAGCGTCCTGCGCAAGGAAGACGACGCCCTGATCCGCGGCAAGGGACGCTACACCGACGACCACGCGCCACAGACGCTGCATGCGCTGATGCTGCGCTCGCCGCATGCCCATGCAACCTTCATGCTCGACGCGACCCGCGCCCGCGCGCTGCCCGGCGTTGCTGCGATCCTGACGGCCGAGGACGTCAAGGATCTCGGCGGTCTGCCATGCCTGTTCAACCTGGAGGACACGCCGTTCACCGGGCCGGACTATCCGATCCTCGCCGCCCGGGAAGTGCGCCATGTGGGCGACGCCGTGGCGTTCGTGGTGGCCGAGACTATCGATCAGGCGCGCGATGCGCTTGAGGCGATCGAGGTCGAATGGACGGCGCTGCCCTCGGTGAACGGGCTCGTCAATGCGGTGAAAAAGGATGCGCCGCAGGTCTGGGACAAGCACGCAGGCAACGTGCTGTTCGACGTGCCGCTCGGTGACAAGAAGGCGGTGGACGCCGTGTTCGCCAAGGCGAAGATCGTCGCCGAGGTCAAAATCGTCAACCCGCGCGTCATCATCAACTACATGGAGACCCGCGCGGCGATCTGCGAATACGACGCCAGGCGCGATCACATGACGCTGACCATCGGCAGCCAGGGCAGCCACCGGCTGCGCGACATTCTCTGCGAGAACGTCCTCAAGATTTCCAAAGACAAGATGCGGGTGATCTGCCCCGATGTCGGCGGCGGCTTCGGTACGCGGCTGTTTCCGTACCGGGAATACGCGCTGGTGGCCGTCGCCGCCAAGCGGTTGGGCAAGACCGTGAAATGGGCAGCGGACCGCGCCGATCATTTCGTCGGCGACGCGCAGGGCCGCGACAACGTCACCCATGCCCGCATGGCGCTCAGCGAGGACGGCAAGTTTCTGGCGATGGATGTCGATCTGATGGCCGACATGGGCGCCTATCTCTCGACCTTCGGGCCGTACATCCCGCACGGCGGCGCCGGCATGCTGCCGGGGCTGTACGACATTCAGGCGTTCCACTGCCGCGTCCGCACCGTGTTTACCCATTCGGTGCCGGTCGATGCCTATCGCGGCGCTGGCCGGCCGGAGGCCGCCTATGTGGTCGAGCGGCTGGTCGATGCCTGCGCGCGCAAGGTCGGAATGACGCCGGATGCGATCCGCCGCAAGAATTTCATTCCGCCGAAGGCGATGCCGTACAAGACCGCCACTGGCAAGATCTACGATTCCGGCGACTTCGCCGCCCACATGAAACGGGCGATGGAAGTCGGTAACTGGAAGGAATTTCCGAAGCGCGCGAAGGCTGCGAAAAAGCTCGGCCTGATCCGCGGCATTGGTCTTGGCACCTATGTGGAAGTCTGCGGGACGATGGGCGACGAGACCGCCAATGTGGCGCTCGGCGCCGACGGCGATATCACCATCCTGATCGGCACCCAGTCGACCGGGCAGGGACACCACACCGCTTATGCGCAGATCGTCGCCGAGCAATTCGGTGTAGCGCCGGAGCGCGTCCACATCGTGCAAGGCGACACCGACAAGGTCGCGACCGGCCTCGGCACCGGCGGCTCGGCGTCGATCCCGACCGGCGGCGTCAGCGTGCAGCGTGCGACCCGCAAGCTCGGCGTCGCGCTGAAAGAACTCGCGGCTGACGTGCTGGAGACCAGCGTGGCCGATCTGGAGATCGACGACGGCGTAATCCGCATCGCCGGCACCGACCGTTCGATCTCCTTTGCCGATCTCGCCGGGAAGGCCGATCCGTCGAAGCTCAATGCGTCCGAGACTTTCAGCAGCGCCGACGGCACGTTTCCGAACGGCACCCACTCGGTCGAAGTCGAGATCGATCCCGCCACCGGCAAGATCCAGATCGTCAACTACGTCATCGTCGATGACTTCGGCGTCACGCTGAATCCGCTGCTGCTGGCGGGGCAGGTGCATGGCGGCACCATGCAGGGCATCGGCCAGGCCTTGATGGAGCAGGCGGTGTATGACCCGAAGGACGGACAACTCGTCACCGGCACCTTCATGGACTACGCGCTGCCGCGCGCGGCCGATGGCGCCTCGATTTCGTTCGAGACCCATAACATTCCCTGCACGACCAATCCGCTGGGTGTGAAGGGGGCAGGCGAGGCCGGCGCGATCGGCTCCTGCCCGGCAGTGGTCAACGCCATCATCGAGGGCCTGCACCGCGAATACGGCATCGGCCATATCGACATGCCCGCGACGCCGGAGCGGGTCTGGATGGCGATCCGCGAGCACGACCGGCTGCACCGACTGTAAGATCGGCGCTGCCGGGAATATCGGGCCCGAGGCGGGGTTTGATCAGTTGTTGTGAACTGGTCTTGATTGAATTCTAAACAGGGAAGCGGGCCTATGAAACGTGTGATGCTTGTGGTCGGAGCTCTCCTGCTCGGTGCCGGCGCGGTGGTGGCGCAGCAGGATGTGGTCAAGGAAGCCCAGACCTTGATGAAGGGGAACGGCAAGAATGCCGGTGCTCTCGGCGCCATGGTCAAGGGCGACAAGCCTTACGAGCAGGCCACAGTCGATGCCGCGCTCGGTCAGTTGGACGACACTGCCAGGAAATTGCCGTCGCTGTTTCCGGAAAGCACCAAGGGCATGAAGCCCGAGGGTGATTTCAGCGCTTCGCCGAAAATTTGGGAAGACAAGGCCGGCTTTGAAGCCAGGATCGTCAGCTTCGCCAAGGCGGTCACCGAGGCGAAGGCCAAGGCCAAGGATGTCGATTCGCTGAAGGTCAGCCTTGGCGCCATCGGCAAGGAATGCGGCGGCTGCCACGAGACGTTCCGGCTGAAGATCTGAGTACGCGAAGCTCGCAACTCTCCATATCGTCCCGACTCGCGCGCGCAAGCACGCTTGCCGGGACGACGCAGAAAGTTACTTCGTCACCTGGCCACGGATTTCGCCGCCTTTGTTCGCCTCGGTGTGAACGTTGACATAGTACTTGCCGGCGACGAGGTCGGCGGCCTGGGCGTCGGTCAGGGTGACGCTGCCTTCGCTCGGGCTGGTGGCGGGGGCGATCGGCACGGCGACGCCGGCGTTCTTGCCGGGCTCGGCGGGGCCATGGAAATGCGCCATCGTGGCGGGGCCGGTGAGGCCGCTATAGCTCAGCTTCCAGGTCAGTTTTTTGGTCGCCGGATCGAAATTGATGTCGGCAGTGCCGGTGCCGGCGGTGGTGTTGGCGGGCACTTCGCTGGCGCCGTTCAGCGTGGCCTTCATCTTGTCCGCAAAGGCCGGTGCGGAAACCACTACGGTGGCCAGTGCGAGCGTGGCAAACATGGTCTTGGTGATGGGCATGGTTCTCTCCCTGTGGACGTCACAGACCTAACGCCCATCGCCGCGATTTATTCCCGGAGGTACGGCGAAAGCGCATCACGATTTCGTTCCGGACAAGGCGGCCGCTTGCGGCATAATGGGCGGCTGACGGGTCACGGGGGCGGGAAGCGTGCTGAGGCGGATTTTTATCGTAGCAATTGCCGCAGCCGCGGTCGGCCTCGCGCTGTTCTGGTGGCTGACCATTCCGGTCACGGTAGCGGCCACTTCGCTGGCGCCGCACACGCCAGATCTCGCCAACGGCCAGACGGTGTTCAACGCTGGCGGCTGTGCGTCGTGCCACGCCACGCCGACGCAGCCGGATCGGTTGCGGCTGGGCGGCGGGCTGCCGATTGCCTCGCCGTTCGGGACCTTCCATGTGCCAAACATCTCGCCCGATCCGAAGAACGGCATCGGCGGCTGGAGCGAGGCGAATTTCGTCGGTGCGGTGCAGAAGGGCACCTCGCCGCAGGGGCTGCATTACTTCCCGGCGTTTCCCTATACCTCGTACCAGCACGCGAAGGTCGAGGACGTTCGCGACCTGTTTGCCTACATCAAGACGCTGCCGCCGGTCTCCGGCCAGGCGCCGGACCATACGGTCCCGTTCCCGTTCAACATCCGCCGCAACCTCGGCGGATGGAAACTGCTGTTCCTCGACGGCATGCCCTTCATCCCTGACGCCGCGCGCAGTCCGCAGTGGAATCGGGGCGCCTATCTGGTGAATGCGCTCGGCCACTGCGCGGAGTGCCACAGCCCGCGCAATGTCCTCGGCGGCATCGTGGAGAAGCAGCGCTTTGCGGGCGGTCCCAATCCGGACGGCGAGGGCTGGGTGCCAAACATCACGCAAAAGGGCCTCGCCGACTGGAGCGAGAAGGATATCGCCTATCTGCTGGAGACCGGCCAAACCCCGGACGGTGATACGGTGGGTGGCACGATGGGCCGGGTGATCCGCAATACCTCGCAACTGTCGGCCGGTGATCGCAACGCGATGGCGGCCTATCTGAAGTCGCTGCCGGCGGTCGATGGGCCGCCGCGGCCGAAGAAGAAGGGTTGATCGGAACAGCCGCCTAAATGGCGACTGCGCCGAGACGCACGCAGGTGTCATCCTCCACGAAAGCGGAGGATCCAGTACACGCCGGCTTTTCGTTTCTGTCGCTCACGCCTGTGTCTACTGGGCCACCCGCTTTCGCGGGTGGTGACAGCGGTGTTGTGGCGCCCTCGCGCATGGATTTCCCGCAAGCTATGCCGCGGCGGCGGTTTCCCCGGCTGCCGCGGCGTGGTTCTGTGGAAAACATTCCACATCCGGCGAATCCCTGATCCATGAATATCCTCAAGGCCGTGTCGCTGAAGATGGCCAGCACGCTGGCCTTTGCGCTGATGGGCGCGCAGGGACGCTATCTCGGCAGCACGGTTCCGGTCGGGGAGATCGTGTTCGCGCGCGGCCTGTTCGCGCTTATCCCGATCCTGCTGTTCTTCGGCTGGCGTGGCCAGTTGCGCGGCGCGCTGCAAACCCAGCGCCGTAAGGCGCATCTGGTGCGCGGCATCTTCAGTGTGACCGGCACGTTCTGCACCTTCGGCGCGCTGGCGCGGCTGCCGATCGCTGACGTGACCGCGATCGCCTTCATCGCGCCGCTGATCACCGTGGTGTTCGCCGCGCTGATCCTGAAGGAGCATGTCCACGCCTATCGCTGGTCCGCGGTCGGCGTCGGCTTTGCCGGCGTGATCCTGATGCTGTCGCCGTATTTTGGCAACCATGCCGCGCTGACCACCTCGATGATGGTCGGGCTGGCGCTGGCGCTGCTCAATGCCGTGTCTTCCGGCGGCGCGACGATCCAGATCCGCCGCCTGACCGCGACGGAATCATCCGCGGCGATCGTGATTTTCATGACCCTGACGGTGATGGTGGTGTCGCTCCTGACGGCGCCGTTCGGCTGGCATTTGCCGGCGGGTGGCCTTGAGATCGGATTGCTGGTCGGGATCGGCATTGCCGGCGGGGTCGGCCAGATGCTGTTCACCGAAAGCTATCGCTTTGCTCCGGCCTCGTTCCTGGCGCCATTCGATTACACCGCGATGCTGTGGGCCTTTCTGCTCGGCTTCTGGATGTTCGGCGAGGTGCCTACACCCTACGTGGTCGGCGGCGCGGTGATCGTCGCAGGAGCCGGCATCTTCGTGATTCTGCGCGAGCGCCACCTCGGCCTCAAGCGGCTGCGCGACACGCCGATGTCGCCGATCTCCACGATGGCCGACGACGAGGCCGATCCCGACGCGCCAGTTATTGCATCGCTCAGGACCGCCCGCGAAATCGCGTAACGGAATATGCTGCATTGCACAGTGCGGCGTCCTTCACCTGCGGCAATCCGACGTTTTAGAAGGGCTGAAACCGGCGGGCCTTGCTCCGGCCACGCCGCTGCATTTATATGCGCCGTCGCCATCGCGCGGCGCCCCGCGCATGGCGGGTTCAATTCGCGGTACGCGCGGCAAGGATGCTTGCCGGACGTTTCGCTTCGCTTACATGTCCGACGTACCGACGCTCCCGAAATCAAAGAGGTTACCAATGGTCAACCGCCTGCAGTTCTACATCGATGGCACCTGGGTCGATCCCGTCGTCAAGAAGTCGACGCCCGTCGTTAATCCGGCCACCGAAGATGCGATGTACGACGTGGCATTGGGCTCCAAGGCCGACGTCGACAAGGCCGTCGCCGCTGCCAAGCGCGCCTTCGAGACCTTCTCCAGGACGTCGCGCGAAGAGCGCGTCGCGCTGCTCGAGAAGATCATCGAGGTCTACAAGACCCGCATGAAGGATATCGGCGCTTCCGTCTCCGACGAAATGGGCGCCCCGCTGCCGATGGCAGAGCGACTTCAGGCCGGCGCCGGCCTCGGTCACCTCGTCGCCACGCTGGATGTGCTGAAGACCTACAAGTTCGACGAGATGCACAACGCCGCCATGATCACCCGCGAGCCGATTGGCGTCGTCGGCATGATCACGCCCTGGAACTGGCCGCTGAACCAGATCGCCTGCAAGGTCGCGCCTGCGCTCGCCGCCGGCTGCACCATGGTCCTCAAGCCGTCGGAATACACCCCGTCGTCGGCGCTGATCTTCGCGGAAATCCTGCATGAAGCCGGCGTGCCGAAGGGCGTGTTCAACGTCATCAACGGCCTCGGCACCGACGTCGGCATCGCCATGAGCGAGCATCCCGACATCGACATGATCTCCTTCACCGGCTCGACCCGCGCCGGCATCGACGTCGCCAAGCGCGCCGCCACCACCGTCAAGCGCGTCAGCCAGGAACTCGGCGGCAAGTCGCCGAACGTGATCCTCGATGGCGCGGACTTCGTGAAGGCCGTCACTGGCGGCGTCGCACACATGTTCAACAACTCCGGACAGTCGTGTAACGCGCCCTCGCGGATGATCGTGCCGCAGGCGAAGATGAAGGAAATCGCGGCGATTGCTAAGGCGCAGGCCGACAAGACCAAGGCTGGCGATCCCCGCGCCGACGGCACCGTGATCGGCCCGGTGGTCAATCGCGGCCAGTGGGACAAGATCCAGGGCCTGATCCAGAAGGGCATCGAGGAAGGCGCCACGCTGGTTTCCGGCGGTCCGGGTCTGCCGGAAGGCGTCAACAAGGGCTTCTACGTGCGCCCGACGATTTTCGCTGACGTCACCGAAGACATGACCATCGCGCGCGAGGAAATCTTCGGGCCGGTGCTGGTGATCATCGGCGCCAAGGACGAATCCGAGGCGCTCCGTATCGCCAACGACACGCCCTATGGCCTGGCCGGATACGTCTCCGCCGACACGATTGAAAACGCCCGCACGTTCGGTCGCAAGATCCGCGCTGGCAACGTCAACCTGCAGGGCGCCCCGAACGACCGCACCGCGCCGTTCGGTGGATACAAGCAGTCCGGCAACGGCCGCGAATGGGGCAAGTACGGTCTCGAGGACTTCCTCGAGGTCAAGGCGATCGCCGGTTACGACGCGGCGTAAGCCGAGCCTGAATTAGCCAACAAAACGCCGGCGCGGAGAAATCCACGCCGGCGTTTTCGTTTTCTTACGCTCCCCCTTCAGGGGACGGTAAACAAGCGCCGCTCCGCAACTATCCTCCCAGCGCGCCCTGCGTGTTCACATACAGCGCGTAGATAGACTGGCTGGAGGCCATGAACAGCCGGTTGCGCTTGGGACCGCCGAAGCACAGATTGGCGCAGCGCTCGGGCAGGGCAATGCGGCCGATCAGGTCGCCGTCGGGCGCGAACACGAAGACGCCGTCGAGTTCGGGATCGCCCATGCCCCAGCCGCACCACAGATTGCCGTCGATATCGGCCCGCATGCCGTCCGGCGTGCCGGGGCCGGCGTCGACGAACAGACGCTTGTTGGAAATCTTGTCCCCTCCGGGCGCGACATCGTAGGCCAGGATCTTGCGGGTCGGCACGCCCCGGGATTCAATGATGTAGAGAATCTTTTCGTCGGGCGAGAAACACAGGCCGTTGGGTCCCAAAATGCCCTCGGCGACGATGGTGGCTTTCAGGGTGCCGCCGTCGATCCGGTAGACATTCATGTCGATCTCGGACTCGGCCAGGTAGCCCTCGTAATTGGCTAGCAGGCC
>NZ_JAQGJT010000089.1 GCF_028290495.1 Tardiphaga sp.
TGAAGCCGTTGCATGATTTCGCGAAGATCAAGCGCGTCGTCGTTGCCACCTATCAATCCGTGTCCGGCGCAGGCAAAGACGCGATGGACGAATTGTTCTCGCAGACGCGCGCGGTCTTCGTCTCTGACCCGGTCGAGGCGAAGAAGTTTCCGAAGCGCATCGCTTTCAACGTGATCCCGCACATCGACGTCTTCATGGACGACGGCTCGACCAAGGAAGAGTGGAAGATGGTCGCCGAGACCAAGAAGATGCTCGATCCCAAGATCAAGCTGACGGCGACTTGCGTGCGCGTGCCGGTGTTCATCGGTCATTCGGAAGCGGTCAACATCGAGTTCGAGAACCCGATCTCGGCCGATGAAGCCCGCGACATCCTGCGCAATGCGCCGGGTTGCCTGGTGATCGACAAGCACGAGCCCGGCGGTTACGTCACGCCTTACGAAGCTGCCGGCGAAGACGCCACCTACATCAGCCGCATCCGCGAGGATGCCACGGTGGAGAACGGCCTGGTGCTGTGGTGCGTGTCGGACAACCTGCGCAAGGGAGCCGCGCTGAACGCGATCCAGATCGCGGAATGCCTGATCAACCGCAAGCTGATCACCGCGAAGAAGAAAGCGGCTTAGGCCGCTTCGCATCGAAAACATGAAAGCCCGGTCACGTCAGCGGCCGGGCTTTTTCGTGCGCCGCATGTGAGGTCTGCCTCATGGTGAGGAGGCGCCTCTTCGGCGCCGTCTCGAACCATGAGGCGCCGCAAACACAGCCTGCCGCCATCCTTCGAGACGCGGCCAAGTGGCCGCTCCTCAGGATGAGGTCCCGCTTTAAACCACCGGCACGAATTCCTTCGCCTCCTGGTCCAGCACCGACAGCGAACCCAGCGCGACGCCGAAATAGGCGCCGTGCAACTGGAGTTCGCCGCGCTCGACCTTCGAGCTCACGAACGGAAACGTCGCCAGGTTCTCCAGGCTACGGAACACCGCGGCCTTTTCGATGCGGGTCGCAAACTCCGTCATCGACTCGTGGTCGCGGATCTCGACTTTCTCGCCGGGTTTGATGAACATCGACATCCAGCGGCCGATGAAATCGCCGGGCGACAGGGGGGCTGCGTTGTCGACGAAAGCGCGGATGCCGCCGCATTGCGCGTGGCCGAGCACCACGATGTGCTTCACCTTCAGGACCTGCACCGCATATTCCAGCGCCGCCGAGACGCCGTGGGCGCCGCCGTCCGGCTGATACACCGGCACCAGGTTCGCGATATTACGCACCACGAACAATTCGCCCGGGCTGGCATCGAAAATAACCTCCGGAGAGACCCGGGAGTCGCAGCAGCCGATCACCATCACCTCCGGCGACTGGCCGCGCTCGGACAGTTCGCGGAAGCGCGACTGTTCGGTCGGCAAACGCTGCGAGGTGAAGGTCTGGTAGCCGGAGATCAGGCTGGGCGGAAATGCTATCATGGGTGGCCTCTCGAGTTGCCCCGGCTAACCATAGGACGCAGCGGCGAACAAGCCTTTCAGCCGACCGGCTGAAATGTTATCGCGAAAGCCATAACGGCTCTCCAGACAATAAATAACAGGAAATGACGTCATGATCCGCCCGCGCCGCAGTTTGCTGTTCATGCCGGGATCGAACCCGCGCGCCCTGGAAAAAGCCCGCACCCTGCCCGCCGACGGCATCATTCTCGACCTCGAAGACGCCGTGGCGCCGGACGCCAAGGGAACCGCGCGTGATGCGATCGCCGGGGCGGTCAGCGCCGGCGGCTTTGGCAAACGCGAGGTCATCATCCGCATCAACGCGCTGGATTCGCCGTGGTGGATCGACGACGTCACGATGGCGGGTAAAGTGAAGCCTGACGGCATTCTGGTACCCAAGATTTCCAGCGTCGAGGACCTTTCGGCAATCGCCGACCGGCTCAGCGACATCGGCGCCGACATGTCGATCAAGGTCTGGGCGATGATCGAGACCTCGCGCGCCATCCTGCACGCCGAGGAACTCGCCGCCTCATCGAGGGATTCCGAGATGCGGCTGGCCGGCTTCGTATTCGGCCCCAACGACATCGCGCGCGAGACCCGTATCCGCATGATGCCGGGCCGCGCCGCCATGCTGCCGATGATCACGCACTGCATTCTCGCCACAAGGCTGCACGGGTTGGAAATCCTGGACGGCCCCTATAGCGGCATCGGCGACGCCGCGGGCTTCGCCGAGGAGGCCACGCAAGGCCGCGACATCGGCTTTGACGGCAAGACGCTGATCCACCCCAGCCAGATCGAGGCTTGCAACGAGATTTTCACGCCGCCGCCCGAGGAAGTGGCCTATGCCCGCCGCGTCATCGCCGCCTTCCAGCAGCCGGAAAACGCCAGCCGCGGCGCGATCCAGCTCGACGGCAAGATGGTCGAACGGCTGCACGCGGAAATGGCGAAGCGCACGATTGCCATATCGGATGCGATTGCAGCGATGGGGGAGTAGGCTGACTGTCATTCCGGGACGCGACCGGCCCTTGCCGAGCGCGAACCCGGAATGACGAGCGGGAGCTAATCTGGTTCTGCGCCTATCCGCTGCGTCGCCCACGCATAAAAACTACCCGGCAAAGGCTGCTCCTTGCCGCGTCCCTTTGGCGAGATATGGAAGCCGAGAATGTCGGGATCGGCCAGCAGCGCCGAAAAGTCCGACGGCTCGAAGAACAATGCCGGTTCGGCGTGAACCGCATAATACGACTTCCGCGGCAGAGCATGTTTCGCATAGCCGAAGCGGCGCGACAGCGCGGTCAGCGAGGCCGGACCGAAGATCGCCACGCGGATATCGCTGACACGCTCGACACGCCCTCGCATCTTCTTCCACGCAAACGTCATCCGGTGCCGCCACGCCAGCCAGTCCGGCGTCAGTCCGTCCTGCCGCATCAAAGCGTCGAAGGCTTTGACGATCGGATCGTCAGGCGGCAGGTACAGCACGGAATTGCCGAGCTGGCGCTGCTTCTCCCAGGCGAAATACGGCTTTGCGGGATCGATCTCGATCGACTTCAGCAGCAGCACGTCAGCGTCGAGCCACAGACCGGCGCCTTTCGCCATCAGCCGCATCCGGAAGAAGTCGCTGAATTGCAGGGTGGTCCAGCCGCGCCACTCGCCTGACGGCCCCGATGGCCGCAGCCGCTCGGCGAATGCGCGCGGCAGCACCGCTTCGGCGTCGGCATTGGTCACGCCATCGGGCAGACCGTCCAGCGGCGCAAAGCTGTACAGCGTGACACGGTGGCCGGCTTTGACCTGCGAGCGCAGGCACAGCAGCCGCAGCGCATCGAGAGGGCCATCCCAGAAACTGACGACGTCCGGGATCACGCCCGGAATCACGCCCAAGCGCGTGCGGTCTTGGCCTTGGCCTCGTAGCTGTCGATCGAGGTCTGCTTTTCCTTGGTCAGGCCGATGTCGTCGAGCCCGTTGATCATGCAGTGCTTGCGGAACGGATCGATCTCGAACTTGACCACGCCGCCGTCGGGACCGCGGATTTCCTGGTTCTGCAGATCGATGCTGACCGTGGCGTTGGCGCCGCGCTCGGCGTCGTCGAACAGATGATCCAGCGTCTCCTGCGAGACGCGGATCGGCAGCACACCGTTCTTGAAGCAGTTGTTGTAGAAAATGTCGCCGAACGAGGTCGAGATCACGCAACGGATGCCGAAATCGAGCAGCGCCCACGGCGCGTGCTCGCGGCTTGAGCCGCAGCCGAAATTGTCTCCGGCGACCATGATCTTCGCGTTGCGATAGGCCGGCTTGTTCAGCACGAAGTCCGGGTTCTCGCTGCCATCGTCCTTGTAGCGCGCTTCCGCGAACAGGCCCTTTCCGAGGCCGGTGCGCTTGATCGTCTTGAGGTACTGCTTGGGGATGATCATGTCGGTGTCGACATTGATGATCTTCAGCGGCGCCGCAACGCCTTCCAGCGTGGTGAACTTATCCATCGGTCGCACTTTCCTAAACGGAAGCAAGAATAATCAAGGTCTCCGTTTATCGCGAATACCGCCCAAGGGCAAATTCGGCCGGCGGTCTAACCGGCAGCATCGATCGCCTCCATGTCGGTGTCCGAAAGGCCGAGATGATGGCCGATTTCGTGGACCAGCACGTGGCGCACGATGTGACCCAGCGTCTCCTCGTGTTCCGCCCAGTAGTCGAGGATCGGCCGACGGTACAGCCAGACCATGTTGGGCAGCTGGGGCACGTCCTGATGGCTACGGAATGGCAGGCCGACGCC
>NZ_JAQGJT010000095.1 GCF_028290495.1 Tardiphaga sp.
CG
The DNA here is from genome assembly GCF_028290495.1 of Tardiphaga sp. Classification (GTDB taxonomy): domain Bacteria; phylum Pseudomonadota; class Alphaproteobacteria; order Rhizobiales; family Xanthobacteraceae; genus Tardiphaga. Next base: position 3 of record NZ_JAQGJT010000095.1, read on the forward strand.
AGAAATATTTGATGGAGCGCGGGCTGTTCGCCGACCTCGCCATCGTGCATGCCTGGAAGGGCGATACCGCCGGCAATCTCGTCTACCGCAAGACCGCGCGGAACTTCAATCCGATGATGGCGACAGCCGCCAAGATCACCGTGGCCGAATTCGAGCACTTGGTGCCGGCCGGCGAGATCGATACCGACCACATCCATACGCCCGGCATTTTCGTGAAACGCATCATCGAAGTCGGTACAGCCAAGAAACGCATCGAATTCCGCAACACCCGCCCGCGCCCCACGGCGTAACGTACTCTTAGCAGGATAGCCCCATGGCCTGGACCCGTGAACAGATGGCAGCTCGTGCCGCGAAAGAGTTGCGCGACGGCTACTACGTCAATCTCGGCATCGGCATTCCGACGCTGGTTTCGAACTATATCCCCGACGGCATCGACGTTAATCTGCAGAGCGAGAACGGCATGCTCGGCATGGGACCGTTTCCGTATGAGGGCGAGGAAGACGCCGACCTCATCAACGCCGGCAAGCAGACGGTCTCTGAACTGCCGTCGACCAGCTATTTCTCGTCGGCCGAATCCTTCGGCATGGTGCGCGGCGGGCATATCGATCTCTCCATCCTCGGCGCGATGCAGGTGGCGCAGAATGGCGACCTCGCCAACTGGATGATCCCCGGCAAGATGGTCAAGGGCATGGGCGGCGCGATGGATCTCGTCGCCGGCGTCAAGCGCGTGGTCGTCGTCATGGAGCATTCTGCCAAGGACGGCTCCAAGCTCCTGAAGAGCTGCAACCTGCCGCTGACCGGCGAGCGGGTGGTAGACATGGTGGTCACCGATCTGGCGGTATTCACCATCGACAAGCACGGCAAGGACGGCATGGCCCTGATCGAACTCGCCGACGGTGTGACGCTCGACGAGGTCAAGGCCAACACCGAAGCGGAATTCCGCGTCGCGCTGACCAACGCGTAAGGCAGGTCCAGTTTCCCGGACGCGGTGCGGCACCCTTGTGCCGCTCCGCTGATCCGGGATTCCGCTTGCTGAATAACGAGACCCCGGATCGGAAGCGCACCACGTCACCAATGCGACGCGCTGCGCCTCATCCGGGGCACGACCCTCCAAGACTGGACACCCCATGCGCGGCCGTCTTGAAGACAGATCCTTCCTGATCCTGATTGTCGTGGTGTCGCTGGCGTTCGCCTGGATCCTCACCTCGTTCTACGGTGCGATCCTGTGGGGCGTCGTGATCGCCCTGATGTTCGCACCGCCGTATCGCTGGCTGCTGCGCAAGATGCCGCAGCGACGCACGCTGGCGGCGCTTTTGATGCTGGTGCTGATCGTGCTGATCGTGATTCTGCCGCTGACGCTGGTCGCGGCGTCGCTGACGCGGCAGGCGGCGACGGTGATCGGCAGGATGCAATCCGGCGAACTCGACTTCGTCAAGTTCCTGCAACAGATACTCGATGCGTTGCCGACATGGGCGACCAGCCTGCTCGACCGCTATGGCGTGGCCAGCCTCGGCGACATGCAGGAAAAACTCTCTGCCGGCCTCATCAAGGGCAGCCAGACGATCGCCTCGCAGGCGCTCAACATCGGCCAGAGCACGTTCGAGTTCATCCTCAATCTCGGCATCATGCTGTATCTGCTGTTCTTCTTCTTTCGCGACGGCGACAGGCTGGCAGTTCGCGTCAAGGACGCGATCCCGCTACGCCCCGACTTGCGCGACGAACTGCTGGAAAAATTCACCGTGGTGATCCGCGCCACCGTGAAGGGCAGCTTGCTGGTTGCGTTGACGCAGCGCGCGCTCGGCGGCGTGATCTTCTGGATTCTCGGCATCAACGCGGCGCTGCTGTGGGCGGTGCTGATGGCGTTCCTGTCGCTGCTGCCGGCGGTGGGCGCCGGCCTCGTCTGGCTGCCGGTCGCGATCTACCTGCTGGCCACCGGCTCGTTCTGGCAGGGCGCGATCCTGATCGCCTACGGCATCCTGGTGATAGGCCTCGTCGACAACATCATGCGCCCGATGCTGGTCGGCAAGGACACCAAGCTGCCGGACTACATCGTGCTGATCTCGACGCTCGGCGGCATCGAAGCTTTCGGGCTGAACGGCTTCGTGATCGGCCCGGTGATCGCCGCGATGTTCATCGCGGCTTGGGATATTTTCTCCAAGTCGCGCAAAGAGGGCGAAGTCGCCTGAACTACGCCGGACCCTGCGGTACGTCGGAAAATCGCGTCAGCCACATCACCGGCGGGATGCTGGCGGCGACGATCAGCAATGCCGCGAGCGCGCCTTCCTCGAAACTGCCGCGACTGGCGTACTGGTAGATCGAGGTCGCCAGCGTCTCGACATTGAGCGGGCGTAACAAGAGCGTCGCCGGCAGTTCCTTCAGGCAATCGACGAACAAGACGATGGCGGCGCCGAGCAATGCGGGGCGCAGCAGCGGCAATTGAATCCGGCGCAATGTCGTGAGATCTGCCGCGCCCACCGAACGCGCGCTGTCGTCGTAGTCTACAGGAATTCGCTCGAAGCCGGCCTTGATGAAGCCGGTCGGCACCGCGAGGAAGCGGATTACATAGGCGATCACCAGCGCCGCGCCGGAGCCGACCATCACCAGCCCCGGTGAACCCTGTTGGAGCCAGCCGGCCAGCGTATTGAGCGCGCCGTCGATCGCCAGCACCGGCGCCAGCAGGCCGAGCGCGAGGACGAGGCCGGGCAGCGCGTAGCCGGCTTGCGCCACGGCCAGCGAGACATCGGCCAGTCGTGATGATCGCCAGCGTTGCGCAACGATCACGATCAGGCCGAGCAGCAACGCTGCGGCCGTGGCAATCGCGGCCAGCGCGATGGTGTGGCCGGCGTCGCGCCATACCGAGGTCTCACTCGACAGCAAGCCGCGGCGCAGGCTTTCGCGCAGCAGATACAACAGCGGCACGGCAAAGCCGAGCAGCGCAGGGATGGCGCAGGCGGTGAAAGCGAGCCAGCCTTTGATGCCCTTGAGCGGCGTGCGCGGCGACAGCCGCGGGTTCTCGGCCGAGAATTCGACGCTGACGTCGCGACGGCCGGCGCGCTCCATCAGGATCAACACAGCGATGATCGCCAGCATGAACAGCGACAATTGCGCCGCGCCGGCCAGGCTGCCGCGGTTCAGCCAGGTGGTGAAGATGGAGACGGTGAGGGTACGCACCCCCAGATATTCGCTGGCGCCGATATCGTTCAGCGTCTCCAGCGAGACCAGCGCGAGGCCGACCGCCAGCGCCGGCCGCGCCATAGGCAGCGATACCCGGCGAAAGGTGGTCCAGCCGCCGGCGCCGAGCACTTTCGCGGCTTCCGCGAAGTCGGCGCTGCGGTGCTGGAACATGGCGCGGGCGGAGAGGTAGACATAGGGGTACAGCACGAGGCCGATGACGAGGATCGCGCCGGGTAGCGAGCGTAGGTTCGGCAGCCAGCGGATCGCGTCGGTGAGCGGCATCGCGGTCGCCAAAGCGCGGTGTACGAGGCCGAGCGGCTCGAACAGATCGGCATAGACATAGGCCGCCAGATAGGTCGGGATCGCCAGCGGCAACGGCGTCAGCCAGATCAGCAGGCTGCGTCCGCGGAAATCGTGCGACGAGATCAGCCACGCCGCGCCCGCGCCGATGCCGAGCGCCACGGCACCGACGCCAAGTAGCAGCAACGCGGTATCGCGCAATGCCTGCGGCAGCACATAGGCCATCAGATGCGGCCACAGGTCCGGCACCGGCTGCAGCGCCAGCACGGCAATGCTGATCACCGGTGCTGCGACGGCCAGCGCCGCGAGCGCGGCGATGGTGGTGGCTGCGAGCTGGATGCGGGGGGATTTCACGTGCGTTCTTCCCCTCTCCCCTTGTGGGAGAGGGTGGCCGCGCGCAGCGCGGGCGGGTGAGGGGTAGTGTTTTGCTCAGAAGCCCCCTCATCCGTCGCGGACTTTGTCCGCGCCACCTTCTCCCGCAAGGGGAGAAGGAAGAAGGCCAGCGAGCTTAGCGCCCTCAATTATCAAACCCGACCTTGTCGACCAGCGTCGACGCCGCCTTGCGGTTCGCGGCGATTTTGGCGACCGGCATCGTATCAGCATTGAGCTTGCCGTAGCCGGCGATGGTCGGGTTGATCGCAACACCGGCGCGGACCGGGTATTCGTAATTGGCGTCGGCGTAGATCTGCTGGGCCTGCTCGCCGACCAGCCATTCGATCAGCTTCATCGCATTGGCCTTGTTCGGCGCGTTCCTGGCGAGCAACACGCCCGACAGGTTCACATGGGTGCCGCCTCCCTCGAAGGTCGGCAGGATCACCTTGGTGGCTTCGGCCCACGGCTTCTTTTCGGGATCGGCGTTCATCATCAGCGCCCAGTAATAAGTGTTGCCGATGCCGAGGTCGCACTTGCCGGCGGCCACGTCGCGCGCGGTTTCGCGATCGCCGCCTGACGGCTTCTGCGCCAGATTGGCCTTGACGCCGCGCAGCCATTCCTCGGCCTTGGCCTCGCCGTGCCTGGCGACATAGGCCGCGAACAATCCGTTGTTGTAGATGTGCTGGCCGGAGCGGATGCAGATCTTGCCCTTCCACTTCGGGTCGGCCAGTTCCTCATAGGTGATGGCGTCCTGCTTGACGCGGTCCTTCGAGGCGTAGAGCACGCGGGCGCGCATCGAAATTCCGGCCCAGTGGCCATCGGGATCGCGGTACTGCGCCGGCACATTCTTGTCGATCACGTCGGATTTGATCGGCTGCGTCACGCCGGTCTGCACGGCCTCGTCGATGCGGCCGATATCGACCGTCAGCAGCACGTCGGCCGGGCTGTTGGCGCCCTCGGCCTTGATGCGCTGCTCGAGGCCGGAGCTTGCGGAGATCACGTTCACCTTGACGCCGGTGTCCTTGCTGAAAGCCTCGAACAGAGGCTGCACCAGCTTGGTCTCGCGATAGGTGTAGACGTTGACCTCCTCGGCGGCGCGCGATGCGGAGGCGCCGAAGGAGACAAGCGCAAAGGTAGCGGTCGCGGCGAGGATATGGCGTGCGGTCATGCAAGGACTCCGGCCCAAACGGTGATAGTGCCGGATTGAGTAGCGCAGCAGCTTGCGCAACAGGCGTGACGGAATGTCGCGATAGCCGGGTTCTAGAGAGATTCCAGCCTTGATAGCAGGCGCTTGTTCCCTCTCCCCAAAGGGAAAAGGGAACAGTACTACGCGGTTACCCTGGCGTCGGAGAACATCACTTCGATCAGCGTGCCGGAGCTCGGTGCGGTCTTGATCTGGAAGCGGGCGCGGTTGGCTTCGACCAGCGCCTTGGTCAGCGACAGGCTGACCGCCGCGCTGTCGGGGGTCTGGTCGGTCGGGGCCTGGTGGCGGAACGGCTCCATCGCCGCGGCGAGTTCGTTGTCATTGAGGCCGTGGCCGGTGTCGCGAATGCGGAGCACAACGTCGCCGTCATCCGACAGTGCGGTCGAAACGATCACCTGCCCGCCGGCGTTGGCGAGATGGATCGAGTTGCCGATCAGGTTCAGCGTGATCTGGCGCAGCGCGCGGGCGTCGGCGGTGACCACCGGCAGCAGATGCGACAGCGAGGTGCGGATGATGATGCGGCCGCGATTGGCCTGCGGCTGCATCACCGAGACGCACTGCTCGACCATCTCGTTGAGATTTTGCGCCGCAAAAGCAAGGTCGAGCTTGCCGGTCTCGATGCGTGACAGATCGAGCAGGTCGTTGACGATCGCCAGCACGCGCTCGCCGGAAGCGCGAACGTCCTTCATGTAGTCGATGTAACGCTCATTGCCGAGCGCGCCGAAGCGCTCGTCGATCATCACTTCGGCAAAGCCGATGATGGCGTTGAGCGGGGTGCGGACCTCGTGGCTGAGCCGCGCCAGTACGTCGGCCTTGGCGGTGGCGGCGCGTTCGGACTGGCGTTGTGCCTGCAGCAGTTCGCTCTCGGTCTTCTTGGCCTGGGTGAGATCGCGCAGCACCGCGAAGAAATGGCCGGCGTCGGATCGGGTGCGCCCGATCATCACCGACATCGGCACGAGGCCGCCGGCGCGGACCTGGCCGAGCGCCTCGCGGCCATGCTCGAACAGGCTGGCGACGCCGTCGTGCTTGAGGCTCTCGATATATTCGCGCAGTACGCGCTGGCTCTCCTGCGCGAACAGGTCGATCAGGTTGCGCTGCGTCAGCAGGGCGCCGTCATAGCCGAACAGGGCTTCGGCGCTGCGGTTACAGGCGTGGATGTTGCCTTCGGCGTCGAACATCACGACGCCCTCGGCCATCGTGTCGAGAATCGCCGCCAGCTCTTCGGCGTCAGCCTGTGCCGCCACGGGCTGCTCGGCGGCGATGGCAGGCGCTGCGATCTCGGCTGGCTCCACCGCAGCGGTGGCTGCCGAGGACGTGCTGAAGATCAGGCCTTCGGCGGGTTCGCCGTCCCAGTCGATGGCAAAGGTGCGGACATCGGTCGGCACCGGCGAGACGCCGTCGTCGGGCTCGGCGTAGTGCGCATCGAGGCCACCGGCCTGTTCCAGCGCCTCTACGCTCGGATAGCCCATCATGTCGAGAAAAGCGGGATTGGCATGCAGCAGCCGGTCGTCACGCGTGACGAGCACCGGCACCGGCAGCAGGTCGAGCAGCGCCTGTTCGCGCGGCATAGCAATGCTTTCGGGCTGTTCGTCGGCGACCGCTTCGGTGCCAAACGCTGCGGCCGTCGGCGTCTCGCCATCGGCTTCGAGCCGGGCCGACAACTGCCGCGCCAGTTCGTTGAAGGCGCTGTTTTCGACTGGCGTCAACGCCGGCAATTTTAGGTCGCCGGGACGAAAAGGCACGACGTTCTGGGGGATGTCCACGATATGGTCCGGTTCGGTTGATGGTGTGATGTCGGGAATAGGGGGGCTGGTCAGGGCAATGGGTTCATCGAGGCTGTCGCCGACCGGTCCGGCCTGCGCGATATCCGCGGACAACGATTGCAGCGGTGGATCATTCGAGGCCTCGTGATGGCGCGGCGTCGTCAGTTGGCTCAGGGCCTCGAAGTCGCGGCAAATGCCGAAGCCGCGCCAGCCGATCAGTTGGTGGTCGCGATCGAACAGCGGCAGTCCGGCCAGTTCGACCGGCAGCCTCCCGCCGCCGTCCACCGGCCACAGCATCGTGATGCCGCTCCACGGCGCGCGGGTTGCCATCGCCACCATGACGCGGCCGTCGGGATCGAGGCCGCTGTCAGTCGCGATCTCGCGCCAAAGCCCAATCGAGGCCGCGGCGCTGTGCGGGCCGATCAGTTGAATGAATTCATTGGAGTTCAGCGCGAAGCGGCCGTCGGCATCGATCTGCCAGGTGAAGCGCAGCGGCTGCTGACGTTCGATCACCGGCGCAGGCGCGTCAGGCGCGGGCTCATCCGCGACGGCTTCGACGTAGGGCGACGGTTCGCGGGCGTGAGCCGGCTCTGCCGCATCGAGATGTGAGGACGCCTCAGCTCGCGCGATGGTGCCGGCGATTGCGGCTTCCAGCTCGGAAGTCGGTTCGGGCTCGGGGGGCGGCGCGACCTCAGGATGTTCGGTGTCTGCCTCCGGCGTGGTCGCGGGATCGACTTCGGCTTCGTGTTCCATCACCTCAGCCGACTCCAGCGTGTCGTCGGTATCGGTCATGTCGGCCTGTTCGACGGGCGTGTCGGTCGCCGGCGGTTCTGTTACCTGCGGTTCGCTCGGCGCGGCCTCGGCCATGCCCGGCACGATCAGCGCGACCAGGCCGATATCGGCGCCGCTGCCGACACGTTGAAGAACCATGTGACCGAAGCCGATTGGCGTTTCGTGGCGGCCGTCCTTCAGCGCTTCCTCGCGGGCGAGGCCAAGTCCGGCCTCGGTGAGGTCGTGGAAGCCGAGCAGCGCGCGGGCGGCGTCGGAGGCGCCGACGAACTGGCCATCGCGCGCAAAGGCCGCGATCGGCGTGTCGAGGCCTTCGACCAGGTTCTTCAACCGTTGCGACAGTGGCATGAAGCGGCCGGTCGGCTCGACCGCGACAACGAGGATGCCGGCGCCGCCATCGGCAAATCCCAGCCGGGTGCAGGCGCAGGTCATCAGGCTGCCGAGCGCTGCACCAAATCCACGCAACCGCTCCAGCCGGACGCTGCCGTTCTCCGGCAGCCGTTCGGCGAGCTGGGCCAGTTGGCGGCGGTGCGGATCGGCGGGGCCAAATTGCTGGTCGAACAAAGCGGCGGCATGGCTCGCGCCGAACAACCGGGCGCCGACCGGATTGGCCCACAGGACTCGCGTGCCGTTGAGCGACCACAGCCAGACCGGCTGGTTGCTCGTCGCGTGCAACGCCAGCCTGGCATCGTCGATGCCTCGTAACCGGAATTCTGCACTGTTCATCGGCACTTCATGACTGACTGCTGGGGGCCCGCGGGGTGAGTCGGCGTATTCGGGTGGCTCCAACCATTACCGCATTAACACTTGATTCAGTATCGCGCGCGGTTCCGCGCAGGTCTACGCCGCAGGAAGTCTCGCCCGGCCGAAAATGCAACAACGTTAATTCGAACCAGACGCTTAACCTTGGGCCAGGGGCTACGTTGGGAGTTGCAAAACCGGAGCAATGGTCCACGATGGCCTTGGGAATGGGACGCCACGTCACACCGGCGATATCTGGCTCCGTTAAAATGCAGGGGGCGGCGGGACGAAACGAAATCCGGGGCAGTGGATGGCTCCGTCAACGCACAGGAGTGGGACATGAGTGGCGACAAGTTCGAGATCCCCAAGGAAATGCGCACGATGGCCGAGGCCAGTTTCACCCAGGCCCGGCAGGCATTTGAGAAGTTCATGGCGAGCGCGCAGGACACCGCCGCCTCGATAGAGGGGCGCGGCACCACCGTGCGCGAGGGCGCCAAGGACATCAGCACCAAGGCCATCACATACGCCGAAAAGAACGTCGCAGCATCGCTGGATTACGCCCATCAACTGCTGCACGCCAAGGATCTCGGCGAGGTGATGCGGCTGCACAGCGAATACGTGCAGGCCCAGATGAAGGCTCTGGCGGAGCAGGCCAGCGAAATGGGCCAGATCATGAGCCGCGCCGCGATGGATGCCGCCAAGCCAAAGCCGTGATGCTGCACCCGGCTTCGAGCGTACTAGGCCGGGCCCACCTTTCTGCGCCAGTAGCCGCCTGAAAGTTGTAAATAATCCTCGGTCCGGCTGACGCGTGCATTTGGCAGGCCAGCCATGCTATATTGCATTGCAATATTTTATTGCAGTGCACAATGCCGAATGCTATGCCCTTATCCATGGTGAGCGCCGCAAAAAGCGGCGTTTCCTTCCCGGCTGCTGATCGAGGCATCGGTGCTTCCGACGGCAGCCGTGGGATTTCATTTTCAATTTATTCAACACGAAGGATGCACGTCATGGCCGACTCGACCGATCCGTTCTCATCTTCCGTCATTCCGTTTCAGGTGCCCGAGCAGGTGCGCGAATTCGCCGAGAAGGGCGTTTCGCAGGCCCGCGCAGGCTACGCCAAGTTCAAGGACGCCGCTGAAACCCACAACGGCACCGTTCAGGCCGTGATGGCCACGGCCTCCCGCGGCGCCACCGACTATTCGGCGAAGCTGCTCGATATCGCCAAGACGAACACCAATGCTGGCTTCGACTTCGTGCAGGAACTGGCCGGCGTGAAGTCGCCTTCCGCTGCGATGGAACTGTGGACTTCGTTTGCCCGCAAGCAGGTCGAGATTCTCACCGGGCAGACCAAGGAGCTTGCCGAACTGACCCAGAAGATCGTCTCCGAGACCTCCGAGCCGATCAAGACCGGCGCTTCCAAGCTGTTCCAGCCCGCCGCCTGAGCGGATTGAACCTTCCGAGACTACCGAAAGCCCGGGCCATTAGCCCGGGCTTTTGTCTGCTCTGTTCATGACAGCCCGTCATCGACAAGATTCATCGATTTCAGTCGCTTGGCGGCCTTGCCAAAGCGAAGCGTTGCACCTAGTTTCCCGCCTGTTCGCGACCCCTGTTTCGGGGCCGTCAGGATGCAGTTGTAGCTCAGTTGGTTAGAGCGCCTGTTTGTGGAGCAGGAGGTCGCTGGTTCGAGACCAGCCAACTGTACCATGCGCTTCAAGCCATGGTTCAGTTCGCGCCACGTGCGGCTCTCTGCGCTTAACGACCCAGCCCCTTCCAAAGATTGATCGGTTTCGGCGGGCATTTGCCGGCCCGCCTGGTTTTGGTCAGCTTGAGGTCGAGCGCTGCGGCGAAGGCGCGTTGCAGGCGCGGTTCGGTGATGCGAGCGACGTGGTCGCGGAACACGGCAGCGCTGGCGGGCTCATCGGGCGCGGCAACCGCGGCGCACAGCCGAATGCTGAGGCGGGTAAAATAGCGAAACTCGGTGGCGCGCGCGGTTTCACCGGACCGGTCGAGTTCGGCGGCGGCCGCCAGTGCCGTCAGCCGATCGCCGGGCTTTAACGTGATCGCAAACCGCAGCACCGCCAACAGCCATGCTTGCAGCGTTGCCTGGCTTCTCGTGTCGTCAGCCGGAATGATCGCGTCAACGGATTGGCCGTGGTTGCGTATGGGCCGTGATGCTTGAATGTCGTTAGTCTCCGCGAGACGCGGTGATCCCATGGCTTGGCGTAGGAATGCGAGGGTGGCGCGGCGGCGATGGAATAGTCGCCGCATAGTCATGGCGTATAGTCATGGCGCGTCGTTATGGCCGTAGTCGCAAACGGAACCAGCGTGGCGAAGCCGTGTTGCCTCTGCTGCGGGCAGGGAGGTCAACATGATCGACGGAACCATCAGCGATACCGGCATCGCCGTGATGTGCGACATAGCGCGCGCCTCGGGGCTGGATCTGGACGACAACAAGAAGAGCGAGCTGGATCGGCTGATCGCCGACGGCTTCGTCGAAGTCTCCAGACCCGCAAATCCCAACGAGGGCATCAAATTCGCGATCACGCCCAAAGGCCAGCGTCTGCTCGACGATCGCGGCGTCGGCGCGAATGAATCGTGATTGCGTCCCGTTCTTCGCGTCAGCGGCGAATGGCACCTTGATCGCGTGGTGGGCCGGCAATAGTTGCGAGCCAGGAGAGTTGCTGTGAGCACGGAACCCGTCGTTGATTACAAGGCCGAGATCGAGCGCCATTTTGCCTGGCTCCAGACCAGGCTGCCGACCGGCCCGTCCAAATTTGTCGGCTGGCTGCGGCAACCGTCGTCGAAGCTGGTGCGTATTCCGCTGGCGATCCTCTTGATGCTGGGTGGCGTGTTCAGCATCCTGCCGGTGCTCGGACTCTGGATGCTGCCGCTCGGTTTGTTGCTGATTGCGCAGGATGTTCCACTTCTGGAAAAGCCCGTGGCGCAAATTCTCGGGTGGGTCGAGCGCAAATGGATCGAACGCGAGCGCAACAAGCAGACCGAAAAGGAACGCCTCAAGAACATTGGCGGGCCGAATGGATAGTCGCTGCGACAAATAGGTCGGTCGCTTAGTACAATTGACTCATTTCGACTCGTGGTGCGACGCAATCTGTGACTCAAAAGCCAACTTGCTAAACAAATCAGGCACATCGACTTGAACCGTCGATAATTTTTTCTTTAACGAATCAGCAGACTGATTCATTTTCGCCATCTGGGGTCAATCTGGAGGCGAACATATGAACGTTATAGTTTTTGCATCGCGTAAGGGCGGCTCTGGCAAGAGCACGCTGGCGGCTCATTTGGCGGCACAAATTCAGAAGTCATCCAAGAAGTGTCTGTTGATCGATGCCGATCCGCAGGGCTCGCTGACGCTGTGGCACAAGCTGCGCGGCACCAACGAGCCGGCGTTGAAATCCGCCACCCGTTCGGTTTCCGAAATCATCAATGCCGCCAAGCGCGATGGCGTCGAGTGGGTGTTCATCGATACGCCGCCGAACACGTCGGCCGTGGTCGCTGACGCGATCAAGAATGCCACGATGGTGATCATCCCGGCGCGTCCCGGCGTGTTCGACGTCAACGCGGTGCAGGACACGATCCAGGGTTGCCGCGCCGCGCGCAAGCCTTATGCCGTCGTCATCAACGGTGCCCCGGCACGCCGTGATGAGGTGGAGAGCCGCATCGTCACCGTGGCGCGCGAGGAACTGGCGAAGTTCAAGGCGCCGGTGTGGTCGGGGCAGATCACCAACCGCGCCGATCTGCTGCTGGCGCTGGCCGAAGGCGAGGGCGCCCGCGAATACGCCGCAGAAGGCCGCGCCGCCGGTGAAATCGGCAAATTGTGGGCCGCGATCGAACGTTCGATCAAGGCGATCAGCGGCAAGGTCTCGGCCAACGGCGCGATGCACAAGCAGGCGGCCTGACAGCCGCCCCTGGGACGACGACAAAGACGCGCGGGCTCCCTCCCGCGCGTCTTTGTCGTGTCTGCCGCCAGGTTATCCGCGCCGGGATCACTGGCAGGCAACAGTTTCGCCGGCGCGAACGCCGCCGACCAGATGGGTGAAGCTGGCAATCGCCGCCGGGCGCCCGAGCAGATAGCCCTGCACCTCGTCGCAACCCTCGTCGATCAGGAACTGCAACTCCGCTTCGGTTTCAACGCCTTCGGCCAGAACCGGAAGGCTCAATCCGCGGCCGAGGCCAACGACGGCACGCACGATCGCCGCGGCCTGCACGTTGCTGTTGACCGACTTGATGAAGGAGCGGTCGATCTTGATCTTGTCGAACGGAAACGCGCGCAGGTTCGACAGCGAGGAATAGCCGGTGCCGAAATCGTCCATCGCGATCGATACGCCCAGCGCCTTGACCCGCCGCAGCGCCGCCAGCGCGCGGTTGAGGTCGCGGATCAGCGCCGTCTCGGTGATTTCCAGTTCGAGCCGATGCGGCGGCAGGCCGGTCTCGCGCAGGATCGCATGGACCATCGACACGAAGTTGTCGTGATAGATCTGCACCGCGGAGACATTGACTGCCACGGTGAGTGGCGTGGTCCAGCGGGCGGCTTCGCGGCACGCGGTGCGCAGCACCCATTCGCCGATCTCCAGGATGCTTCCGGTCTCTTCCGCGACCGGGATGAATATATCCGGACCGACGCGGCCTCGCACCGGATGGTTCCAGCGCAGCAGCGCCTCGAAGCCGATCACGTTGCCGCGGGTCATGTTTTCCTGCGGCTGGTAAACCAGGCTCATCTGGTGGCCGGCGATGGCGTGGCGCAAATCCAGTTCGAGCAGCCGGCGGTCGCGCAGTTCTTCGGCCATGCCGGACTCGAAGAGGCGCCAGGTCGCTCCGCCTTCGGTCTTGGCGCGGGACATTGCGGTGCCGGCGCAGGCCAGCAGTAATTCGCGGTCGGTGGCGTCGTCGGGATACAGCGCGATGCCGATGCTGGCGGTGACGCCGCCGAGCTCGAGCGCGCCATCGCGGGCGCGCAACATCGCCTGAAGCCGGTCGGCGAACTCCCCCGCAGCCGCGGGGCTGGCAAGGCTGGGCAGCAGGATGGCGAATTCGTCGCCGTCCATCCGTGCGATGACCTGACCTTCACCGAGCTGCGCCTGGATTCGCGACGTCACCGCCTTCAGCACCTTGTCGCCGGTGGCTTGGCCGAACATGTCGTTGATGCGCTTGAAGTGGTCGAGGTCGAGGCATAGCACCGCGAGTTGGCCACCCCTTGGCAGCGCAACGATCTGCTGCTCCAGGCCTTCGTTGAAGCTGCCGCGATTGGGCAAATTGGTCAGCGCGTCGAAATGGGCGAGGTAGCGGATGTGCCGTTCGGCTTCCTTGCGCGCGCGCAAGTCTCGCACCGCGATCACCTGGTGCGGCCGGCCCGCGAATTCGATCGGGCGCAGGAACAGCTCGACGGCGATCGCGGTGCCGTTGCTCTGCCGCAAATCCGTCTCGACCGGTTGGTCCGGCTGCGCAAAAAGTCGCGCGCGTGCCACATCGTCGGGCAGCCAGTCGGCGAGGCGCGATCCGCTGAGCTTTTCCGAGGTCGAGCCGATGAGCTCGGCGAAGCTGGTGTTGACGGCGACGATGGCGTCGCCGTCACCGTCGCAGACCAGCAATCCCTCGACAGCGGCATTGGCGAGGCCACGCATACGGTCGGCCTCCTGCGACGAGCGGAGGCGCTCGCGGATATCGATCAGCGTGGCGACGAACGACAGGCCGATGATAGCCAGGCTGATCAGCGCGACGCCCATTGCTAGCCAGCCGGCGGGAATGCTGAGCTCGGAAATCGCGATCGCGGAATTCGGGATGATCGTCACTGCGCTCATGCCGGTGAAATGATGGCTGCAGATCGCCAGCGTCAGCAACAACGCGCCGCCGACTTTCCAGCGCGCCTTGCTGCCGTGCAGCCCGACCGGCAATGCGAGCGCGGCGAAGATGACGCCGAACAGGATCGATGCGCCCACCAGATCCACGTTCCAGACGATGGTGCCCTTCAGATCGAATGCCGCCATGCCGGTGTAATGCATCGCGGCGATACCGAGAGCGACGATGGCGCCGCCAAGCAACGGGCCGGCGCGAAATTGCGGCAGCAGCGACACCGCGAGGCCGGCGCCGGTCAGCAGGATCGCCAGCACCAGCGACAGCAACGTGAGGGCGATGTTGTAGCCGCTGGCAACTTCCGGCGCGAAGGCGAGCATGCTGACGAAATGCGTCGCCCAGATGCCGAAGCCGGTGGAGATTGCCGATACCGCCAGCCAGATGTGGCGCATCTGCCCTGTGGTCCCGCGCGCGTGACGCAGCAGATCAATCGCGGTCAGCGATGCCAGAGTGCAGATGATGGCGGCGAGAGCGACCAGACCATGATCATGGGCAGTGGCAATGCAGTTGTAGATCGTCAGCATGAAAGACATCGCAAGGCGAGAGTGCACAATCGCCCGGGACGCTAGGGGAAAATGCCGTAACGAGACGTAAATACCAAAGAACGTTTATGTCGCTTGCCGTACATAAAAGTTCTGACCGATAGGTATCCGGGGAAGAACACCGAAGCAGAGCAGCGTACCACCGCGTGAGCTCCATGGAAGCCGCTCGCTGGCCGCGAACAATTGCTCATCAACTGTCAACCACGTTGAAAGTCTCGGCCTCCGGCACGACAGCGGCGTTCATCGATCGGCGCGGCTGACCACATCCATCAGTTCGGCGATCTTGCGGCGCTGGTCGGCCTTGTCGCCGGACGAAATCGCGTGCTCGACGCAATGCGCGACATGGTCGCGCAGGATCTCTTCCTCGACGCGGCGCAGCGCGGCGCGGGCCGCCGCAATCTGCGTCACGACGTCGATGCAATAGCGGTCGGTTTCCACCATGCCGGCGATGCCGCGGACCTGGCCCTCGATTCGCTTGAGGCGTTTTAAACAGGATGTCTTGATCTCGTTGCGCATCGGGGTCATATACCCCCATAGGGTATCAAACTCAAGAGGCGAGGTCGCGGTGACAGAGACAGTTCACGAGCACGGCGCATGTTGCGGGCATCACGACGCAGTCGCGGATGAGCGCATGACCGATCCGGTGTGCGGCATGAAGGTCGATCCCGCCACCGCCAAACATCGCTTTACCTACAAGGATCAGGAGTACCTGTTCTGCGGTGGTCGCTGCCGCGAGCGCTTTGCCGCCGATCCGGAATCCTTCCTGAAGCCGAAGCAGCCGGCGCCGGCCGCTCCCGCGGGCACCATCTACATTTGTCCGATGCATCTTGAGGTTCGGCAGGTGGGTCCCGGCAGCTGCCCGATCTGCGGCATGGCGCTGGAACCGGAGCAGGTCGCGCTGGACGATGCGCCGGATCCCGAACTGATCGACATGACCCGGCGGTTCTGGATCGCGCTGGCGTTGACGCTGCCGGTGTTCGTGCTGGAGATGGGTTCCCACCTCGGCATCATGCATCTGGTTTCGCCGACGACCTCGAACTGGATTTCCTTCGCGCTGGCGACTCCGGTCGTGCTGTGGGCCGGTGCGCCGTTTTTCGTGCGCGGCTGGCGCTCGGTCGTCACCGGCCATCTCAACATGTTCACGCTGATCGCGATGGGCACCGGCGTGGCGTGGATCTACAGCGTTGTCGCCACGCTGGCGCCGCAGCTTTTTCCGCCGGCGTTCCGCGATCATCACGGCGCGGTCGCGGTGTATTTCGAGGCGGCGGCGGTGATCATCGTGCTGGTGCTGCTGGGCCAGGTGCTGGAACTGCGCGCGCGCAACCAGACCTCCGGCGCGATCCGCGCGCTGCTCGGCCTTGCGCCCAAGACCGCACGGCGCATCGGCGCGCATGGCGACGAGGATGTCTCGCTCGATCTGATCGTAGTGGGCGACCTGCTGCGCGTCCGTCCGGGTGAGAAAATCCCGGTCGATGGCGTCGTCACCGATGGCCGCTCTGCGGTCGATGAATCGATGGTGACTGGCGAATCCATGCCAGTGACCAAGGCTGTCGGCGCGCGCGTCATCGGCGCCACCGTAAACCAGAGTGGTGGCCTCGTGGTGCGCGCCGACAAGGTCGGTCGCGACACCATGCTGTCCCGGATCGTCGACATGGTCGCCAAGGCGCAGCGCTCGCGCGCGCCGATCCAGCGCCTTGCCGACAAGGTCGCCGGCTGGTTCGTGCCGATGGTGATCGCTGCCGCGGTGCTGGCCTTCGCGGCATGGGCCATCTTCGGCCCGCAGCCGCGGCTAAGTTTCGCGCTGGTTGCCGCTGTCACCGTGCTGATCATTGCGTGCCCCTGTGCACTCGGGCTGGCGACGCCGATGTCGATCATGGTCGGGATCGGACGCGGCGCGCATGCCGGCATTCTGGTGCGCGACGCGCAGGCGTTGGAGCGGCTGGAGACGATCGATACGGTGGTGATCGACAAGACCGGCACGCTCACAGAGGGCAAACCGAAAGTCGTCGCGATCACGGCGGCCAACGGCTTCGCCGAGGACGATCTGTTGCGGCTGGCCGCCAGTGTCGAACGCTCCAGCGAACATCCGCTGGCGCAGGCCATCGTCAATGCGGCGCAGGAGCGTGGTGTAATGCTGGGCGACGTCAGCGGATTTGCGGCGCCTTCCGGCAAGGGGGCGTCGGGCCGTATCGACGGCAAGCAGGTGGCGCTGGGCAATGCGATGCTGATGGCCGAACTGAAGATCGACACGTCCACCCTCGACGGCACGGCCGAGGCTGCGCGCGAGAACGGCGCGACCGCGATCTACGTTTCCGTCGATGCTCGCGTCGCCGGCGTGATCGCGATCGCCGATCCGGTCAAGCCATCGGCGCAAGCGGCGTTGCAGGCGCTGCGCCAGGATGGCCTGCGCCTCGTCATGCTGACCGGGGACAACCGGACCACCGCGCTGGCTGTGGCAAAGACATTGGGCCTCGACGAGGTCGAAGCCGGCGTGCTGCCCGAGCGCAAGAGCGAAGTGGTCGAGCGGTTGCGCCAGCAAGGCCGCCGGGTCGCGATGGTCGGGGACGGCGTCAACGACGCGCCCGCGCTCGCCGCGGCCGATGTCGGCATTGCGATGGGCACGGGCACCGACGTCGCGATTGAAAGCGCGGGTATCACGCTGCTCACCGGCGATCTCGCGGGCCTGGTCCGCGCGCGAAAGCTGTCGAAGGCTGTGATGCGCAACATCCGGCAGAACCTGACCTTTGCCTTCGTCTACAACGCCGCCGGCGTGCCGATCGCCGCTGGCGTGCTGTATCCGCTGCTCGGCATCCTGCTGTCGCCGATGGTAGGTGCGGCGGCTATGGCGCTGTCGTCGGTGAGCGTGATCGGCAATGCGCTGCGGCTGGCGAAGGTGAGGCTGGATTGACGCCGCGTCCGGGGAACCAGAATTTCTCGCGCAAAAAAAAAGCCGGGCTCGAACGAGCCCGGCTGAGGTATTGGCCTTCGAGAGGCCGACACAATCACCTTCCAAGAGGGATAACTGAGGCTCCGCTCCACTGGAGGAGGGGGACAAAACGCGGAGCGAAGCCTCAGCTTCCCTCAAATATGATCCCCGAAACCGGCAGTGAGCAACGGCTCACCTCGCATGTCAGTCATGCGACTCCGGGGCTGGACGCAGGGCTGGGCCGGCGACCGGACGGAGCCTCAGCCCGGCCAGCGCTGCGCCTTGCTGACGATGAAGTCGCGGAACACCTGGACGCGGGCCACCGATTTCAGCTCTTCGGGATAGACGAAATAAGTGTCGAGCTGGATCGAATCGGATTCGCCGAACAGCTGCACCAGCCGGTTGTTTTCCTCGACGAGGTAGTCCGGAAGTGCCGCAATACCCAGGCCCTGCTGGCAGGCGCGGACCAGTCCCAGAATGTTGTTGACCTTGAAGTAGGGCTCGCGCGAGCCGGAGCCGTTGCGGCCGGCTTCGATCAGCCAGTTGCGGTTCTGCAGATGCGGCGCAACGCCGCCGTCGCTGAGCGTAATGATGCGGTGGCCGTCGAGTTCGTCCAGCGTCCGCGGGGTGCCGAAGTGCTTGACGTATTCCGGCGCGCAATAAGCGTGGAAGCCCATCGCGAACAGCTTGCGCTGGATCAGGTCGGGCTGGGTCGGCTTGCGGGTGCGGATTGCGACATCGGCCTCGCGCATCGACAGATCGAGTTCTTCGTCGGTGACGATCAGCGAGATGCGGATTTCCGGGTAAAGTGCAGTGAATTCGCCGAGCCGGGGGATCAGCCAGTTGATGCCGACGCCGGGGGTGGTGGTGACCTTGAGGTCGCCGCTCGGCCGTTCGCGGCTGTCAGTCAGCTTGGCGCGCGCCGCCTGCAACTGCATGAACACATCATGCGCGGTGCGGAACAGCAGGTCGCCCTGTTCGGTGAGGATCAGGCCGCGGGCATGGCGGTGAAACAGCGAGACCGACAGTTCCTGCTCAAGCGCGCTGACTTGGCGCGACACAGCGGATTGCGACAGGCCGAGTTGCTCGCCGGCATGCGTGAAGCTTCCCGCTTCCGCAGCCGCGTGAAACACCTTGAGCTTGTCCCAGTCCATGTCGTTAAATCCATCACGAGAGCGTGCCATGTTTACTCCGCCGCTGCGCGGTCATGAGCGTGGGCAGCGAGATAACGTTCCGCTTCGAGGGCAGCCATGCAGCCCATCCCGGCGGCGGTAACCGCCTGGCGCCAGGTTTCGTCGGCGACGTCGCCGGCGGCGAACACGCCGGGCACCGAGGTGGCCGTCGAATTCGGCGCGACCTCGACATAGCCCGAGGGCTTCAGTTTGATCTGGTCCTTGATCAGGTCGGTCGCCGGCGCATGCCCGATGGCGATAAAGACGCCGTCGGCGGGCACGTCGGTGGTGGCGCCGTTCTTGACGTTCTTCAGGCGCACATGCGTCACCTTGTTCGGATTTTCGACGCCGCAGATCTCGTCGATCGCGCTATCCCAGATCACCTTGATCTTGGGATGCTTGAACAGCCGTTCCTGCAGAATGCGCTCGGCGCGGAAGTGGTCGCGGCGATGCACGATGGTGACGGTGGCGGCGAAGTTGGTCAGGAACAGCGCTTCCTCGACCGCGGTGTTACCGCCGCCGACCACCACGACGTCCTTGCCGCGATAGAAGAATCCGTCGCAGGTCGCGCAAGCGGAGACGCCGCCGCCCTGGAATTTGTCTTCCGAGGCAATTCCGAGCCAGCGCGCCTGCGCGCCGGTGGCAAGAATCACGGTTTCGGCGAGATAGACGTCGCCGGAGTCGCAGACCAGCCGGAACGGGCGCTGCCTTGTATCCAGTTCGGTGACGATGTCGGTGACGAGCCTGGTTCCCACATGGGCCGCCTGCTTCTCCATCTGCTCCATCAGCCATGGGCCCTGGATCACATCGGCGAAGCCGGGATAGTTCTCCACGTCGGTGGTGATGGTGAGCTGTCCGCCGGGCTGAATGCCCTGGATCAGGACGGGCTCCAGCATGGCACGGGCAGCATAGATCGCAGCGGTGTAGCCGGCGGGGCCGGATCCGATGATGACGACTTTGGCGTGGATGGGGGCGGCCATGTCGAGTCCCTTTCTGAAGGGAAAAATTGCTAAG
The DNA here is from genome assembly GCF_028290495.1 of Tardiphaga sp. Taxonomy (GTDB): domain Bacteria; phylum Pseudomonadota; class Alphaproteobacteria; order Rhizobiales; family Xanthobacteraceae; genus Tardiphaga. Next base: position 19,868 of record NZ_JAQGJT010000095.1, read on the forward strand.
TACGGAGGCTGGATTGCCAGCGGAAACATCGCGGCGGCGTCGAAAGTGTCAAATCCAAGTTCGCGCGAACTCTAGAATATCTGTGGAGCTATGCAAGAATTGCAATCCGTCCCGGCGTTTTTTCCCCAGAACGCGCTTAATTTCCGCGTTGCACGCGCAATAAAATTGCGCGCAGCGCCGCTCCTGCGATAAGAGAGTCCCGAACAGCCCCTTAAGGATCCACTGAGCGTGCCGAAAAGCCTGGACGATATCGACCTCAAGATCCTCACCGAGATCCAGGCCGACGGCCGCATCACCAATGTGGAACTGGCCAAGCGCGTCGGCATCTCGCCGCCGCCCTGCCTGCGTCGGGTCCGGACGCTGGAAGAGGCCGGTTACATCCAGGGCTATCGTGGCTTGCTCGATCCCCGTCTGCTCGGTTTCGACGTCACCGTGTTCGCCTCGGTGCACCTGTCGAGCCAGGCCGATGCCGACCTCAAGGCGTTCGAGGATTTCGTTCGCAAGGAGCCTTTGGTGCGGGAATGCTGGATGCTGTCGGGGGAGATCGATTTCATCCTGAAATGCGTCGCGCCGGACATGGCGACGTTCCAGGAATTCGTCAGCCAGCTCACCGCCGCGCCGCATGTGCGTAATGTCCGCACCTCGCTGGTGCTGCACAATTCAAAATACGCCGCGGCCGTGCCGCTGGAGTTGAAGGTCGCGGACTGAGTTGCCGCGTTTGGGGCATGGCCCACGCACGAAAAAGCCCGCGCTGCGAACAGCGCGGGCTTTCTTGTATTGGAACGTGGATCAGCTCTTCTTGCGCAAGATCGCGTCAAGGCTGATCGGGCCGCCGCCGGCCGTCGCCAGATAGAGGCAGGCGAAGCAGAACAGGATCGCGGCGGTGCCGCCGTTCAGCAGCGGCAGGAAAACCGGCTCGGCGCCCTTGAAAATGTGGCCGATAAAATAGGCGAGGGCCATCTCGCCGGACAGGATGAAGGCGACCAGTCGCGTGAACAGGCCGAGCAGCAGCAGCGCGCCCAGGATCAGTTCCAGCGTGCCGGCCGCGGTGATCAGCGGCGGGATGTTGGCGAAATACGGCAGCACCGGAAACTTGAAGATCTTGGCAATGCCGTACTGAAACAGCAGCAGGCCGGTGATGAAGCGAAACAGGCTGAGTGCGATCGGCTGATAGCGCGCAGTAATGGCGTCAAAATTCATGGGTAGTCCCCCGGTTAAAGAATCAACGATGGATCGGACGGTGCGTATTCAACGCTTAGGTCCGACCACGAATAAAGGCACTTTTCAAGCCAAGTGCCGCCGCAGCTCCGCATCATACCAAACACAGAGCCGTGACAATTATTCCGTGCGGTCTCGCAGGCGCTTGATCGAACATGCGAGACATAACGCCGCGCACGAAAAAGGCCGCGGAAACCGCGGCCTTTTGAAGGGGTCCAATCTCGCAGCGCTCAGCGCCATTCGACCTTGGTAATCTCATACGCCTTGGCGCCGCCGGGAGCGACGACTTCGACGGTAGCGCCCTTGGCCTTGCCGATCAGCGCACGCGCCATCGGCGAGGTGATCGAGATGCGACCCTTCTTGGCGTCGGCTTCCGGTTCGCCGACGATCTGCCAGACCGCCTTTTTCTCGGTGTCCTCGTCGACCAGCGTCACGGTCGCGCCGAACATGATGGTGTCGCCGGAGAGCTTTGAGATGTCGATGATTTCGGCGCGCCCGATCTTGTCTTCGAGCTCGTTGATGCGGCCTTCATTGTGCGACTGCTCTTCCTTGGCGGCGTGATATTCCGCATTTTCCGAAAGGTCGCCATGGGAGCGTGCCTCTGCAATCTGCTCGATGATCCGCGGGCGGTTCACCGACTGACGCTCCTTCAATTCGACTTCCAGGGCGGCATAGCCACCGGCGGTCATCGGGACCTTCTCAACCATCGCTTTCGTCCTTTAACGTCATGCCGCCGCAGTCGCGGCGCGCACGAAACAATTCAATCTGCAAGATATCAGCATGCTGCGCCCGCAGCAGGTGCTTTCAGGCGCCGAAACAGAACAACGCCATGACCGGACGGTTCCGATCATGCTGTTTTTAGTTCCGATCGAGTCCAAACGTACCCGACCAGCCTCAATCAGGTTTCGGAAAAGTAACTCTGCAAGGTGCGGACCTCAAGGTCCCCGCCCAGATAGGCGCGGATGCCCTGTGCGGCCGCCACAGCGCCCGAAAGAGTGGTGTAATACGGAACTTTATGCAAGAGGGCAGCCCGCCGCAGCGAACGGCTGTCGGCCAGTGCCTGCGGACCGTCGGTGGTGTTGAACACCAGCTGGATCTCGCCATTCGTAATGGCATCGACGATATGTGGCCGGCCTTCCAGCACCTTGTTGATCTTGACGGCCGCGACGCCGTTGTCGGCCAGAAAGCGCTGGGTGCCCGAGGTCGCCAGCACCTTGAAGCCGTTTTCCGCTAGTAGCTGCACGGCCGGCAGGATGCGTGTCTTGTCGCTCTCGCGCACCGAGACGAACACCGTGCCCTTACGCGGCACGCGCGTGCCGCCGCCGAGCTGGCTCTTTGCAAACGCAACCGCGAACGTGCTGTCGATACCCATCACTTCGCCGGTCGAGCGCATTTCCGGGCCGAGCACGGTGTCGACACCAGGGAAGCGCGCGAACGGGAACACCGATTCCTTGACGCCGACATGGTCGAGCTTGCGCTTCTTCAGATTGAAGTCGGCGAGCTTCTCGCCAGCCATGATCCGGGCGGCGATCTTGGCGACCTGAATGCCCATCACCTTGGCGACGAACGGCACCGTGCGCGACGCGCGCGGATTGACTTCGAGCACGTAGATGTCGCCGTCCTTGATGGCGAACTGCACGTTCATCAGGCCGACCACGTCGAGGCCGAGCGCCATGTCGCGGGTCTGCTGCTCCAGCCGTTCGATCATCGCGGCATCCAGCGAATGCGGCGGCAGGGAACATGCCGAATCGCCGGAGTGAATGCCGGCTTCCTCGATGTGCTCCATGATGCCGACGATAAAGGTGTCCTTGCCGTCGCACAGGCAGTCGACGTCAATCTCGATGGCATCCGACAGATAGCGATCAAACAGCAAGGGGTTCTTGCCGAGCACGGTGTTGATCTGGCCAGTCTTGTCGTTGGGGTAGCGCGCCTTGACGTCGGCGGGCACCAGCTCCGGCAAGGTGCCGAGCAGGTAGTCGCCGAGCTGGCTTTCCTCGCGGATGATCTGCATCGCGCGCCCACCCAGCACGTAGGACGGACGCACCACAAGCGGCAGGCCAAGCTCGGCGGCGACGAGGCGCGCCTGTTCGACCGAATAGGCGATGCCGTTCTTCGGCTGCTTCAGCTTGAGCTTGTCGAGTACGCGCTTGAAGCGGTCGCGGTCTTCGGCGAGATCGATGGCGTCGGGTGAAGTACCCAGGATCGGCACGCCGGCGTCTTCCAGCGCATGCGCCAGCTTCAACGGGGTCTGGCCGCCGAACTGCACGATAACGCCGTGCAGGGTGCCGTTCTGCTTTTCGGTGTCGATAATCTCCAGCACGTCCTCGGCCGTCAGCGACTCGAAGTACAACCGGTCCGCGGTGTCGTAGTCGGTCGACACGGTTTCCGGGTTGCAGTTGATCAGGATGGTTTCGTAGCCGGCATCGTGCAGCGCAAAGCAGGCATGACAGCAGCAATAATCGAACTCGATGCCCTGGCCGATCCGGTTCGGACCGCCGCCGAGAATGATGACTTTCTTGGCGTCGGTCGGCGCGCTTTCGTCGGCGAAGGCACCGGCAAAGGAGGATTCGTAGGTCGAATACATGTAGGGCGTCGGCGAGGCGAATTCCGCCGCGCAGGTATCGATGCGCTTGAACACCGGGCGGACGCCGAGCGAACGCCTGAGCGTCTTGACCTCTTCCTCGGTGGTGTTGGTGAGCACCGAGAGGCGCGCGTCGGAGAAGCCCATCGCCTTCAGCGTCCGCATGCCGAATGCATTGGCGGGCAGGCCGTTGGCCTTGACCTTGGCTTCCATGTCGACGATGCCGCGCATCTCCTGGAGGAACCAGGGGTCGATCTTGCAGGAATTGAAGATCTCGTCGTCGGTCCAGCCGAGCCGCATCGCCTGGGCAACCTGCAGCAGCCGGTCCGGCGTCGGCGTGCCCAGAGCGGCGCGCACGGCGTTCTTGTCGTCGCCGCGGCCGAGGTCTTCGATCTCGATCTCGTCGAGGCCGGTGAGGCCGGTCTCCAGCCCGCGCAGCGCCTTTTGTAGCGATTCCTGAAAGGTGCGGCCGATCGCCATCACTTCGCCGACCGACTTCATCGAGGTGGTCAGCGTGGTGGACGCGCCGGGGAATTTCTCGAACGCAAAGCGCGGAATCTTGACGACGACGTAGTCGATGGTCGGCTCGAACGATGCAGGCGTCGCACCGCCGGTGATGTCGTTGGCAATCTCGTCGAGCGTGTAGCCGACCGCGAGCTGGGCCGCGACCTTGGCGATCGGGAAGCCGGTGGCCTTGGAAGCCAGTGCCGAGGAACGCGACACGCGCGGATTCATCTCGATCACAACCATGCGGCCGTCGGCGGGGTTGACGCCGAACTGCACGTTGGAGCCGCCGGTCTCGACGCCGATCTCGCGCAGTACAGCCAACGAGGCGTCGCGCATGATCTGGTCTTCTTTGTCGGTCAGCGTCAGCGCCGGCGCCACGGTGATGGAATCGCCGGTGTGCACGCCCATCGGATCGATGTTCTCGATCGAGCAGACGATGATGCAATTGTCTTTCGTGTCGCGCACCACCTCCATCTCGAACTCTTTCCAGCCGAGCACCGATTCCTCGATCAGCACTTCGGAAGTCGGCGAGGCATCGATGCCGCGTTCGACGATCTCGATGAATTCGGCCTTGGTGTAGGCGATGCCGCCGCCGGTGCCGCCCATGGTGAAGGAAGGGCGGATCAGCGCCGGGAAGTCGATCACGTCGAGCGCGCGCAGCGCGTCGGGTAGATTCTTGACCTGGACCGAGCGCGGCGTCTCGAGGCCGATCTTGGTCATCGCTTCGCGGAAGCGCTGGCGGTCCTCGGCCTTGTCGATGGCGTCGGCGGTGGCGCCGATCATCTCGACGTCGAATTTGGCGAGCGTGCCCTGCTTGCGCAAAGACAATGCGCAGTTCAGCGCGGTCTGGCCGCCCATGGTCGGCAGCAGCGCGAAGCCGCCGGGAACGATATAGCGTTCCTTTTCGATAATCTTGGCGACGATCTCGGGTGTGATCGGCTCGATATAGGTGGCGTCCGCCAGCTCCGGATCGGTCATGATCGTTGCCGGGTTGGAAT
>NZ_JAQGJT010000099.1 GCF_028290495.1 Tardiphaga sp.
TAGCAGCGCATCAGGCTTGCCTCGTCGCCAGATTGCCATGACGAGGGCGTCGGTCACAAGTTGCGCCGTCATATCGGTATGCATCGACCAGCCTACTACGCGCCGAGAGAACAGGTCGATGACGGCCGCCACATAAAACCAGCCTTCCGCCGTCCAGACATAGGTGAAGTCAGCAATCCATTTGCGATTGGGAGCCGCCGCTTCGAAGGTGCGGTCGAGTACGTTGGCAGCGACGGCGCTCGCCTGACGTTCACCCACGTCAGGAGGAAGGCGACGCCGTCGTGGCCGCGCCCTGAGAGCTTGTAGCCGCATCAATCGTTCAACCCGGTGCAGCCCGCACGACACGCCTTCTGCAAGCAGGTCATGCCATACACGCCTGGCGCCGTAGGTGCGGTCGCTCGCAAGGAAGCTGGCTCGAACCTTCGCACCCAGTTCCTCATCGCTTCGGCTACGCCGACTGCGTGAACGCGTCAGCCAGGCATAGAACCCCCCTCGCGAGACACCGAGCGCCTCGCACAACCAATCCGCCGGCCAGAGCCCCCGGTGCTTCGAAATGAAACCGAACTTCACATCGATTCCTTCGCGAAGTAGGCCGCGGCTTTTTTTAGGATGTCGCGCTCAGCCTTCAGTTTGGCAACCTCGCGCCTGAGACGCGTGATCTCCTGCTGCTCCGGCTTCATCTGACCTTGGCCGGGAAACGCATGTTGCGGGTCATCGGCGAACTTCTTCACCCACTCACGCAGCTGCGTCGGATGAACGCCGAGGTCCTCGGCAGCCTGAGCGTAGGACACGCCCCGATCCTTGATCAGCTTGACCGCCTCAAGCTTGTACTCTCGCTAAACTTCCGTCTCTCCATGACACACCTCCAGCTCCATAAACCACCTAACTTGGTGTCTTCGGAACCGGGTGCAGCTCAGAGGTCGGCGATCGACAACCTTCTAATCCCGGGTTGTGCATCGACAGCGATCAGGGCTAGCTGTGTGCGTACGTAATGGGAGCACGGTACTGAAACCTATGCAAAATCCACCAAACGGTTCAGGACACCTACGCATTGTGTTTGCGAACAGCCTGCGGGGGGTAGCCGCGCTATCTGTGGTTGTTTCACACTATTTTGGCGTCTTCTGGGGAGATCGTGTTTTTGTTGGTAAAATCGGCGGGTTTCCGCCGGCTGACGAACCTACCCCAAGCGTCGTTCTTTTGCTTGATAGCCTTCCGAGCGTAAATGCCGGAGTCCTTGGAGTTGCGCTATTCTTTTTAATTAGCGGCTTCGTGATCCCTTTCTCACTACAAAAAATGGACGTGGCAGGATTTATTGTAAACCGGCTACTAAGGATCGTTCCGACCTATGCGGCTGGATTTGCCGTCACACTGACGGCCATCTGGTGGTCAAGTCGATACTACGGCTTCGAGTTTCCGTATCAAAAGTGGCAGGTCATACTTCATTTCGTCCCCGGATTGCGCGACAGCATAGGCTTTCCCAATATCGACGGAATAATTTGGACCCTTGAAATTGAGGTCAAGTTCTACATTATTGCGGCCACCATGGCTTCGCTTTTGCGAAATGGCGATCTGCGCGTTTTTCTGTTTCCACTCGCGCTGTTCGCAGCAGTGGTCATTGATGGCGAATTGCGGCCCGGATCGACCGATTCAAACCATCTGCTCTGGCAATTTCGCTACCAAAGCCCTTTTTTGATTTTCATGTTCATTGGCGTAGCTTTCAACTATTCTTACAGGAAAAAATTCTTACTGCCTTCTTTTGTGTGTTTGGCGGCGGCACTATTTTGCGGGTTTTATATCTCTGCCGGCTATTTGACACGCGGATGCTTCACATTTCTAACCGGAAGCTATCTAACGGCACTCTTGATTTTCGTGCTCGCCTCCCGCGTTTCGGATAGGTGGATCGATAATGCAGTTCTGCGCCTGCTGGCGGCCATCAGCTACCCACTTTACGTCTGCCATGCCGTTGCGGGATACGTCGTATTGGCGGCTCTTTTGCGAAGTGGCATTCCTGCTTATCTCGCGCTCTTGCTGACTTGCGCTGCAGCTGTGGCTGTCAGCCTTCTCATCCACCACCTTATTGAGGTGCCGACCCAGCATGTTGATATTCGGCGCCTCAGGAGATTTTTTCCTGCTGTCCGTGACGCAACGCGGGCTAGGCGTTAACCGGGCGACATTCCGCAACGAAAATTTCACGTTGCATCCTCTTAGGAGCGGTGCACTAGCCGCGCGCCGTTAGCCACTTGTTTCGGTGGCACGTAGATGTTGAATGCCTTTTTCTTGGAAAATGCTGGTGTGTTGACGCGCGATGATGGATTCATCATGTAGTGGATATTCTAGCACCGACTTACTGGCTGCCTAGGTAGCAACAGCTTATGGACCATGCGATGTTAAACCGTCTCGGCAAACTCCTGGGGAACGTTCTCGGCGGCCTGCTCATCCTTGTGCTCTCCTTCTTTGGCACATTGAAGGTGATTGATTACTTCAGCTCGAACAGACCTGATGCAATCAGGGCCCGGCACGCAGCAGCCATCACGACCGCCCTGGAGAAGTTTCGCGCTGCGCGCGGAAGTTATCCATTCCCCTATTCCAACAATCCTATCAGCGACTTAAAGAGCGCGCTGGTCGATCCACATTTTCTAACAGAAATCCCTACTGATCCCCAATTCGTCGAACCAGAAAATCAGTACCGATACGTTTCTCTCAACGGCAAAGCATACGGCCTGCTATTAAACATAGAACCATCCAGCGGCAAACCCGGCATCACGAAATGCCTGATGGGAGTCGGGACGGAGGGAACGAGTTGGTGGGGAGAACCCCCGACCTGCCGGTTCTGACGCTCGACAGCGAGAAGCCGTCGCGCCGATGGGGCCGCACGCAGAGCTCAATTGCCCGCTTCGGCAGCCCGCTCTGTTTCGCGGCACTAAGCTGGCAGATCGAAGGCGACGCCGCCGCCGGCTAAGGGCGGCCTAGCAGATGCTTCGACCTGCGTACAATCCTGACGGCTGCGAATCGCCGATCCAAGGAAGCCCACTGCTAGGCAGTAAAGCATCCCCTGCGAGACGGTGGCAATGTGGCTGTTAAAGGCCGAGCCAATGACGTTCTGAAGAACGATAGCCTGTCCAAACAAATTCAGGAGTTGGTGCCCCCTGAACATCTGAAAATGCACCCACCACATCGCCAGCAGCAGCAGGCCGCCTACCAAGCCGAGCTGAAGTGAAATCCCGATAAACTGATTGTGGGGGTCCGGAGTAGCTTCACCATAGGGCGAAGGCGCACTGGTCTCTAACGCCGCATATAGTGACTTGATGCTGCCTGTGCCGTGACCCAGTACAGGGGCGGCCCAGACCAAAGCGACGCCTTTCTTCCAGAAATCCAGTCGCGCAGCGGTCGATACGCTTTCCTTGGCACTGTCTGTCGTGTGGATGTCCGTCCAGAACTCCTTGATGCGTAGTTGAGCTGGCGCTGATGACCACAGGGCTAGCCCGATCACAACTAGGAGCGGCGCGACCACGAAATATCGTCGTCGATCAAGGCGGGACAGAAATAAGATCAACAAGGCCAAGCAGATCAGGACGCCTGTCTTTGAAATAAAGATCAAGAATATGTCGGTGAAGAAAAGGATAGCCAAAGCGATCGCCAGGACGGCGCCACGCTTTTTGCCCTCGGACCACAACCGCACGGCTCCGTTAGCCATTCCGAACGCACACAGAGCAAAGAAACCGCTTTGGACTGCATTGTCCTTGAACGGGACGCCGGGTGACTTGAACCAGTTCCACAGATCCCCCGGCCAGATGAACGAAGCCCAAGAGAGCATGAGAAGGATGGTACAGGCCGCCACAAAGCCAGAGCCGATCTGAATAACCTGCCTTGTGGAAAATCTTGAAGCCAGCAAGACCGGAATTAGCAGCAGCTTTGCGTAAGGGCTGATCCACTTGATAGAAAAAGCAACCGATTCAGGCGTCCAAAGCAGGCCAAGGCATAACAAAGAGAACAGCAGAACAGGAAGCAGTCCGGCTAACCGGCGCGTCGTCGCAAGCAACGCGGCAGTATCCAACGTCGCGAGAGCACAGATAAGGAAGATTGATACGCATACAGCCTGCCCAGTTGTACTAAGGGGAAGCATAAACGCCGTAGCAACGGCGGCAGGTTGCCGCGTAGAAACCAAAACGGATGACAGCATCTTCAACGTTGACAAAAGCTACAATCCCCGGGGCTATCTCGGCTACTTTGATACCTAGCGAAACGCCCATCAGCTCGGCTTAAGCATTCAGATCCGTTTAGAACGTCCCCTATTATGACGCAATGACCAGCGCTGGTCGTATCAAGCATGCCTCACAACGTTAGCATTCCGCCTACATTACTGAGATGGGGTAATCGAGCTCTTGGACCGCCGGTAATAGCCAAATACCATCGTCGTGAAGACGACATAGGCGACGCCGGCCAGAACCGCAGCCCCACCATAGAGGAGAAAGAGAAACGGCGAATACATGAAGGGAATCGACGTGAAAAGGAAAAGCTTGGCCGAGATCAGAAGGGGCGAATTGCTGCCGACCAGGAACAGGTCGAGCAGGAGAAAAAAGAGCCCATATAACGCCGAGATTAGGATGACGCCCAGAAAGCCCCAATTATTGTAAAGATCCGCAGGCAGAGCCAGCGGCGAGTTGCCGAGTTCACCGCCTGAGTTTGCAACAGACAGCTCATTCGAAAGCTGCGCTTGGGTGCCTAGGCGAACGCCTGACAAATCCACCGCCCATCCTTTTCCATATGTCGGCGCGTTCTCGCCCCAAAGCCGATACGAAATGGCGTTTTCCTGCGGCGCAGCCATCACAGCACGATGGGCGATTTGAAGAACTGCACCGCTGATGCGCGCAACCAGACCGGCTGCCGCTGGAGCGTTCTGCTTTTCTTCGGCGTCATCCGGGCGAGACCGCATGTTGGGGTATGCAATTTTAGGATGTGAACTAGCCGCTCTCGTTTCCCCGTTTGAAGGTTCCGCGCCAAGGACCGCGCCCTCCTCCTCCTCGCGCTTCATCTGCTCTTCGTCTGCGTTCGAAAGGGTTCTCTCCACCGGACCGAAAACCACTCCCTCCAGGACACCCGACACCCTTCCGTCCTTCGGCATCTCGCTTGCCACAAAGAGGCTAATCCGGTCGGACTTCGGCCTGAATACGATCCGACCATTCTTGCCGCGAGCGATCCACGTCTGGGTCGCATCGTCTATAACGCCCATGACGGCATGACCCCGCTCCGTATGGAGAGTGTACTTCAACTGATATCGCCGATCCGGCTCGACGGTAACGGGGGCGCTGGCCAGTAAAGTCGCCTGCCTTGTAAGGGAGCCGACCTGCTCGCCGAAGCTCATCGCCTCGCCGAGTGCTGACAATTCAGTCGTGCCGCGCACCGTTCGCCATTCGAATCCCATCGAATTCAGCGAGCGTCCCGCAACGACCACCTCGTTGCTACGATCCAGCGACAGCGCATTTATCGTCACGTTAGAGAAGCCGAGCTCACTTCCTGCGCTGGCGATCACGATCCAGAGCTGCCCGGACGGAGCGAGAAAACTGATTTTCCCCGATTCCAACATCGATTCGCGCGCTATCCACCGTCCTGAAGCGCGATCGACGACCCCGATGGCGGCGGCAGCTTCTATGCGGGCTAGGTAAGTCAGGCTGTAGGTCGCGTTCGGCACGACCAGCATGATCTCGCTTTGCAGGCGGTACTTGTTTTCTTCGCCTCGCGCCGTGTGCGTCTCGATAAACAGCGCGCCGTCCCGCTTTTCAGCCTCGGTGTCCGTTATCTTCTGCCAATTGATGCCGAAAGCAAATTCGGTTGACCGATGCTTCGGAGGAGCAAGTGGTAGATCGGCCCGGCCAAGCATCAGGGTAAGCAACAGAACCATCGCGGCCATCGCCGCAAACACAGGCACTGCAGCGGCGACCGGCATGAGTCGCCAACGGCCGCGAAACGTCTGCTCGATCACGAATGCAACCGCCAAGCAGAGCATAAAGACCAGGATCACCAGTCGTTGCCCGGAAATGAGCATCGCCAGAAGCGCGATGGCCATGGCAGAATAAAACACGATCCGGTTCCGATAGGCGCCCCCGCACAGCAGGGCGGCCGTACAAAGGACCGGAATGCCAATATCGCGAAATTGCTTGACGTAACCGGGCGCAAAGTACCCTTCGATTCCCGACGACATGATCAGGCGGGCTTCGTTCAGAGCCCGTTCATGCGCGAAAAAGGCTGCCCTCAACAGAGTGCGGAGATGATCGTGATTCAAGACCCGAAAAAGAAACAGGCTGGTCACCAGGACACATACTGCAAGCCCCGCCGTAATGGCGAAGTTATCTGCTGGCGTTTTCTGAAGCAGCCGCGTGGAACTAAAGAAGTGAAGCTTCGCAATGCGTTCTGAGAACAGGTAGCTCCAAAGGCTGCCTGCGGCCATGGTAGCTATGCCCGCCGCCAGACCGATATTCATCACTTCAAGGGAATTCGGGATGCTCAGCGAATGCCAAACCAGTACGGAGCCCACCGAAAATAGAGCTACGCCAATGACATAAGCATCGAGCAAAGATGGCCCAACATTTCGCCAAGACGGCCTGAAGTACAAATAGCCACAACCCGCTATAAAAAAAATCGCTATCAGAAAAATTGACATTGGCGCCCGTCAAATAGCCGGCAAATCAAATTCGATGTAGAATATCATTGTACCACCGAAATTGAAATCGTAATTTTCGCGGATTAGGCCGCAACGTCCGCAGGTGCATCAACCCAATAGTCGTACCAGGCGGTCAGATTGTAGAGCGTCCAAAGTTGCTGCGCCCGATTGGCTCGCCCAAGCCTGTGGTCGGAAAACATCTCACGAATATAGGCCACATGGAAAAACCCCCGATCCATCATTCTCGATGACAGAATTTCCCGTTCCACACGCTGGCCAAACTCGCCCTTCAACCATTTTATCATCGGAACGTCGAAGCCCATTTTGCGTCGATAGATCAGCTCGTCAGGAATGATGCCCTCGACCGCCTTTTTGAGAAGGTACTTGCTGACCCCGTTCTTTACCTTGAATTCTTCGGGAATGTCGAAGCTGAAATCCACCAATTCCTGATCGAGGAACGGAACACGCGCCTCCAGCGAGACGGACATGCTGATTTTATCGACGCGCATCAATAGTAGTTCAGGCAACCTAAGGCGAAATTCGTTGTAGACCATCCCGGCGAGCACATCATGACCGGGAGATGACACACCTAATTCGTCCGAGAACGACTTTATGACATTGAAACTATCCGGACGGACATAGCCGGGATCGAGTATGCCGGCAGCGATCATCCGGTCGTGATGTTTGACCGAACCAAGATTTTCCGAGCGCAGAAGCCGCTTCTTGGTAGCATTCCAGAACGACATCGACAGAATCCAGAAATGCCCGCGGTCGTTTGCGGCCCGATCGGCGATATCGGCATAGACATCGAGCTTTGGATGAAAATCTGACGCCCAGGCCGCGACGCCGGCGACGGCAGACTGCACCGCATTCGGGACAAAGGTACGGAACGGCGACCAGGCTTTCTGATACAACTTGAGGTACTTCAGATAGCCTTGATAGCCGGCGAACTGTTCGTCCGCTCCCTCGCCGACCTGCACCACCTTTATTCCGTGATCATGCGCCAGTTTCGATACAAAATAGAGAGGGACGCAGACCCAGTCCGCCAACGGTTCATCCTGATGATAGACCATATTCTGCAGGTAGCCGACCATGTCGTCTTCGTCGATCAGGACCTCATGATGATTGGTATCGAACTGTTCGGCAGCGATCCTTGCATAATTCAGCTCATTCAGTTCCGCATCGTTCTTGTAGCCGACGGTGAACGTATTGATCCGGCTGTCGGTGAAGCGGGACATCAGCGCCACATTCGTTGATGAATCGACTCCGCCAGACAGGAAAACACCGAACGACACATCTGACATCATCCGCTTTTCAACAGCGCTCGACAGCCGCTCCCGAATTCCATCTACGTAGAAGTTTTCGAGCGCAGCGCTGGACAGATTGTCGGTCTGGGATCGGTCAATGCCCCGTCCCGGACGGGCGACATAATACTGCGTCACCTCGATTGTCCCCCCCGGGGATATCTTCATCCAGCTTCCCGCCGCCAGCTTGTAGACGCCCTTGAACATCGTCAGCGGGGCAGGGGTGGTCAGGAAGCTCAGATAGTGAACCATCGCAGCCGGATCGATGTCCGGAACCAGGGCCGGATGCGCCAGCAGTGCCTTGATCTCGGAAGCGAACGTGAACTGTCCATCGACCTCGGCAAAATATAGCGGTTTAACGCCGATGCGGTCCCGCGCCACATACAGCGATCCATCCTTCTGGTCCAAGATCGCAAAGCCGTAGTCGCCGGTGATTCTCTCCAGCAAACCGTCTATTCCCCACTCCTCGTAGCCGTGGACGAGCACTTCGGTATCCGAATGGTCGGTTCGAAAGTCGTGCCCGCGCTTCACCAGTTCGGGCCGCAATTGTTGATGATTGTAGATCTCACCGTTGAAGGTGATCCAGATCGTGTCGTCTTCATTGCTCATGGGCTGGCCGGCGACGGTACTCAAGTCGACGATCGAAAGCCTGCGGTGAGCGAGACCCACGGAGCCGTCCGGCGATATCCAGGTGTTGGCGCCGTCAGGTCCGCGATGTCGCATCGTGTCACGCATCTTCCCCAACAATTCCGGGGAAACCTGCTTGCCGTTGTAACCGTAGACCCCGACGATCCCGCACATAGTAACTCCTAGCAATCGCTGAACGACGTCTTGATACGGGCGTGGCGGCCCCAATGGGGGCCTAACTGGTTCCGAACAAGGCGATGGTGGATGCCTGCTTCGCGCTCGCCCAACTGTAGTTTCGATCGTATAGCAGGCGTGCATTTGCGCATGCCACTGCATAGCGTTGAGGGTCCGAAGCAAGCTCCCGCAATGTCGTGACCATCGCTCCTGCTTTGACATAGGGTGTCTTCAGCACGCACGACGGATCGCTCAGTTCCCCAGAGATATGCAACTCTTCGTTAAGAATGATTGGTCGACCAAGCGAAAGCGCTTCAGCAAGTTTGTTGGATGCCGCGTATCGATTGATCGTGCGCTGCGGATCGTAAAGTACCGGCACGAAATGGCAGCGCCGGGTCTCCTCGAGAACGGCCCCCGAGTCCAGAAAACCAAGGAACGTCACGTTTTCGGCTTGCCTAATGGCTTCGACTATTTCGGAAGAGCCTTCTCCTGCGACGCGCAACTCGACGCCGGGGCCCTTTGCAAGTTCCAGCAGCGCGCCAAGGCCTCTTTGCCAGTCCAGCCAGCCGCCGTAGAAAATCTTGATCTTTCCGTCGAGGAGCGGTTCAGGTGGCGCAGCACCGCTGTCCGGCGGCAGGTTTCGAACCACCGTGACCTTGTGTTGGCACCAGCGTGGCAGAGCATCCCGGCGAAAGCCTTCTGGAACAAGCGTCGCATCGGATAGCAGAACTGCCAGACCTTCCAAGGCATTCATGAAACGTGTGACCGGAACCGGCAGCGCATAGCGCTGCGCCAGGTTGTCGTGAATGTTGTACAGGAGGCGGCAGTTGCACATGAGCTTGTAGAGCATGGCCGCCGGGAATGTCTCGATATCGGAGGCATGCACAATTCCCGGCGATCTGTGCCACAGGACTTTCAGCATGCCGACGTTGCATGAAAGTATCCCGCCGATGTAGCGAAACGGCTTTCTTCCGTTCAGAAGCGGAAACGGCGTCCCGACACGGACGACCTCGTAGCCCTCCCATGTATCCGAGGAAAGCGTTTCGCCACGCTTGGCGCCGATGAACACAACCGCAAGTCCCGCCTGACGTGCAACATCCATCATTCTCGTCACGCGGGGGACGGGCCTGTCGGCGAAGCGCGCAAAGGCCGCAACCTGTGCCTCACGGGGATCGCTTCGTTCGCGACGGGCCGTGAGAGTCATCCCGAACAGGAATGTCGCCAGCGAACCGGCAGCGCTTGCAAAAAGGAAGCCGGGCACGGCCATCGACGGAACAAAGAACAACGCGCACAGTCCGTTACATACGCCAACAAAATAACATAGCGATTCGAACCAAACCAACGATGTGACTTTAAAGAGGTTTGCCAGGTTCATCGCAAATCCAAACGCGACTACGCCCAATAGTATGTCTCTGCAAAGAGCGGCCCCAACCGCGAGCTCGAAGCCGAACATCGTCGCGACGATCCACGGCACGACGGAAACCGTCGCCAGGACCATCAGCAGGGCCAGCCCCAAAGCATCGACGATCATTCCCCTGAACTTACGTGCCGGAGAGCGCCCTTCTCTGCTCAATTTCGGAAACCAGCGCAGCCAGGAAGACAGAAACACCATGCCGAACAGCGTCCCGAACGCGAGCGAAACGCCTGCGACCCCAAGGTCGACACCGGAATAGTAGCTTCCAATCAGATAACGCGGCGAGTTACTCGCCGCCGCGCTTACGGCAACGCCGAGCGTAAACCACACCGTGCGGCGCACCAGGACGGCGGACTGTCCCAGCCTGGCGCGCAGCGTGCCCGGCCGGCGGTCCGGCCAGGAGAGCCTCACGGCCCGGATCCAGCACGTCACGGCTGCGAATGCCGCCCCGATAACCAGCAGGTAGATCGGGGAGACGCTAATCCCGAGCGGAATTATGCAGGTGGGGAGTAACACGAGCAATAACTTCGCGACGTTCAACGTTGCATAGCGACGCATCGCGCTCGCCGTGCTCTGCCGTAGCAGGTCGAAGCCCCAGGTGAGATCGACCGCTGCGTCGGATATCCGAAGCAGGACGACGAGAATCAAAAGCGACACCGGAATATCTAGCATCTGCCAGATCGCAAGAACGGCGATGGTGGCCACCAGGGTCGACGCGATGCGCGTACCCGTATAGTCCCAGCTGTCGAACTCGCTCATGCGATCGACGCTGATGTAATAAACCAGCCCAAGAAACGACAGGCTGAAGATCAGCGCCGCAATTCCAGACGCGATGACAAACTGCGCGGCAGCGACCAGGCTGACCGTATGGGACAACACAACGGCGACTACGATATTGGGAGCGGCAGCGGCAACCTGCCCTACGATGGCAAAGAAATGGTGGGACAGCCCGCCTAGTGCGCTTCTGCTGGCTATCTTCCCAAATCTATTCATCGGTCGGCAACCTGCTGGGCCGTCACAGTGACCGGCTGCCCACTGTCAGCGGCCTCCTTCACTGCCAAAAACAGCTCTGCCGTTGCCCTGACATAGCTCCGGCTGGCGGCTTTCGATCGGTCAAGACTGGCAATTGCGGTCAGGCTGTTGACGATATTCGACCGGTGCCCATGATCTCGGAAAAGCCCTTTGTATCGGAGACGCCGGTGTCCGGAATCGATTCGAAGATGTTGAAAATCGGACATGGTAATCAGGACGTCGCCGCGATGCGCATTGAGAACCTCGCGCACGCCCTCGAACGTGTGGCCTTTGGCCGAGAAGGTGATCCCCGCCACCGACTTGTCGGCAAAAACAATCGAGACGGAAAAGTCAGACTTGGCTTCGGGCGCGGAGACGGCGTTGATGACGCATGGAAACGCGTTTTCCAGCCCTACCATCTCGAGCGTCAGGTCCGTCCAATGACAAAGATTTCCAAGAATCCGTCCGCCTTCTGCCTCACTGAAGTACCAGTGATCGTCAGGAATTTCGTGGCCGGCGATAAACCAGTTCACCATCAAGGGACCGGCGGCCGTCTCCAAGGCGCTTCTTATACGCCTAAAGATCTCGCTCCGCGGGCGATTGAACCCCAAGAATACCATGCAATCCGGGTTGCGCTTCTGCGCGGCATCGAGGCGCTCGAGTTGATCCCTCGTGACGACATGCGGCTTTTCAATATGGACATGCTTGCCCGCGTCGAGGCAGCGAATGGCGTATTCGGCATGTGATGCGTGATTTGATGCGATATAAACCAGCTTGATTTTATCGTCGTTCAGCAGCGTTTCGAAATTTGCCGCGGCATAGGCCCCGTTATATGCCTCGCAGAGAGAACGCGACCGTGATGGCAGCAGGTCGTACGTCGCCTGCAGAAAGTTCGGCTTCGCTCCCTTGAGATAGAAGGCGGTGTTGAAAAGAAAGTTTCCGGCGCCGACAACTCCGACGAAGCGATCCGGACTTTCGGGATTGGAGCATTTCGGATTGCGCCAGACATCTCCTTCAAATCCCAGCGTCTTGCCCGAATGCAATTGCGCCTTGGCTTTGACGAAGGTCGTGATCGGCCCGAACAGCGTCGCGTAGCGAACGAGTTTTCGGACCTTGAAAGCCACCGATGTTTTGTTGTGCTGCATTTTCTTCAAGCCTGTCTGTTGTCGACCAACGACAGCCGAAGCTCGAAGTTGCTGACCAATGTGCCGCCCCCCGCCGGGCCGGCCACGACACGTATCCCGGTACTGGAGACTTCGCCCCCATACACCGGAGAGAACTGAAACGCGAACCGCTCAATGGCGCGCAAGCCGCTGCCGGTAAAATTCACCGTGCCCGCGACGCCTTCGCCGGTGAGGGCTGCCATATGCTCCGATACGAGTTCCACAGCGATGCCTGGAGCGAAATGCCAGCGCAACTCCACCGACTCGTCCGAAGACCAGCTATCCTCATTTTGGAGCCGGTAGCTCTCGCCATCGCGGGAAACCCTCAGCTTGCGCTTGACGTCAGCAAGATGTTTAGCCGCCACGACTGTCGCCGTAAACTGCGCGGCGCCGCCATCCGATGTGATCCCTGCTTCGGCGCACACCGGCGCGCCGCGGACCGTCATTCCGATGGAACCCTCGGCCCCGGCAAAGCGCGGCGACGACGCTGCCTGGATCACATTGTGCGCGCGCGACGAGATGTTCTGTGCCCGGCGGGCTGCATCCAGCGTGTAGGAGTGGCACCCTTCATCGACAATGAAATCAGCACCACCAGCGCTCACCCAGATCGACTGCGCGTCATCGTGATCGTGCGACGCACGGCCTTTGAGGCCCTGCTGCCCGACCCGCATGGCCACACTGAGTTCGCCGACCGTTGCCGACAGAAGCCCTCCGGCGAAGCGCACGGCACTTGGTGAATGGAGCGACGCGCCGATGGCGTGGCCGGAGCCGCCGATCGCCCGGAGCCACAATTCGAAATCGCTCATTGGGCCGCCAGCCCGGCTTTCGGCGAGCGCCTTCAATCCCGCAACGCTGCGGGCTGAAACGCCAAACTCCAGAATTTGTCCGCTGTCGCAATCGCCAATCACCGGCAGCAGGTCGCGGCAATCGGCTAGGTCGCAGGCGAATCCGACCGAGGCGTCAAATATGGCCGAAAGCTCATGGGACACGGCGCCCGATCGCCGGATTGAAAATGCGCGAGCCAGGGCGACCATGTCGGTGCATAACCTGTGATAGATTGGGGCGCGTTCGATATGGCATCCGTCCGGCTCGAACTGACGCCCGGCTTCCTCGGTGAAAGCCTTCACGTCCTTCGCGTGTGTCGTGTCGTTCTCAACCACCACCGACAGCACCAACATTCCGAGCAGGTCGGCGAGGTAGTGATTCCCCGGCACATCGCTGATCTCGGGAAACCGGCACAGGAAGCGGTAGTGGCTCGAAAGGCTCCGCACCGCCCTGCCGGCGAACCCGGCGGAGAAGCCATCGGCGACCACACAGCATGCCAGCATCATGTTGACCGCACGGATCGCGACCTCCATTGCACATGCCCAATTGACGCCGTACCCCACCGGATTTGACGTGATCCAGTCATCGACAATCTCTTCCAGTCGCGCGATGCAGCTATCGCGGAGGTCCGGAATCAGCAACGCGCCTTCCGCAAGCCAGACCAAATACTGCAGGCGGCTCAGTTCCCAGGCGATCTTGACGTCGCAGTGCTGCCCCGATGCCACGTAATCCACTCGAGAAAAATACACCAGCGGCCAAGCATGATCGTGAACCGGATCCCTGAGCCATCCGGCCTGCCGCGGAATCGCAACTTTGCCATATCCCAGCACGGACCATTGGCCGGACAACACCGCTTCGGCGCGTAGCCTGCAGCGACCGACGAATTCGACGTCGGCTTTTGCTTGCCTAAGCAGGTCGGAGCGAATTCCGGAGCCCAGACGCTCCAGCCGCAGGATTTTCTGCGGCGAGTCCGAGGCGGCGCCGCTGTCCCTCGGATAAAGCGGCGCCCAGACATGTGGCGCCAACGCAGACTTGATCTTGAACAGCGTAGCCGCCACCCCGGCTTCGCGAATGCGCGAACCGTAATATTGCGCTCGTTTCAAATAGCCCAATGAAGTCGTTCCTCGAAATCTTCGGCTACGGCCGTCACTTCAGCAGCTGCCCCTGCACCGCAAAGCTCACTTGAGACGCCGACAGTTGATCTTTGAGCGATATCGGCCATTGCCCCGTGGTGGTCAGCGCCTCGCCGAGCACCCGCATTTCATGCATTTGGCCCTTGTCGGCGACCAAACCTTTCCAGCCGCCCTGCCCGCCGATAACCGAGAGCTGCTTGTAATCATCCAGCACAAGTACCTTTCCATCGACGAAGATCTCGGCCCGTTCCTTTGGATAGTTGCGATTTCCCATCGATGTGTAGGTCAGCGTACACACCGATCCATCAGCATATCGGATGGTTGCGACGAAATTATCGTCCCGTCTCCAGTGCTTGCTGCCGGGTGTAATCGACACGGCATGAACTTCAACGGCGCTGCTGCCAGTCAGTGCGTTGAACAGATCATAGATGTGGCACGCCTCGCCGATGTTGCGCCCTCCGCCCTCCGGACCATGCACCCAATGATCGCCAGGGATGTAGCCGGCGTTCATGCGGTAATTAACGATCAAAGGTGACGCACGACCTTTCAGGATGCCTTGAGCAGAGACGATGGCCGGTGAAAACCGCCGGTTGTAACCGGTCATCAGCATCGGGCCCTCGGGGTTTTGCGAGTAGAATTCTTCGAACGAGTCCAGTTCGGACTCGTTCATGGCCAGCGGCTTTTCAACGAAAACATGCTTGCCTGCGCGCAGCGCGGCGAGCGCCATCCGCGCATGAAGGTTGTGGCGCGTCGAAACCAAGACGAGGTTGATCTCGCTGTCCGTTATCGCGTCCTCGAAATTGGTGGATGCCTTTGCCGCCGAGAACCTTTCGGCGGCGCTAACGGCCGACAATCCGGTCTTGCTGACAATTAACCGAACGTCGAATTTGTCGCCTAGCTTGATAAGGTTCGGAAGATGAACCCCCGTGGTGAAGCCGCCAGAGCCGACGATGGCCACCTTGATCGACCGATCGACGGTCCTAGGCTTGTTGATCTGGAGTGACGTAAGGCGCTCTTCGCTAGCCCGGGGGTATCCCAAAAGAACCAGGAGCGGCTTTCGCTCCCCGCCGGTGAGCGCCTTATATGCCTCTTCTGCCCTATCGATGTCGAATGGTGCTTCCAGCATGTTGCCCAGCTTCACGCTCCCGCAAGACAACAGACGGAGGTATTCTTGCATGTTCCGATTTTCGGTCCAGCGGACGTACGGCAGGGGATAGTCGGCCCCTTCTTCTTCGTAAATCGGATCGTATCGGCCCGGGCCGTAAGAGCATGAGATCAATACGTCTAGCTCTTTGGCGTAGATATCTTCTCGGGCCATATCAAGACCGACATCGCCAACGATCACTACGCGCGCTTTCTTGCGGCACGATTGAAAGGCTTCTTTCAGGATATCACTGGATGCTGAGGCAGCCGTTATAATGACGGCGTCGGCGCCGTATCCATCGGTGAGCTTCAATATCTGGGCGGCAAGGTCGTCACCGCCAGCCTTGATGCCGACATCGAGGCCGTTCTGCTGCGCGCACGCGATGCGGTCGGAATCCACATCCGTCGCAATAACCCTGCAGCCGCTCGCCTTGAGAAGCTGCGCCGTAATTTGGCCAAGGATACCTAGGCCGATCACCAGCACTGTTTCGCCCATCGTCGGGACAGCTCGCCGTACTCCCTGCAAGGCAATTGCACCGAGCGTTACCGTGGCGGCTGCATCGTCGGGCAACCCATTAGGTACCCGGACACATAGATTGACGGGGACATCGATGAACTCAGCATGATTGGCGATACCCGCGCCGGCACAGGCCACGCGGTCACCGACCGCGATATCAGTTACTTCACTACCCACATCAACGACGACGCCGGACGCCGAGTAACCAATAGCCATGCCGGCGTCGAGCTTGCCTTTGACCTGCTTGTAGACGCGTGCGATGCCCTGGTCGCGCATCATTTGAACGACCCGCTTCACGTGATGCGGCTGCCTTAGTGCCCTTCGGTAAAGCGGCAGCCCGGACATCTTGATTCCGGCCATCTCGGTCCCCACGCTGACGCAGGATCGTTCTACGCGCACTAGGACGTTTTTGCTACCGACAAGCGGAGCGGGTACGTGCTTCAAGAACACTTTCCCCGAGCGGACAAGTAGCTGCTTCATGACCAAACACCGCGCGTATCAATCACTAGCTTTCCCTTCAGATTATCGGCCGCGATGGCGTTATAGCTGCGGTGGTTTACCAGCATGACAACTATCTGCGCGAGTTCTATTGCTTCATCCACATTGGTCGCCAGCCGAATATTTGAATTCTTCCGCAGCATAGGAGGAAGTTGCGTGATATGCGGTTCAGAGACAATTACATTGCAATCATGCCAAGATGCTGCACTCTCCGCGATGTGCACGGCGGGGCTTTCCCGGAGATCGTCCACGTCCGGCTTAAATGCAAGACCGAGCAAGAGCACCGTCGGGCTCGAATGGCTTTTTTTCACTTCGGCAACCGCTGCGCGAATTTGAGCCAGAACATGGCCAGGCTTGGAATCGTTAACCTCACGCGCGGTCCTGATCAGGATCGCTTCATCTGGCGCCGCCGATACAATGAACCAAGGATCGACTGCAATGCAGTGTCCGCCTACGCCCGGCCCGGGTTGCAGAATATTGACCCGGGGATGATGGTTTGCAAGCCGGATGAGGTCCCAAACGTTAATCCCAAGTTTGTCGCAAACCATTGAGAGCTCATTGGCGAAGGCAATTCCGACATCCCGGAATGAATTTTCAGCAAGCTTGCACATCTCGGCGGTTGGAGCGTTTGTCAGCAGAATCCCCCCTTTGCAGAAGCTTCGATACAGCTCTTCTGCGCGCGCGGAACATTGCGCAGACATTCCTCCGATCACCCGATCGTTTTCGACGAGTTCGACAAGCACCCGCCCGGGCATAACGCGCTCGGGGCAATACGCCACGTTGATGTCAGGCGCCGTATCATTCTCGGTCGGAAAACGCAGATCCGGCCGCATCTCGGTAAGGCGCCTTGTGAGATCAGCTGTCGTTCCCGGCGGGGAGGTTGATTCCAGAACGATCAAGTCGCCACGCTTGAGAAACGGGGCAATGGAGGCTGCCGCAGCACCTACGTACGCCATATCGGCCTTGCCGTCGCGGACGGGTGTCGGAACTGCGATCACGAACGCATCCGCCGGTTCCGGCTTCAACGATGCACGAAGCCGTCCATTGGCAACCACGATAGCCGTGACCGCATCCAAGTCGGGCTCCACAATGTGAATCTCGCCGCGCGAAATCTTGGCGACGATCTCAGGATCAATATCCACGCCGACGACTGATATTCCCTTCGATGCTAGAACTGCCGCAGTTGGGAGTCCAATGTAGCCTAAACCAATGACGCAGACTGTTCCGTAACTATTCCCGCTCATCTCAGTTCCGTTCTTCAATCGCAACGCGTATACGCTTTGCGGCATTTCCATCGCCATAAGGATTGATTGACCTTGACATTCGCAAGTAGTGATCGTTGTCGCGCAGCAAGCGGTTTGCTTCGAGCAAAATACGTGCGCGTGAAGTACCCACCAGAATCACAGTACCGGCGTCAACGGCTTCGGGACGCTCTGTAGTGTCTCGCATGACAAGAACCGGCTTGCCGAGCGATGGCGCCTCTTCCTGGACGCCGCCCGAGTCCGTGATAATGAAGTGAGACCGCTCCATCAGATAGACAAATGGGCTATAGTCCAGTGGCTCGATAAGGTGAATCCGAGGGTGGCCGCCCAACAAGCGATTGACCGGCTCGAACACGTTCGGGTTCGGATGGACCGGATACACTATCTGCACATTCTGGTTCTGCGTCACTATGTCGATCATGGCGGCGCAAATGTTCTCGAACCCTTCGCCGAAGCTTTCACGCCTGTGTCCGGTGACCAGGATAACCTGCAAATCGCCGAGAAAGGCAAATCGCGCCTTGAATGGCTCGACCAATGCGGGGGTGGACCGGAAACGCTGTGCCGTCTCCAGAAGTGCGTCGATTACAGTGTTTCCAGTCAGATAAATATTCTTTAGATCGACGCCTTCGCCCAAAAGATTTTCCTTCGACCTTTCGGTCGGCACGAAATGTTGAGTCGTCACTAAGCTTGTGATCTTGCGATTCAGCTCCTCTGGAAAGGGAGCCCTGAGCGAACCGGATCGCAAGCCGGCTTCCACGTGGCCAATCGGTATGCCGCGATAGAAAGCCGAAATTGCGCTTGCGAAGGTTGTCGTCGTGTCACCGTGAACGAGCACCAGATCCGGCTTCTCCACATCCAATACCCCACCAACGCCGACAAGAAGCCGCGCCGTTAATTGATCGAGCGCTTGATCCGGGCGCATGGCATTGAGATCATGGTCCGGCGTTATATCAAAAAACTGAAGTATCTGATCGAGTATCGCACGGTGTTGCGCTGTCACGCATACGCGAACCTGCAATATCGCGCTCTTCTGCAACTCCTTTACAACCGGTGCCATCTTGATAGCTTCTGGCCTAGTCCCAAATACAATCAAGGTCTTCATCAGGACACTTCACCAGTCAGACGTTTAAACGCGAGTTGCATGGATCACCGCGCGTTCTTTTTGTAAAGTACGGCATGCACCGTCTTCAGCAAGGTTCGCAGATCGAGCTCGAACGACACATACTTGATATAGTAGAGGTCATAGCTCACCTTGCGGCGCGTGTCTTGGAGATCACCGGCGTACCCCATTTTAACTTGAGCCCATCCGGTCAATCCGGGGCGCATCAGATGCCGATAATTATACTGCGGCATCACGGGCGAATACTCTTCTACGAGTTTTGACCACTCTGGCCGCGGCCCTATGAGACTCATCTCCCCCCTAAGGATATTGATGAATTGAGGTAGCTCATCCAGCCGGTAACGGCGCAAAAGACGTGCGCCGCGAAAGATGCGAGCGTCATCCACCTGCGTAGTAATTCCCGCGGTCTCCGCTCGAGGCGGCCCCATCGTCCGGAACTTCCAAAGCAGGAATGATTGATTGCCGTATCCAATCCGTTTCTGCCGAAAGAGGACCGGAAAGCCACTCACAAGAACGATATACACGGATATCAAAATGCACAGGGCCACGATAACGGGGGATGCAACAATACATATCCCCAAATCGAGGCAGCGCTTCATCTTGATATATAGCCTCTGGCTTAGCGAGTGATCGAGGTCATCCAGCTCCACTGCCGCCAGATATACCCGCCCAAACCGGTGCTCGTAAAACTTCGAAAACGTAATGATCTCTCGCCCAAGATATTGCGCCTTTGCCACGATCTCCGATTTGTGCCCATCGTTGAAGTGAGACACAAGCAACACGTCGAAATTCAGATCTTGATCTTCATTGGTGTATGCCGGAATCGAATTCCCTAAGGCCTCCTCCAGTTCACCATCGAGCTCATCGCCTACCCAGACGGTCCTGTCGCCGTGATACTTTGCAAGGTTGATAGAAAGCATTGATCCGAAGACCATGCACATTCCGAGCGAAAGGAAAATAAGAGAGATCGAGTAGGGTATCCTCGAAAGAGTGAGAACCGTCAGCAGTGTCAGAAATACAAAACCGATAATTCGGCCAGCGAAGGTTATTGGGAATTCACGATTGACAGTGAACGCGATAATTCCAAGAGCCGCCAGCGCGGCCGCGACGGGAAGAACGACTGATGCAGGAATATCGACAGCTGTACTAGTTGCAAGTCCGTACGCGGCAATGGCCAAGACATCGGCTAGCAGTAAAGATACGACGTAGGGCACTACGACGAAGGCCCTCTTTATGTACCAGCGTATCGATCTACTTAACACCTTGGAGCCCCCCCCTGTTTTTATTCTGTGTCTGGACGGTCGCATAGCTCGACCTTGGTAGTAATCAGGGATTTCGCACTTGGGTGCTTTCCAAGACCGAAAGGACTTGGCGGGCGAGTATTGGCCGCGCGTACTTCAGAGCCGTTTCTCGACCTCGTTGGGCAAGTCTTCGGCAATGATCCGGTGACGACGCCAAGCTCGCGATCGCATCGGCCAAAGCCTTTCCATCGGCTGGCATTATGAGTTCAGCCGCCCCCGAACTCAGTAATAAGTCTTTAGCTTCGCCTTGAACGTTTGAGATGATCGGGGTGCCAGTTGCCATCGCCTCAAATATTTTGGACGGCAGCACGGTGGCAAAAAGAGGAACGTCCCTCAGCAATACCATTGTTGCGTCGCTGATCCGCCAGTAGTTAATAATTTGCTCATGCGGCACGGAGTCTATGAAACTTATGTTCCAAATACCCTTGGATCCTACGATTGACTTGAGGCGGTCTCTTTCTGCTCCATTGCCGACTATTATTATTCGAACGGTGGGACAACTGACAGCAAGCATGTCAGCGGCTTCGAGAACGATGTCGATGTCATGCGCGAGCCCTATTGTTCCTATGTAAGAAACAACAAAACAACCGCTGATTTTGAGGTTTGCAAGCAGGCCATCTGGAATATCTCCGGCCTCGAACATTTCTGACGCCGCACCATTAGGAATGACGTGGACCTTTTCTCCATTTACACCGCGCGATGACAGAATCCGTTTGAACGAATGGGTAAGGGCCACAATGGCAGTCGCGCGTTCGTATAAAAGCTCCTCGAGACCACGTACCATGCGCATGGCCCGACTTTCGCGCATCGCTCCGACCGCAATTACAGAGTCCGGCCAGAGATCTCGTAACTCGAAAACAAAAGGGCATCGCCGGAGGCATGACACCCACCACCCAGCCACCGCTGTAAAGAATTGCGGCGAAGTTGCCAGGACCACATCAGGTCGGCGGACGAACAGGCTCGCTAATGTCCCAACAACCATGAAACTCATGAAGTCGATCAAGCGAAGCATCGTTCCAGAGTTCTGGAAAATGAAAGTCGGAACGCGGATCACATCGATGCCAGTAATTGTCTCGCGTGAAAACAGCCTCTGCCTGTAGCCCGGAAACAGCCGGCCGGCGGGAAAGTTGGGAAAGCACGTAATCACCGTGACCCGCTGACCAAGCGCCACCCATTCGCGAGCGTGCTCGTAACAGCGAATTGCCGGCGCGTTATTTTCGGGCGGAAAATTATCTGTGAGCAGAAGAATGTGCATCAACACACGAGATTCTTGTCGTAAAATTTGCCGGAAGCATCTGACGGGACGTAATTGTGATCACGAAGCGATGTTCAGATGCCCCAAACGTCGATGCGAACGTTCCATTTTCAATAGTCATGCAACCAGCAGTTGTGTCGAAAAAAAAGCAGCTACCGCCGGCGGTAGTAACAACAGCCCGGTTTTCAGCCACGAACCCAGTCGCACCTACAGCTAAGGGAAGCCGCATAACAATTGTGTGTTGCCCACTACCTTTGATACAATCCGTGATCGTAACGTCGGTGTCAACTCGCAAACGGCGATGATGAATCAAAGATTTATCGACGAACCGATATCCATTGTGCGATGCGGCAGCCTCGATTCCGTTGACCTGCTTCACAAGTTCGGCTGCGAAAGGCTGGGCGCGACCGCCAACTCTGAAGGAAGCCCACACTTCTGATGAATTCAATCCGTCGAGCTCTACCGTGCTGTGCGCAGCTGTCGATCTCTCCCAATCCCTTTGAGCGCCTTCGTCGTAAGTGGACGTTCCGCTGTTGCATATGAGACGTTCGCCATCGAAGGCTACCTCAACAGAGAGCGTGTCAGCATGGGCGTGCCCCGGGATATAGCTTGCACCTACGGCAGCCGCATCGAGAAAAACGACCCACGGCCCTTGCTGAAGCCGGAAGTATCCGCTGTCCTTCTGCCAACTAGTAGTTTGGCACGCCCCCCCCCTGAACGCGACGCCAAGTCGTCGCGCTTGATCGCGCAAAGCGGCAAGCGTAGGTGCGATACCGCTCGCGTTGTCGTTAAATCCGGCCATACCACCATCTGGGAATGTCATCACGGCCAGCCAATCAAGCATGCGGCCGGCAACTAGCGGCCATTGTTGTGCGTTCACGGCGCTAGCAAGTTCTTCCGGGTATAGCTTCGCCAGTTGGATTAGGTCCAGAATATCATGCAGAATAAGAGCATGGTACATTGGCGAAAGTTCAAAATGCCCCCCATCTGGCAGTATCTGGGACGGCAGCTGCTCGGACAGAATGCTCAGCCCTCGTTGCAAGTAACGGCTGCCAACATCCTTGGACAGAACAGTTCCCGCAAATACTAAAGCTACCGCATTTGCAAAAATGTGGTTACCTAACAGGTGCCATTCCAGCGAATGAAACAGCACCTCCGTCTGAGCCGCCAAACTATCGACCATCCCCGCCGTTGGCGCGTGGCCTGCGAGTATCCACTTCGTCCAATTAGCGAGCCGCCTCGAAATCGGATAGGGCTCCCAACCGCTTCCATGCAAGGGACGATTTTCATTTATCCAGCGCGATATCAGACTTCGATGCCAAGCCTCTCGCGAGGACGAATCTTTAGCGACAAGGTCCTCAAAATAGTGGAGGTGGTATATCCACAGTCTCGGCATTTTGGAATTATTCCAATCCGCCGCGGTGGCAACCTCGCCTTTCAAGGATAAATGAAAGAAATCGGTCGGCGAAAGCATCGTCGAACTGCCACTCAAGCCGTCCCAAAGCTGTTGCGGTAACGGCCTCAAAGAGGTTCCTGCAAATATCTTCGGGCGAACGGGAAAAAGGCGACGCGACAGCCTGTTGCGGAGCTGAACAGGCTTGAGATACGAGACTGTCCTTAACAGCCGCCCGATGTGCGACATCTTTGTCATTGAATTGGCTTGATAAGCTCACCGATCATGACCACGCGGAAGCGCCGCATGAACAAAAAACGGTTGACGACACGCTCATACACTATGCCGAAGAGGTAGGGGATGAATCCAATCCGCAGATATTCGGGCCTACTCTCGATGAGCTCAAACTCACCTAAATGAAGCCCGGCCGAGCGAGCATACCGCGCAACATCGTCTGGCGTATTGCTTCGGTAGACAGTTGGAAACGTGTCCTCTTCAGAACGACCGCGCCAAGCATTGTATTGCGCATGAAACCAGTGCGGCGTTATGCGGGCTATAAAAGGCATATAGTGAAGTTTGTTAGGCGTCTTGAATACAAATCGACCGCCCGGCTTCAGAATGCGCGATATCTCGATGAACACGGATTTTGGATCAACGAGGTGTTCCAACACATTATCCGCGAACACCATGTCGAACGTAGCAGGTCCGTAGGGAATCCGCTCACCTACGCCAACCAATGCTTCGTCGAGATGTGGATTTTCTGCCACCCTAGCGTCTGGATCAACGCCACAGACCTTTCGGGCAAGCCCTCGAAAATTCATTTTGTCAATTCGCCCCTGCCCGGCGCCAAGATCGAGAATGGTCAGGTCCGACGTAACTCGTCTCAGAATGAATTGCCTGAATGCAAGATCGTCCCAACCATCCTCGACGCCCGGGTAGAACAACTTATCCAATTTGAATACGAGCACCCAAACTAACTCCTGGTGACCAAACAGATCGACTTAACACCTGTTCGGATTATTAACTTGAGTCTCGGCATTCTTGGGAGCATTAGATCGGAACCCTACGTAAAGCGGTCAATCCCACAAGTCTAGCTTCTTCCGGGGCCAAGAGCGCAATATCGACCTTTCCTCCGATATTATAGAACACTTTTGAAGCTGTGCCGCACTTTGCCAATCGTCCGCTCCCGATTGATCCAGCACTTTAAAGAATCGCAAGAACTTGCAGCCAGCATCTCCGCCGCGAGGGCGCGAAATTTTACGATACTGAGACTGAAAATCAGGCGCGGGACGATTTGCGTGCTCGGAGAAGGAGGACGATTTGAGGAACTCGAGCCTTAGTGGTCGCCAAATTTAGATTTTGAGATCACGAAAAACATCGGGGCGTCGGCCACCTGAACAATCTATGTGTTACTCGAATCTGCACCACTTAAACGCCGAGATCCAGCGGATCTGCATGCCGTAATTGCAACAAGCGGCGGGATTGCAGTTGATGCCCTCTCTGTTTTATTGACTGACCCCATGCCTGTTACAGCCAAAACCGAATTCGTGACACAAATAATAGTGCGGCTAATGACTATCGGTCCAGCACCCTCAAATTCAAAGATTACGACAACCGGTTAGCGATCAACTTTCAATTCTGTCCTAGGACTTTGAACCATTTACGGGGAAGGCCGAGCAAATAAGCTCGATTGCGCAAATCCTGAATGTTTCGGTTCAGGCTCTCTGCGATGGCCTCTGGGGCCAAGCCGAATTGTGCTAGCTGCCGAAATTTTTCATCTTCGTCTTTCGTCCAACGTAATCGCGCTGTCGCCGTCATGCCGCCCCCCAGGCTCTGGTGGGGGACATACCACACTGGAAAGCTGCCGTGCAATCCGATCAGAGAGCGCCGGCGCCTTCAGAAACCAAGTGCTACTTCGCACCGGGCGAACAATGTCCAATTAACCAAGCGGTTCTGAGCACTGCTGGCGATTTCTAATAGCGATCCGGCGCGGCCGCTAATGCGACCGGAAAACTGCGATCCCGCCAATTTCAGTCAGACAGTCAATAGTCGTCCGTGAAGAATGCGGAAGTGGCTGGCAATCCGGGCTAAGCTGCTTCGTTAAAGTATTCAATTTTGCAGGAAAGCCGCAGTGCTGCCGCGGCTTTCCTGCGTTTTGGGATTCTCAATTCGGGCGATTCGTGATTCCGTTGTGCGGCGTTTGCTGGCGGGAGGGATCGATGAGCAGGCCGCGCGACGATCGTCAGGTCGATTTGTTTCGGCCGGCGCTGGAGGAGATCATCGACCTCGGGCACCCGCTGGTGCGGCTGGCCGCCGAGCTCGATTGGGAGTTGTCGGCACACGGTTCGGCGCAGTGTATCGGCCCGGGCCCGGGCAGCCGCCGTTGCCGACGCGGCTGATCGCCGGGCTGCTGATCCTCAAGCACATGCACAACCTGTCCGCCGAGGTGCTGTGCGCGCGCTGGGTGGAGAACCCGTATTTCCAGTTCTTCTGCGGCGAGGCCGTGTTCCGGCATGACCTGCCGTTCGATCGCTCCTCATTGACGCGCTGGCGCCAGCGGCTCGGCGAGGAGCAACTCGCGGCCCTGCTGCAGGAGAGCCTGGCGGTGGCGCATCGCAGCGGCGCGCTGCAGACGAAAGACCTCGAACGCGTGGTGGTCGACACCACCGTGCAGGAAAAGGCGGTGGCGCATCCCACCGATGCTCGGCTCACCCATCGTGCGATCGAGAAGCTGGTCGATCTCGCCAGACGCCAGGGCGTGGTGCTGCGCCAGAGCTATCTGCGGCTCGCCAAGCGGGCGGCGATCATGGTCGGGCGCCACACCCATGCCCATCAATTCAAGCGCGCCCGCCGCGCGCTCAAGTTCTTGCGCACAAAGCTCGGCCGCATCATCCGCGATATCCGCCGCAAGATCGAAGGCAACGCCGTGCTGGAAGACCGCTTCGCGCCACTGCTCGATCTCGCCAGCCGGGTGCGGCAGCAGGATCACCGCCAGCGCGGGCCAAAGGTCTATTCGCTGCATGCCCCGGAAGTCGAATGCATCGGCAAGGGCAACGCGCGCAGGCCATATGAGTTCGGCTGCAAGGTCTCGGTCGTCACCCCGGTCACGGCGCCCAAAGGCGGCCAGTTCGTGCTGCACGCCAAGGCGCTGCAAGGCAATCCCTATGATGGCCACACGCTCGGGCCGATCATCGTCGATCTGCAAAAGCTGACCGGCGTCGAGGTGCAGCGCATTCATGTCGACAAGGGCTATCGCGGCCACAACCATCCCAACCGCTTCAGGGTCCGGATCTCCGGCCAGGTCCGGCGCGTGACCAAGACCATCCGCCGCGAGATGAAGCGCCCCGCCGCTGTCGAGTCGGTGATCGGTCACCTCAAGGCCGAGCACCGCATGGGCCGCAATTATCTCAAGGGCCGCGATGGCGACCGCATCAACCCCGTCCTCGCCGCCACGGGATTCAACTTCCACCTGCTGCTGCGCTGGTTCAAACGGCTCTTGCATGCCCTGATGCAACTGCTCCGGAGCATCAGCCGCCCGCCGCTATACACTCAAATTTGCGCGCGGCGAAAACTTCACGGACGACTCAATAGGCTTCCGAAATTCGACCGTGGTCCTATCGATACCTTCTGACAATTTACTGCGTCGAGCAAATACAGCTCAAGGCGGACAAACGTTTTTATGATTCCAAGCTCCGTCAATGCGAGGATCGCGCCGATGAGACTGGGAGCCGATGAGACTAGGATCGGTGAGCCGCTTGAGTGAACCAATAATTTCGCACCACCGAATGGATGACTTCGCATCCACAGATTGGTTGCTGCTTTGTAGCTTGATTGTGTCCACTTATTCTTGCAACGTCTGTTTTTGGACAGGGAGCGGCAAGTGAGCAAAGAACAAAAAGAATACAAGATTGAAGATGGATGGATAACTAAGCACGCCGACGGTTCGATGACTGGAGGCAAGGGGAACGTCGAGTTCAGCGTGGACGAGGATGGTGTCGGGCGCTCCTTCTTGAAGTCGATTAACAGTGTCGCGATCCACAACATAACTGATATCACAAATTACGCCATCCTGCGCGACGACACAGCAACAAGCCATTATATCGTTTTCAGGGACGGCGGAGAAGTTCGACTTTCTTACAAGCCCGACGGCCGGCTCTTAGAATTTACAGTATCGCGGGCTGCCGTGAAGATCGCCAATACTGGGCACATCTTGATCAAATGCAAAGCCTCTGAAGAAAATAGTTAAAGCAGCGACGCCCGGACGGGCGGCGCAGTTGCAATTTCGAATCAACTTCACGATGCCTTTTGTCCACAATAGTGCTGAAGCTTGACGGCGCGACGGTGACGGCTACCGAGCGGATCGCTTCGTCGATAAATCTCCATACATTGCCATGCCTTCCATGTGATCGGCGACGGCGCGGATGTAACTCAGTCGACCCAAACTTCGATTTGACCGACCTGTGCACCCTTTGTGAATTACGATACAAAGCGGGTTGGCATTGGTTACTTCGTCCAGAAAGCCATGGCTAATTACAAGCTACACAGCGCAGCGATCACGGGCATCAGCGGCCGTGCACGTTTCTCCGCAGCAGCCAATAGCGGCGGTTATCGCGGCGGGAGCTCGGTTTGACGAAGAAGCGAGTATTGCGTTGTGGATAGTTTTTACGCCGGCGCGCCATTCGAACATCAATCCGCTGGCCGTGTCTTCGGTGACTCGGCCGTGATCCGAAGCACGACTGGTATCAGGCATTAGCTTGGCTATGATAATTTAGTCGCCAACCGAACGCATCCCGGAACAATTCAACTAACATTTGTCTGGACGCTGCGTTCCGTGCGCTTCTATCGACAATCGCCTATGGCCAGCATGCGGCGGCGTAGCCGGCTAGGGTGGTGAAGCGAGGCAGCCTTTCCGTTAATTCACGACGATGGCGACCGATGCGCTAACGTTGCGGCGATCGGATCAAACTCACAATCAAGCAGATTGACGCCGCATAGCAGAGTAAGCCGGCAGAAAACAGTAACCGCGGAAACGATGCAACCGTGCTCATTACTAAGGCCGCGGTGCCAAACAGCAGATTTGCTGTCAGCGGCAATACTCGAGATTTCAAAATCATGATTTTTTACCCGAAACGCAGCCCATTATGGATAGTGAATCTCAGTACGCGATTCCGGATCAGGCGGCACTGGTTAAATTATCCGCCTTGAATGATCTGCTGAGATTCACTCTCAGTTTTCATCTGGCGGGGGCGGCACCTTGACGTTTGGAAAACCGGAAAAATCAGGGTAAGTGCCCAACGCTCTTCGTCAGTGACCTCATATCATTAATTTTTGCTGATTCGCTTGTTAAATCATACTCGCCACGCTCATCTCGGAGCCCGGGAGCAGGTACCACTGCGGCGACATTCAAGCCAACACCCGCTTTTCGACGCTGACGATTCCTCGTTGTCCCGATGCGCCTTCAACACCCTGCACTGGACTTAACTGCTGGGGCGCCGGCTTGACGGAAACAATCTAACGAGAGGCCCCTATCGGGAGAGGCCAATTTGTTTCGCTCATGATAGCGCGTGAGACAGGCTTAACGTTCCCGGTCTTTTTTAAAGGGATTGACTTGGCTGCCCGTGTCGTCGCGGCTCGCGCGTTTAACATCGATTGTTCTAACACATCGAACTTCGCCGACACGGCTGTCAGTTGCTCTGATAGTTGCTTCAGTTCGGCTTGTCGCGCCGCCAACGCCTGCGCGTTCAATTGCATTTGCCCGGAGATCTGTTGCTTTAATACGTTAAACTCGGCGAGCGTGGCCCTTTTCGGATCAGGTGTGACAGAACTGCCAAGCGTAGATCCTGAGTTGGTCCGACCTTCGTAAACCCTCCACGCAAAAGCTGACGCTGAACCAATGAACATCAGCACGAGAGCACTCGTGATCGTCGCAAGCCACCGCCTACTATCGGGTTGATAGGGGGGGCCGTGTTCAATTCCGTTTTCGTCGTATGGCCAAGTCATCACTACCCCCGCTCGTATATCGAGAACGACGTACTTTTCTTATCCATATCAGGCTTCTTTGAAATTTTTCTCGCCCTAAACAGGACGCCATTCCGGCAACGGGCTTTATCCGGCAAGGTGCAAAATCAGCTCAGCGCGTGTCGGACTTTCTGCGCTTTTCGGTTTCCCTGCTTGCGAGAGAGCGAATTGCAATACTCCGATCCTGCGCTGACGAAACGTTGCCGAGCTCCTCAATCAGGTCGATGAGGTGACTTCGAACATTCCCCGCCGTGATTTTTTGGAATCCCTGAACAAGCGCCAATCCCTCTCTTGTCGCCAAGAACTGGTGTATCGCGCTCAACGCGGACGACCTCATTCCGACGGCTTCCACATGCCCTTCATATATGGACGACATCGATACTTCGAGTGCCTTGCAAATCTGATGCACCCGGCTCGCACCAACGCGATTGGCCCCTTTTTCGTATTTCTGAATTTGCTGGAACGATACGCCGAGCCTTTCAGCCAGTTCCTGCTGGCTCATATTGGCTAGGAGTCGCTGCGATCGAATGCGCATTCCGACGGATTTATCAAAGTCGTCAGTTGACCGTACAGACATGAGAAAGCTTTCATCCTCGATTCGAGTGACGGAGGCATACCTTTCATTGCGCGATCGTGCAAATCTCTTTAGTCGGGCGCTTTGTTGGATGACGCGCCTCGGACAAGCTGCCGACTGCAGCAAGTAGCCGCTCAGCGCGCTCGGGACATTGTGTAGTAGGATCGGCGCCCCCACATTTGCATCTAGCTCCTTCGAATTTCAGCTACGGGTTTGCCAATCATGCTGAGCTACCACACTGGAGGATCGGGCAATTCGTGATGCTTCACTCAATCGCATTTGTTGATCCAAGTGTATGGCTCGAAAATTTATCGCGACGACGCTCGCAGGACTTGACAATATCTTCCACAGCGAGAGGCTTGCTCTTAAATGCGATGGCAGGCACCGTAGTTCGCCGAAGCCGGCCGATCAGCTATCGAGCTGCAATTCGCTCGGTCGTGGCTGACAAAATGAGTAA
Source organism: Tardiphaga sp. (assembly GCF_028290495.1). Classification (GTDB taxonomy): domain Bacteria; phylum Pseudomonadota; class Alphaproteobacteria; order Rhizobiales; family Xanthobacteraceae; genus Tardiphaga. The sequence continues at coordinate 29,848 of NZ_JAQGJT010000099.1, forward strand.
TCGCAGGTTCGGAGTGGTCAAGTAAGGGGCGACAAATTCGCATATGTGAATTTGATTTCCGTTCTGATGGGGTCGCCCCTGGCAAGGGCAGCACGACCGCATCCAGGCCGACGGCGGCCGGAGCTTCGAGATCCTAGCGGCGCTGCACGGCGCCGCGGCGATGAAAAGCGACTTCGCCAGCAACCACGTCGAGGACGCCAGGAAGCGCTGGCGGCTTGGAAGGCGGAGCATCCCGGATACGACATCGACGGCGGCGTCGCACTCTTCTCAAGAAGTTGTCGCCAACATGAAAAATTGGATCGCTCTGGGCTTTTACCTGGTCCTGATCGTTAGCTGGTGCACGTACGAATGGTTGGTCAACGGCTGCGAGGCATCGCGCTCAAGCTCGTGGCATTCCCGGCGCTATTCGGACTCTACTTGCTATGGCGCGACTTTATCAGTCCGAACTGGGAGTCGCTTTGATGGCCATCGACGTTGAATAGGCGGCCGGCGCGGCGTCAACCGCAAGATTCAGAAGTTGATGAATCCGCAGGTCACGTGGCGCCTGCAGCACTTCGGCGCCCCCTCGCAACTAGGATGCGTACATGCGGCACTTTCCAGTTGCTCAGGCACCGTTTCAAAGTGGACAAGCATGTCGCCTATCCGGAGTACGGCGTCGGGATGATCATCACCATCGAGCAGCAGGCTATCGCCGGCGCGAAGCTCGAGTTTTCCCTCATTAACTTCGAGTACGCCAACATGAGGCTGCGCGTGCTAATCGGGAAGCACCAAGCCATAGGGATGCGGCGGCTGGTAGACAAACCTTTGCTAGCCTCGGGCTATTCGTCGGCGAGCCGCAGCTCTTTAACCGGAAACACAATGCTGCCGATCGTGACGTATCGCTTCCCCGTTCGTCGACCAGCCATGCCATGCGGCCTTCGACTTGTATCAAGTCCTTCCACGCAGGGTCTCAGGCAGCGATGGAGGGAGTAGGCGCGCACATATGAGCATCATGTCGCCGCCCGCGGAGACGTCCGTCTCGACGAAGACGCTCGTCCGGTCGATCGCTTCCACAACGTCCTGCACTGGATGTCCGCAAGTGTAAACGCCAGGCGCCCGAGTAGATCGCTGCCGATAATGCGGTAATTCCGGCGAGATATGCTGCGCGAGGGAGACGGCCCGCGTAGGTGCCCCCGTCGCCGAAGATGCCGGCTGTTAGGGGTAAGCGAGAGCCAAAGAATTAATAAAGGAAGATTGAACTACGCCGCCCCAACAATCTTCGACCGTGAAATCTTGGAAAAGATCGTCATGCTTTCCATCCGTAGAAGTTGTCACTTGCGCAGTTAATTAAACCGGGTTGTGACTGACATTAACGATGAAGCCCTCATGAGCATGAAGAGAGCGCCCATGCTTCCGCGCTCCATTTCCAACCATAAGCGCAAACGTCGCACAACGTATGAGGTGCTCGCAACCATACCTATTTTGTTGATTGGGAGTCTGCACTGATAAGCCGCCAACCGCTCTTGCCACTGAGGCCCGGTCCCGGCGGCGCGCCCTCGGCGGACTGCACAAGCCTAAGGTCATACCCGCATAACTTGCTGTCTGGATTCACTAGGTGCGGATGCTTCGGCTCAAGCTACGCGGTCGCCGTCGACTTCAATCGCGGTCCGATGTTACGATGCCCGAGGATCCGCGAGCCAAGCCATTAGGATAAGCGACTGACAGTCTCCCGCAAGAGTTTCGAGAAACGCGACCTAGAGTCTGATTCCCTAGGGTTGAATCGTTCGGGACTCCCAAGCGGCTCGAATTTTGGTTCAAGTGCTGACTATTTGGAGGTCAGCATGGATGGCGAAGGCTTATTCGAATGATCTGAGAGAGCGGCGGCGGCGCTGGTTGTGGGCGGCCGTCCGTGCAGGGAAGTTGCCACGCTGTTTGGTGTCAGCGTGGCCAGCGTCGTAAAATGGTCGCAGCGGTTGCGGGCAACAGGCAGAGCAGCGGCCAAGCCGATCGGGAATCGGCGACCTCGATCACTGATAGCGCAGCGGGATTGGCTGTTGGCGCGTCTCGAAGCGGTCCCGGATTTAACGCTGCGTGCTTTGGAGGCGGAGTTGCGCGAACGCAGCGTGGTGACGAGCTACGGTTCGGTGTGGCGCACGATTCGAGATGCCCGGCTCAGCTTCAAAAAAAACGCTGTTCGCAACCGAGCAAGACCGGCCTGACGTAGCGCGCAAGCGTCTGCGCTGGAATGCAGCGCACCAGGCGACGTCGATCCCGCGCGGCTGGTGTTTATCGATGAAACCTGGGCGAAGACCAACATGACACGCTTGCGCGGCTGGTCGCCCCGAGGCGAGAAGTTGCTCGCGAAAGTCCCGCACGGCCACTGGCAGACGCCGACCTTCCTCGCGGCCCTGCGCCATGACCGCATCGATGCGCCTCTGGTGCTCGACGGGCCGATCAATGACGAGAGCTTCCTGCCTGGGTTGAGCAAATGCTGGTGCCGACGCTAGCATCCGGCGACGTCGTGATCATGGACAATCTCGGCAGCCACGCGATCCGCGCCGCTGGCGCGCATCTGCTTTTCCTGCCGCCCAATAGCCCCGATCTCAACCCGATCGAGAAGGTGTTCGCCAAACTCAAGTCGCTCCTGCGGAAAGCCGCCGAACGCTCCGTCGAGACGACAAGGGGCAGAATCGGAATGCTTCTCCAGAACCTCCCGCCACACGAATGCGCCAGCTATCTCAGAAACTCAGGATACGCTTCAACCTAAATGGATTAGACTCTAGTTTGCATCGAGAAACGACGAGCCTCGTCGGAACTGATCTCCAAATGCGCTCGACTCTTGTTGGGGGCTAACTAGGGGGCCAATCGGCGCTTGAATTTTAAATGTCTTATATTTCAAATGCTTACAAGGAGGCTTGGCGGAGAGGGGGGGATTCGAACCCCCGATAGGCTTGCACCTATGCCGCATTTCGAGTGCGGTACAATCAACCACTCTGCCACCTCTCCAGGTCGCCAAGAATCCGCGGTCGCCCGCGGGTGGTTGCGCGGTGTTCTAGGCGAGGTTCGCGCGCCAGACAAGCCACGCGACAGGAAATTCAGCAGATCGTGGCGGATAGCCGGCACGGACCGTCTGATTTGCTCTCAGCCGGCCGGTCATGGGCTCGCGCGACGCCTCAATCCTTGGATTTCTTGTCCTTCTTGTCCTCTTTTTTGTCGTCCTTCCTGTCGCGGTGCCGGTTGGTAAAGCGGGCGTTGCCCAGTCCAGTACCGATGGTCAGCACACCCCAACGGTCGAATTCCTGCATGAACGGCACCTCGCTCAGGCCCTGGGCGACACCGTCATTATGCATCAAGACCGCGGTGTCGTGGCCGCCGATCTCCGGAATCCCCTCGGCGACCAGCGCCGGCAGGTTGAACTTGCTGCTCTCCCAGTTGCCCGGCAGGTTCTGCGCACCCTTCTCGATGGTGCCATCCTCGTTGATCACGCCAGGGCATGAAATGCCGATGAACGGCGCCAGCTTGAAGCCTTCGGCCTCGGCCGCCGCGATCAGATCCTTCAGCATCTTGACCAGCCGCTTCACCGCGCCCTCACGGGTCGGCTCGTCGTCGGCATGGCGCCACAGCTCGGATTTCCAGACCGAGGCCTTGGAAAGATCCGGCGCCTTCTTCCAGCGCGTCTCGACCACGCCGCAACGGATGTTGGAGCCACCGATATCCACTGCCAGGATGCTGTCATGGGCCTCGAAGATCCATGACGGCGCCAGGTGCAGGCAGCCCAGCAGGCCGGCCTCATCGGGGTGAAAACGAATCGGCACCAGATCGACCTTGAGGCCTTCGGCCTTCAGCAGCAGGCCGGTACGCGCGATCGCCAGCTCGCCGATCCGGCTCTGCCGAAAGCCGCCGCCGACCACGATGCATTCGGTGTCGGCCCAAGCCTTGCTCTTGAGGAAGCGCCGGGTGACGTAAGCCAGCTCCTGCGCAAAATCCTCGATCGCGCCGTGCACCAGCGCCGCGGCGGCGATGTCCTCGCCGAGCAGCGCTTCATCGAGTGTCGATTTGCCGATTTCCTCGGTCGCCTTCTTGCCCAGCGGATCGTCGCCGTTCTTCTGCAGCGGCTTGCGCAGGCCATCGAGAATGCGCTGAAACGCGCCCTTGCTGGCGCGGTCGCCGAGGAAGCCGTCCTCGTCCTTCAGTTCTATGTTGAAGCTATCCACGTCCACCGAGGGCAGCCGCGTCGCGCCATGCCGGCCGATGCCGGCCGTCGTCACTGTGTCGTCAGCCATGTCGCCCCTGCGGTTAGAAAATCCGAAGGACAATGCGCAGGGAACCGGTTGGTTGCATGGCAGGATTTGGCCGGACCGGCCGGCAGGGGTCATCCGCACTTCCGCGCCTGCGACGTGCCGCGATCACGCCGCGCGGCGTTGCCATGCCTCGGCGCGCTGCAGCAGCATCGCCGCGAAGGCCTGAAAGATCGCGCGCATCTGCGGCGGCTTATAGGGAAACAGCTCCGGCGAATCCATGTTGTGGACCACCGCGGTGTTGTCCGCCTCGAAGATCAGCAGTTCGCCGCTTTTGGTTTCCGCGCAATCGACCGTGAAGTAATCGAGCCCGACGCGCTCCACCATGCCGTCGAGCGCGCGTCGGTGACGCGCCGCAAAGCCGGCGTCGAAGGTGGTCATGAAGGCGGCTTCCTCCAGCCGCTTGCTCTCGCTGAACGACATGCCGGCGTTGAGGTACCAAATCTTCCATTGCTCGGCGATCGCCATGTGGCACGCATAGACTTGGCCGTTCACGATCACGATGCGGTATTTCCGGAACTGCCCGTCCGCGCTGGAATAATCCACGAAGCGCGAGATGAAGAATTCCGGCTCGGCGCGTTCAGCGAGATAGGCGGCCAGCGCATCCGCGTCCTCAAGCCGGGCCAGGCCGACGCCGGCGTGCGAGCCGCGCGGCCGCGCGATCACCGGAAATTCCAGGCCTTCGGCCACGCTGGCCAGCGAGGTGTTGCCGCCCGACACATCGGCGAGCCGGGTGTGGGTGACGCCCACGGTCGGGGGAATCTCGATCCCGTCGATGCCGCTCAACAGCCGGTACAGCTTGTCGCGGTCGAGATTGCCGATCCGGCGGGGAAGGTTCAGCAACGGCCGCGGCCAGCGCGGCGCGAGATGGTCGATCTCGGCCAGCGCCGCGCGGCATTCCTCGGAGTCGGAGGCCACCACGATCGCGACGTCGTGCTCCGGCAGCGGCGAGGGCAGCTCCGTTCCCGGCACCACGTAAAGCGTCGTCAGTTCGATGCCGGAATCCTCCAGCAGGAAATCGATCGGCGTGTTGCCGCCCATGTCGATGGCCGCGGCCAGCGCCAGAACCCGCAGCCGCGGCGGCTGCATGTCGCACGGCGACCGAAACAGCCGATGCTGGGCCAGCACCTCATCCTGGATCGTCAGCCCGTTCTGCTTTTCACCGAGCAGCTGCGCCAGCAGCGACAGATCGATGCCGTCGCCGGCATCGGCTGTGCCAAGAACGGCCTTGTACATCAGGCGATGCCGCAGCGGACGCAGGTTCTCGCCGTCGAACGCCATCCGCGTCAGTTGCGCAAATCCGAGCCGTGGAACCGCCACAACCGTGGTGGGATCGCCGATCGGAAGTGTCTCGGATGTCATGGGAAGTTCTCGTGAAAAGGTCATGAGGCAATTATTTCCGGCGCGGATCATGCCCCGCCAATGAATCGCCTCCCTGATGCGTTCTTTACCATACTGCCGACCGTTGGCTGCATGGGTGAAATGACCACCCCAAGCGTCAGAAACGCCCGTTTTACTGCATTTTTGGGACCTTTTCCTTGACTCGCGGGTCCGGCGGGCTATAAGTCCCGCACCCGGCGCAGGTTTTCCTGACGCCGATTGTTTTTGCGTGATCGGCGGCAACGTCCCCAAGACCGCAGAAATTCGCTGAAATCTTTCGGGATGAATGCGGCGCACCTCAAGAATTAACAAAAAGCCGGCCCGGAGCATCCGAGGTTGGAACGAGCACGAAGGAATATAACGATGTTCGCAGTCATCAAGACCGGCGGGCGGCAATACCGCGTTGTCGCAGAAGATGTACTCGAAGTAGGCAAGATCGAAGGCGAAGTTGGAACGATCATCCAGCTCGGCCAGGTTCTGGTACTCGGCGGTGATACGCCCGTGCTCGGACTTCCGATGGTTGAGGGTGCCACCGTGGCGGCCGAAGTGCTGTCGCACAAGCGCGGCCCGAAAATCATCTCGTTCAAGAAGCGCCGCCGCAAGAATTCGCGCCGCAAGCGTGGTTACCGCGACGAAATCACCGTGTTGCGCATCACCGAGATCCTGGCAGACGGCAAGAAGCCGACCGTCGGACCGCGTCCGAAGCGCGAGAAGGCGGTTGTTGCCGCCCCCGTCGAGGCTGACGACGCCGCATAAGGTTTGGCGCGGCATCAGGCCGCGACAAGTTGAAATCATGTGAGATCGCGCCCTCGGGGATGTGATCTGGAACTTCTCGAGATTGGAGACGGGCTATGGCTCATAAAAAAGCAGGCGGTTCATCGCGCAACGGTCGTGATTCGGCAGGCAAGCGCCTCGGAATCAAGGCGTACGGCGGCGAGCGCGTCATTCCTGGCAACATCATTGCGCGTCAGCGCGGCACCACCTGGCATCCCGGCCTTAATGTAGGCATGGGCACCGACCATACCCTGTTCGCCAAGGTCGAAGGCCATGTGCAGTTTCGCGCCAAAGCGAACGGCCGCACCTTCATTTCGGTTCTGCCGATTCTTGAAGCCGCGGCCGAGTAACACGGTGGACACATTGGAGTCCGCCGGGTCCTGTTGAACCCGCGGACGCCAAAGAGGCTCCAAAGGGGAGGCGGGAAACCGGCCTCCCCTTTTCGTTTGGTGCGCCGACGCGCCAGGAGCCCGAGATGCTGCAGGATATCCCGACACCGACACAACTAGACCCCCTTGAATCAACAGGCTGCATCCTCGAGACCGAGCGTCTCGCGTTGCGCAGGCCGACGCTCGCCGATACCAAGGCGATCGCGCATCTCGCCAATGACCGGCGCATCGCGGAGATGACGCGCCGGCTGCCGCATCCCTATCTGCACGATCACGCGGTCGAATTCGTCAATGCGCTCAGCGCCGGCAGCGACACCGTGTTCCTCATCGAACTGGACCGGCAGCCGATCGGCCTCGTCGGCATCGACTGGCGCGAGCCGGAAGTGCCGGAGCTCGGCTACTGGCTCGGCGTCGCGCACTGGGGCCAAGGCTATGCGACGGAAGCGGCGCGCGCGATGATCGATTTCACCTTTGAGGAATTCGCCGTCGAGCACCTGATTTCAGGCGCGCGCGTCGCCAATCCGGCGTCGCGCAACATCCTGGAGAAGTGCGGTTTCCAGTGGAGCGGCGTCGAACTGCATCGCTTCGCGGCGATCGGCTCATCGACGCCGGTGGACCGCTTCAAGCTCAGCCGCAGCGTATGGTCATCGCTGAAGCACTGGGGGACTTCGACGCGGCGATAGCGCCGAATCATTCTTCCTTCTCCTGTTCGGGGAGAAGGAAGAAAGGTCACACCGGCGACGCGACCTCGGCTTCGATCTTGCCCAGCTTCTGTTCGCGCAGAAAAATGTACAGCCCGGCCGCGATGATAATCGCGGCGCCGATCAGCGTCGCCAGTGACGGCATTTCGCCGAATATCAGGTAGCCGAACATCACCGCCCAGACGATCATCGAATACTGATACGGCACCACGACGCTGGCCGGCGCCAGTTTCAGCGAGCGGTTGACGCACAACAGCGCCACCACCGACACCGCCCCAGCGAGCACGAAGAAGCCTAAGTCCCGCAGCGACGGCGTCAGCCAGCTGAACGATGTCAGCGCCGCGCCGAAGGTGAGCGTGCCGATGAATTGCGTGCTGGCCAGCACCACATCCGGCGCGCCGCGCAGGCTGCGCGTGATCAGCATCAACGCCGCAAACGACATGCTGCCGCACAACGCAATCAGCGCCGGCCAGGTCACCGTCTGCGCCGAGGGCTGCAACGCGATCAGCACGCCGGCGAATCCAACCGCCACCGCGCTCCAGCGCCGCCAGCCGACCTGCTCGCGCAAAAAGATCGCCGAGCCGGCGGTGACGAAGATCGGACAGGCCAGATAGTAGGTGATGACATCGGCTAGCGGCAGATAGGCCGCCGCCCAGAAGAACGCGGCCACCTCCAGCGTCGAGAGCACGACGCGCAAGAATTGCAGCCACGGACGCTCCAGCCGCAGGAATTCGCCGCGATGCCGCCAGATCGACGGCGCCAGCAACACCAGCGCCGCACAGGCGCGCAGCAGCATCAACTGCCCCACCGAATAGGTGCCGACGAGGAATTTGCCGATCGCGTCACCGCACGAGAACATACAGATGCCGGCCAGCATCAGGCCGATACCGGCGAGGCGCGCCGCGCGATGGTCGGTTGCGGTGGAAATGGTCGCAAACATGCCTAGATGGACCTGTAGAGACAGCCCATCACGACAGGGCCTGGTTAACAGCGGCACGCGTCGTCTACGACACGCCCTTCGCGGCAGCAAGGCCCGCAAATGCGGGCTTTTCACGGCTTCAGAGCCATGAAGAGGTTGCCGCCACCACCCCCCTGCGATACGGATACGCCATGAAATTTCTCGATGAAGCCAAGGTTTACATTCGCTCCGGTGACGGCGGCAACGGCTGCGTGGCGTTCCGCCGCGAGAAGTACATCGAGTTCGGTGGCCCCTCCGGCGGCAACGGCGGACGCGGCGGCGATGTCATCATCGAGGTCGTCGATGGTTTGAACACGCTGATCGATTATCGCTACCAGCAGCATTTCAAGGCGCCCAAGGGCACCAACGGCATGGGCAAGGACCGCCATGGCGCCAACGGCAAGGCCGTGACGCTGAAGGTGCCGGTCGGCACGCAGATCTTCGACGAGGATCGCGAGACGCTGATCCACGATTTCACCAAGCTTGGCGAGATCTTCGTGCTCGCCGAAGGCGGCAATGGCGGCTTCGGCAACGCGCATTTCAAATCCTCGACCAACCGCGCGCCGCGCAACGCCAATCCCGGCCAGACCGGCGAAGAACGCTGGATCTGGTTGCGGCTGAAGCTGATCGCCGACGCGGGTCTGGTCGGCCTGCCGAATGCCGGCAAGTCCACCTTCCTCTCCGTGGTATCTGCCGCCAAGCCGAAGATCGCCGACTATCCGTTCACGACGCTGCATCCGCAGCTCGGCGTGGTCGATATCGACAGCCGCGAATTCGTGCTCGCCGACATTCCCGGCCTGATCGAAGGCGCGCATGAAGGCGCCGGACTCGGCGACCGTTTTCTCGGCCATGTCGAACGCTGCCGCGTGCTGCTGCATCTGATCGACGCGACCTGCGAACATGCCGGCAAGGCCTACAAGACCGTGCGCACCGAACTCGAGGCCTATGAAGGCGAGCTCGCCAACAAGGTCGAGATCGTCGCCCTCAACAAGATCGATGCGGTGACGCCGGAGCAGCTCAAGCAGCAGAAGGACCGGCTGAAGCGCGCCTCGAAGAAGACGCCGCTTTTGCTGGCCGGCGCCACCGGCGAAGGCGTCAAGGAAGCGCTGCGCGCACTGGTCGCGGAGATCGGCGAAGCGCCGGTGTCCGACAAGGCCAAGGCCGCCGGGGCATCCGCACCGTGGGCGCCTCTGACGACCTGATCCCCTCCCCGCAACACTGTCGCCGAAGCCTGCCATGTCGTGTCCCGAGCTGAAGAACTTCCGCCGTATCGTCATCAAGGTCGGCTCGTCGCTGCTGATCGATTCGGCCAAGGGCGAGGTGAAGTCGGCTTGGCTGACGGCGCTGGCGGCGGACATCGCGAAATTGCACGCCGATGGCTGCGACGTGCTCGTCGTGTCGTCCGGGTCGATCGCGCTGGGGCGGAGCAAACTGAAACTGCCGCGCGGCGCGCTGAAGCTTGAGGAGAGCCAGGCCGCCGCCGCCGTGGGGCAGATCGCGCTGGCGCGGATCTGGTCGGAAGTGCTGGGCCATCACGGCATCGGCGCCGGCCAGATTCTGGTGACGTTGCAGGACACCGAGGAGCGCCGCCGCTATCTCAACGCGCGCTCGACCATTGCCAAGCTGCTGGAATGGCAGGTGGTGCCGGTTATCAACGAGAACGATACGGTCGCCACCAACGAAATCCGTTATGGCGACAATGACCGCCTCGCCGCGCGCGTCGCGACCATGGCGTCGGCCGATCTGCTGGTGCTGCTGTCGGACATCGACGGGCTCTACACCGCGCCGCCCGGCGCCAATCCCGATGCGAAGCTGATTCCCGTGGTCGAATCCGTCACGGCCGAAATCGAGGCGATGGCGGGCGCCGCGGAATCCGAACTGTCGCGCGGCGGCATGTACACCAAGATCGAGGCCGCCAAGATCGCGACCACCGCCGGCACGCATATGCTGATCGCGTCGGGCAAGATCGCGCATCCCCTGCAGGCGATCGCCGATGGCGGGCGTTGCACATGGTTTCTCACCCCCGCCAATCCCGTCACCGCGCGAAAGCGCTGGATCGCAGGCTCGCTGGAGCCGAAGGGCACGCTGACGATCGACGCCGGCGCTGTCACCGCGCTGCGCGCCGGCAAGAGCCTGCTGCCGGCCGGCGTGACCCGCGTCGAGGGCCAGTTCGCGCGCGGCGACGCCGTGGTGGTGCGCGGCCCCGATACGCAGGAGATCGGCCGCGGGCTTGTGGCCTATGACATCGAGCATGCCGAGCAGATCAAGGGCCACTCCTCGCCCGACGTGATGCGCATTCTGGGCATCACCGGCCGCGCCGAAATGATCCACCGCGACGACCTCGTGATCGGCGTCGCCCCGGTCTGAGCCTCCGTCCTCATGGTGAGGAGTGCGCTTGTTGGCGCGCGTCTCGAACCATGACGCGATTGTCGTCCATCCCGAGCGAATGGCCTTGCCATTCGCTGGAGACGCGGTCGAAGGTGACCGCTCCTCAGGATGAGGGAGAGTCTGGGGAGAAGATGAACGTCTCGGGGCGAGAGCACTCCAATAGTAGCAACGAAACCCCACGTCGTGCATTATCCCTGGATTGCATCGTCGACCGGATACATCCCATGATCAGATTTGCACTGATGATTCCAATACTGCTTTTCGCATCTGCGGCATCGGCCCAGCAGAACAACCAGTCGGCCTGCGCGCGCGACGTGTCGCGTTTCTGTCGCGCCAAGATGAATGACGGCGACATGGTCGTCCTCGGCTGCCTCAAGGAACACCGCGCCAAGCTCGGCAAGGCCTGCGCCAAGGTGCTGGCGGATAACGGCCAGTAATCAGCCGCTGGGGCCAATAGACGTCGACACCGGCAGCACCTCGCTGGCGGCGCGATCCGGCGTATCGTCTTTCCAGCGTACCGAGCCGAACGGCCGTTCCAGCATGCGGCGGACGCGGACCGGATCCGGACCCAGATGATAGTCCACGGCACGCTGGTACAACGCACGCTCGGACTGCGTCGAACGGTTGCGCTGCCGCAGGAAGTCGAGCCAGGTCGGGCAATGATAGCGCTCGGTCCACAGTTCGGGGTCGGCAATATCGCGCGCGATCGACCAGCCATAGGCGCCGTTGCGCTGCCTTGAGAGCTGGACGTCCTGCATCACGCCGTGGAAGGCGCGCGCGCTGTCCTGATCGACACGGTACTCGATTTCCACCACCAGCGGCCCGCTGCGCCCGGTCAACGGCAATTGCACTTCGGGATCGGCGAGCATGCCAGCATCCTCGTCGCGCGCACCGATCGGCGGCATTTTCAGCCACAGGCCGAACAGCGGCGACAGGAACATCGCCGCCCCCGAAACCAGCAGCGCCATCTCGACGCCGACGCTGTCGGTGAGCCAGCCCCAGCCCCAGCTGCCGATGGCGATGCCGCCGGCGATCGCTGCCTGGAACGCGGCGAGCGAACGGCCGGCGACCCAGCGCGGCGCCGACAGCTGCACGCCTATATTGAACAGCGCGATCGCCAGCATCCATACCGAGCCCGCAACCACCAGAGCCGCGGCGGTCAGCACCGGCTCACGGCTCACCGCGATGACGGCGATGGCAGCGCCCATGATCAGCGCGCAGGCGCGGATCGAGGCCTCGCCGCCGAGATGCTTGCGGACATGACCAATATTGAGCGCGCCGACCACCGCACCCATGCCGAAGGCGCCGAGCATGATGCCGTAGGTCTGCGCGCCGCCATGCAGCAGGTCGCGCGCCACCAGCGGCATCAGCGCCGACACCGAGCCGCCGCAGATGCCGGTGATCAAGGTGCGCGTGAGCACGATGCGGATCGACGGCGAATTGGCGATGTAGCGCACGCCCGAGACGATGGCGCGGCTGAGCCGCTCGCGCGGCAACCGCGATACTTCGGTATTGCGCCGCCACAGGAACAGCACCACCAGCAGCGGGATGTACAGCACCGCATTGGCCGCGAAAGCCGCGACCGCACCGGCAGTGGCCACCACGATGCCGCCGATCGCCGGGCCGAAGCTGCGCGCGATATTGTAGCTGATACCGTTCAGCGCCACCGCCGAAGGCAGAACACCCGGGGGCACCTGTTCGCCTACCGAGGACTGCCAGGCCGGGCCGAACAGCGCCATACCGCTGCCGATCACGAAGCAGAACGCCAACAGGATGTTCGGCGTCACCAGCCCGAGCCAGGTCAGCGTCGTCAGGATGGATGCGCCGACCAGCGACAGCACCAGCGAGACCAGCGACACGACGCGGCGGTCATACATGTCCGCGACCGCACCGGCCGGCATCGAGATCAGCATGATCGGCAGCATCAAGGCGGTCTGCACCAGCGCAACCTTGTCGGCGGTGGCCGTCATCTGGGTCATCGCCCAGGCCGCGCCGACGCTCTGGATCATCAGGCCGAGGTTGGACAGCAGACTGGCCAGCCAGATCCGGCGAAACACCACAATGCCCAGCGGCGCCGCAATACTGTCGGCGGCAAACCTTGGTGATTTCAGCACTGGCGTCATCATTCCCTGCCGCTATCTGCAAAGCACTGTCGGCGCGCGAGCGATCCGCCGGTGATATCCTTGTGATGCCTGCGAATCTCACGGGCTGTCCAGTACCAGCGACGCCGTGGGGGCATGCTATAATTTGCAGGCGACACCTTGCCGGGAGACGGCGCGCCGCGCCATCATGGCGCCCGGATTGGCCGCTCCACTCTCTCTCCGGGAGCATCCCATGAGCATCGCCGAAAGCAACGATATCTTCGCCCTGCGCGCCCCTCTGGTGCCGCCGTCACCGCCGCGCGCGGCCGAGGGCATGGGGCCGTTCGGCCGGATGGCCTTGATGCGCAGAAGCGTGATCGGCACCTGGGGCCAGCGCGCCTATGAAGAGGACATCGTCAAGGGCCGCTTCTTCGGCCATGCCAGTTTCATCCTGAACGCGCCCGACGATATCCGCCATGTGCTGGTCGACAATTACGAGAACTACACCCGCACCGCGGCCGGCATCCGCGTGCTCCGGCCGATGCTCGGCGAAGGCCTGCTGCTGGCGGAGGGGCGCAGCTGGAAGCACCAGCGCCGCACGCTGGCACCGGCCTTCACGCCGCGCGCGGTGACCACGCTGGTGCCGCACATGATGTCGGCGATCGAGGAAACGCTGGCCGAATTGGGCCACGCCACCGGCGCCGTCGACCTGCGCGAGGTGCTGCAGCGGATGACGCTGGAGATCGCCGGCCGCACGATGTTTTCCTACGGCATGGCGCGCCACGGCCGCGCGTTACGCGGCTTCGTGATCGAGTACGGCCAGAATCTGGCGCGACCGCATGTCCTCGACCTGCTGCTGCCGCTGGGCTGGCCGACGCCGCAGGACATTGCGCGCCACTTCTTCCGCAAGCGCTGGACCCGCTTCGTCGCCATGCTGATTGCCGAACGCCGCGCCGCCGGCAAGCTGGACGGCGCGCCGCCGCGCGACCTGTTCGACCTGATGGTCGCGGCGCGCGACCCGGAGACCGGCGACGCCTTCTCCGACGCGCAGCTCGGCGATCAGGTGGCGACGATGATCCTCGCCGGCCACGAGACCACCGCAACGGCTTTGTTCTGGGGGCTGTATCTGCTGGCGCTCGATCCCGACACGCAGGCGCGCGTCGCCGCAGAAGCCAAGGCGGCTGATACCGGCACGCTCGATATCGACCGGCTGAAATTCACCCGGGCGGTGATCGACGAGACGATGCGGCTGTATCCGCCGGCATTCCTGATCGCACGCGCGGCGGCCGGACCGGACAGGCTCGGCGGAGAGAACGTCGTGAAGAACGACGTCGTCCTGATCGCGCCGTGGCTGCTGCACCGGCACGAAAAGCTCTGGGAACAGCCCAACGCCTTCCTGCCGGAACGCTTCCTGCCCGGCGCGCCGCCGCCGGACCGCTACGCCTATCTGCCGTTCGGCGTTGGCGCCCGTGTCTGCATCGGCGCGCATTTCGCGCTGGTCGAGGCGACGCTGGCGCTGGCGAAGCTTATCGGCGCGTTCCGCGTCGAACTCATGGAGACCTCCCCGGTGCTGCCGGTCGGCATCGTCACGACGCAGCCGGACCACTCGCCGATGTTCCGGATCGCGCAGAGGTGAAGCCGCGGCCTGCTTGGAGGCCGGCCTGATTCGTTCTAGACTTCGTGCATGAGCGATACACACGCCCAGCTATCCGTGCTCAGACAGACAGCCGATCCGCTGGTCGTTGAAGCCATCGAGAACCTGATCGACAAGGGTGAAGACCACGAACTCAACCGCATCAATGTGCTGGATTTCGCAGCACACCGCGGATTGAACGAAGAGCGGGTGATTTCGGGGTTCCTTCATGCCTCGCGTCTCGGCCTGTTCGAACTCACTTGGAACGTACTCTGCCCCGGCTGCAGCGGCGTGCTCGACGCCCATTCCACCCTGAAATCACTGCGCCACGATGACTATCATTGCGGGCTGTGCGCCTGCGGTTACGAGGCGTCGGTGGACGAACAGGTCGAGGTCGCCTTCACGGTAAGTCCGCGGGTGCGGCGGATCGCGGCCCATGATCCGAACTCGCTGCCGATCTGGGAATATTTCAAGCAGATATTCTGGAGCTCCGGTGTCGATTTCAACAAGGAGTCGTTTGCCGAGCTGTCCGAAGAGGTTGTGCTGGACGCGATCGAATTGCCTTCGCACGAGAAGGCGTCGCTGTCGCTGCAACTGCCGAAGCAGTTCATTATCGTCTTCGAACCCGTGACCCATGCGGCGCAGTTCATCGACGTTCAGGGCGAGCCGACCCGCGAGCGGCAGCAGCTCTCGCTGATCTACAACCGGGTGCAGGCGCCGACCGGAACAATCACGTTGCGTCCCGGCCCGTTGCGGCTGTCGCTCGACAACCAGACCGAAGTGCGCGTCCTGCCCTCGGTATTCGTCGCCGCCGACGCGCTCCATCATCTGATCGGCAAGCGCAAGCCGTTCCTGACCGCAAAGCGGATCCTGACCAACCAGACATTCCGTGACGTCTACAAGGCGGACAATCTTACCATCGACCAGCGGCTGAAGATCACCTCCCTGACCTTCCTGTTCACCGACCTCAAAGGCTCCACCGCGCTCTATGAGCGCGTCGGCGACCTCGCCGCCTTCGATCTGGTGCGCGCGCATTTTCACGCGCTTCTGGAGATCATCTCCTCGGAAGCCGGCGCTGTGGTGAAGACCATCGGCGACGCCGTGATGGCGACCTTCACACGGCCCGAGCAGGCGTTGGCCGCCGGCCTGCGGATGCGCGCCGCGATGGATCAGCTCAACGCCGAACGCGGCACGCGCGATCTGATGGTCAAGATCGGCATCCATGAGGGGCCGTGCCTGGCGGTAATGCTGAACGAGCGGCAGGATTACTTCGGTCAGACCGTCAATATCGCGGCGAGGGTGCAGGGCGTCTCGAACGCGCAGGCGATCCACGTCACCGGCACAGTGCGCTCGGCGCAGGCGGTGGACGAGATGCTGCGCAAGGCGGACATCGTCCCGATCGAAAAACAGGCCGCCTTGCGCGGCATCGCCGACAAGGTCGTGGTCTACGAAATTCCCTGAAGCGCTGTGCCGCAGGCATTGCCGAATGGTAATACCGCCGGAAGGAACCCGGTTGCATTGCACGCGTTGCGTTTTCGCGCCACAAAGGTGGCGTGTTTTCCAGACGGGACAGTTTGATGTTTGATAAATTGCGCGATTTCATTGCCGACGTCGTCTCGCCGGGCGCGCAGGCCCAGCAGTTCGACGATACCGGCTATCGCCTCGCCGCCACCGCGCTGATGGTCCACGTGGTCTCGCTCGACGGCGAACCGACCGCGATCGAGAAGACCAAACTGCACAGCCTGATCGAGAGCCGCTTCGGGCTCGACCCCGGCACAGCCGACAAATTGATCGCCGCCGCGACTTTGGTCGAGGGCGACGCGGTCGATCTGTATCACTTCACCAGCGTGATCATGCGCGCGGTCGACGAGGCCGGCCGGATCCGCATCATCGAGATGATGTGGGAACTGGTCTATGCCGACGGCAAGGTTTCCGAATTCGAGGAGAACGTGGTGTGGCGCGCGGCCGACCTGCTCGGCGTGTCATCGCGCGACCGCATCGAACTGAAGCGACGCAGCGCAAGCGGGGCGGCGACCTCGGATGCATCAGCCTGACCTGGCAGCATTGGTAGTCCGATGCGGCTTCGCGCTTGCGGATAACTGGTATCCCTATATTAAAAGAGTTGTAGTTTCCAAATCGCACTCCCGTGACCATGATGGCAAGAGCATCGCATTGTGACTGAGCGTGTGACGTTGATAACCGGCGCTTCGGCGGGAATCGGCGCCGAACTGGCCCGGGTCTTCGCGTCGAATGGCCATAGACTGGCGCTGGTCGCGCGCCGCGCCGAGCGGTTGCAGGCACTGGCTGGCGAGTTCGTCGCCAACGGCCACGCCGCGCCGATCATCATCCCCTGCGATCTCGCAGCGCGCGGTGCCGGCGATCAGATTGCGGCGGCACTGGCCGAGGCCGGCGTCGAAGTAGATTACATCGTCAATAACGCCGGCTTCGGCATGTTCGGCCGCGCCGTCGAGATGGACCGCGACCAGCAGCTCGGTATGCTCGACGTCAATGTCCGGATGCTGACCGACCTGTCGCTGCGCTTCACCGAAAGCATCATCCGTAACAAGGGCGGCATCCTCAATGTCAGCTCGATTGCCGGCTTTCTGGCGGGGCCGGGCATGGCGGTGTATTACGCCAGCAAGGCGTATGTGCTGCACTTCACCGAAGCGCTGCACCAGGAGCTCAGTGACAAGGGCGTGCGGGTTACCGCGCTTTGCCCGGGTCCGGTGCCATCGGAATTCCAGCAGCGCGCCGGCTTCGAGCCGGGGATGGATTCGGCGATCCTCAACGTGTCCGCCGCCGACGTCGCCGCAGCCGGCTATCGCGGGCTGATGGCCAACAAGCGCATCGTGCTGCCGGGACTGGGCATCAAGATCGTTCCGTTCCTGCTGCGCTTCTTCCCGCGCGGGTTCGTGGCGGGGGCGGTGGCGAGGTTACAGTTGCGCAGGATGTGAGCGGACGTCGGTCGGAGGGCGACGGCCGTTGAACACCGCCGCTCCGTCTGAGCGCTTTGCGCCATGTATCCTTGGCTTGATTCGCTTCTGGAAAACCGGAGTTACCTGCTGATCCCCGAGGCTTTCCTGTCCCCAGGGATTGCGAAGCAAGCGAGGGGATGGTGGAGCCAGGCGGGATCGAACCGCCGACCTCGTCATTGCGAACGACGCGCTCTCCCAGCTGAGCTATGGCCCCGATGCGGACCGACCTTGCGGTGCGGTCTGCAATCGCCGCCATTTACAATCCCTGTTAACGGCAAGTCAAGAACGACCGAGACCATCCGATTTCACGGCGCTTTTGCTGCGGGGTTCCCTTGTTTGCAGGGGGCCAAGACGATATTTAGCGGGTAGTCGAATCCGCGACCAAACCCGCGAGTCCTCCCCGCCATGCGTGCCATTCTCGATATCGTACTGATCATCCTCGATCTCTACGTCTGGCTGCTGATTGCCTCGGCGATCCTGTCCTGGCTGATCGCCTTCAACGTGGTGAACACCCGTAACCAGTTCGTCGCGGCGATTGCCGAGTTCCTGCTCCGCATCACCGAGCCGGTACTGGGACCGATCCGGCGCGCGCTTCCCAGTCTGGGCGGGTTGGACATCTCGCCGATCGTGCTGATCCTGATCATCATGTTCCTGCAGCGCGTCATCACCTATTATATCTACCCGAACGTCTACTGATCCCTCGCGTGGCCGATGCTTTACGTGATCCCTGGCGCTACTCCACCGGCGGGATCAGCATCGCGCTGCGCGTGACACCGCGCGGCGGGCGCGATGACATCGACGGGACCGAGACCTTGGCCGACGGCCGCAGCGTGGTGAAGGTGCGGGTCCGCGCTATCGCCGAGGGCGGCGAAGCCAACCGCGCCGTCATCGAGCTGCTCGCCAAGGCTCTCGGCGTGCGCAAGCGCGACGTCCGGGTATTGTCCGGCATCACGTCAAGGCAGAAACAGATCGCCGTCGACGGCGACCCCAGGAAACTCGGCGAATTGCTGCGCAGTATCACAGCAGCAAAGTCCGAAAAAGCCAGCGAACAGGATCCGACATGACCGCCCGCATCATCGATGGAAAGATCATTGCCGCCGAACTGCGCGGGCGCGTCGCCGGCGAAGTCGCGCGCGTACAGCGCGACCACGGCCTGACGCCGGGCCTGGCGGTGGTGCTGGTCGGCAGCGATCCGGCCAGCGAGGTCTATGTCCGAAGCAAGCACAAGCAGACCCAGGCCGCCGGCATGTCGTCCTTCGAGCACCGGCTGCCGGCCAATGTCGCGCAGGCGGATCTGCTGGCGCTGGTGGCCAAACTCAACGCCGACCCGGCGGTTCACGGCATCCTGGTACAGCTGCCGCTGCCGAAGGGGCTCGACACCGACGCCGTGGTCAATGCGATCGACCCCGCCAAGGATGTCGACGGCCTGCATCCGAACAACGCCGGGCGTCTCGCCGGCGGGCTGCCGGCGCTGTCGCCCTGCACGCCGCTCGGCTGCATTATCCTGACCAAGACAGTGCATCCATCGCTGGAGGGCATGAACGCCATCGTGATCGGTCGCTCCAACCTGGTTGGCCGTCCGCTGGTGCAATTGCTGCTGAACGAAAACGCCACGGTGACGATTGCGCACTCGCGCTCGCGCGATCTGGCGAAGCTCTGCGCGCAAGCCGACCTGGTCTATGCCGCGGTCGGCCGGCCGGAGATGGTGCGCGGCAACTGGCTCAAGCCCGGCGCCACGGTGATCGATGTCGGCATCAACCGGCTGCCCGCCGAGGACGGCAAGACGAAGCTCGTCGGCGATGTCGCTTATTCGGAAGCGCTGGAAGTGGCGGGCGCGATTACCCCGGTGCCGGGCGGCGTAGGCCAGATGACGGTCGCCTGCCTGCTGGTCAATACGCTGCGCGCGGCCTGTGCGATCCACGGGCTGGCCAGACCGTCGGTGTAGCTTCTTCTCCCCACGCGAAAATGCAGGGGCAGATTGAAGTCAGTTCGCCGTGTTCTCCAGCAGCCTTCGATAGAACCGGATCATGTCGCCGTAATTCGCGACGCTGAGCCGTTCGTTGCTGCCATGAAAGCGCTTGAGGTCTTCCGCGGTAGCGCGCACCGGCGAGAAGCGGAAGATATTGTCGGCAATTTCCACGTATTGCCGTGAATCGGTGGCGGCCACCATCAGGCCGGGTGCTACGACCGCATCCGGAAAGACTTCACGAATGGTCTGGCTCAGCGCGCGGTAAGACGGCGTGGATGTAGCCGTCGCCGGCGGCGGATCGGTATTGCCCGGCGCAGCAGCGATCACAATGCGCTCGTTGTTCACCGCGCGACGCATGTGGTCGACGACACCAGCCTGGGTGTCGCCCGGCAGCAGGCGAAAGTTGACCGTCGCCTCGGCGTGGCCCGGCAGCACGTTGTCCTTGTCGCCGGCATTGAAGATGGTCAGCGCCGTCGTGGTGCGCACGGTCGCCTCGGTCGGCCCGGTCTTCTCGAATTCGCGCAGCAGCAGCGGCCTGAACAGCCACAGATTCGACAGTACCACGCGGTTGAAGGCGTTCATCTCCGGCGCCAGCGTGTCGAACATCTCGCCGACGGTGGGCGGAATCCGCATCGGCAGCCGACTGTCCTCAAGCCGGACCAGCGCCGCACTCAGCATCCCGATAGCGGTATCTCGCGGCGGCATCGAGGAATGGCCGGGCGTCGCCTGCGCTTTCAGGGAGAACGTCGCGTAGCCCTTCTCGGCGACGCCGATCAATGCCGCGGGCCGGTTCAGCCCCTTCAGAATTCCTTCCGTAATGATCAGACCTTCATCGAGGACGAAATCGAGCCGGACGCCCCGCGCGGCCAAGAGAGCGGCGATCGCGCTGGCCCCGCGCATGCCCGTGACTTCCTCATCATGACCGAACGCGAAGTAGATGGTGCGCCTGGGCCGGAAACCGTCTTTGGCGAGCGCCTCGGCCGCCTCCAGAATCGCATAGAGGTTGCCCTTGTCGTCCCAGGAGCCGCGCCCCCAGATGAAGCCGTCGCTGACCACCCCGTCGAACGGCGGATGCTGCCAATCCTTCTCGGTGCCCGGCGCGACCGGCACGACATCCTGGTGGGCCAGCACGGCCATCGGCTTCGCCGCGGGATCGGAGCCCTGCCACGTATAAAGCAGGCTGTAGCCACCCACCGTTTCGCGGCTGGTGGCCGCATGGAACGCCGGAAAGCTGGCGGCAATGTGCGCCTGCAGGCCGCGAAAGGCGTCGGCGGAGTGATCGGGATCGGCGATGTCCGCAATGGTGCGGAAGCGGATCGCGTCACCAAGGCGCGCCGCGGCGGCGGCTTCATCGAGCGCCAGGCGCGGAAGGGCCGCGACCTGCAATTGCCGCGAGCCGTGCGTGTAGACGTTGAACAGAAGCACGCCGGCAACGATGCCAAGCGCCAAAAGCGCCAGCACGACCACATTTCGGATCAGGCGGATCAACCGGCGCATCGAAGCTAGGCCCTCGCGCTGATGAATGACGAAGGCCCGCGGCCTCCGTCGGACGTGCCAGAGCCCGTTCCGATCGATCGAAACGGGCTCTGTATTTTCGGTCAGGCGCGCTTCTCAACGCGACCGGTATCGACGTCGCTCGAAAGCGCTTAAGCCTTTGCGGACTTCGCTGCCTTGGCGCGCTCTACGCCCTCGAGGATCAGGCGGTGGGCATCGGCGGCATCGCCCCAGCGCACCACCTTGACCCACTTGCCGGGCTCGAGATCCTTGTAGTGCTCGAAGAAGTGCTGGATCTGCTGCAGCGTGATTTCCGGCAGATCGCTGTAGTTCTTCACCTTGTCGTAGCGCTGCGTCAGCTTCGAGCTGGGCACCGCGATGATCTTCTCGTCCTGGCCGCCCTCATCTTCCATCAGCAGCACGCCGACCGGGCGCACGCTCATCACCGCGCCGGGCACGATGGCGCGGGTGTTGGCGACCAGCACGTCGCACGGATCGCCGTCGCCGGAGAGGGTGTGCGGAATGAAGCCGTAGTTACCGGGGTAGCGCATCGGCGTGTAGAGGAAGCGGTCGACCATCAGCGCGCCGGAGTCCTTGTCCATCTCGTATTTGATAGGCTCACCGCCGACCGGCACTTCGATGACCACGTTGACTTCATGGGGCGGGTTGACGCCAAGCTTGATTGCGTCAATGAGCATCGGAAACTCCAGAATGTTGAGTGTGGCAGACGAACGATTGAATCCGGCCATCGTCTACCGGATATCGACGCGTCCCGCCAATCAATTGGTCCAGGCGAAGGCCACCTTGTCGAGCGACTTCGGCCCGAAACGCTCCGAGGAACGGGCGACCATGCGGCCACCGAGCGCGCGGTAAAACTCGGTGGCGCCCTCATTGTCCGACAGCGCCCAGATCACCATGCTCTTCAGCCCGCTCTGCGCCAGATCGCGCTTGGCGGAAGCGAAAAGCCGGCGACCGAAGCCAAGGCCCTGGAATTCCGGACGCAGGTAAAGCTCGTAGATCTCGCCTTCGAACTGCAGGCTGCGGGCGCGGTTGCGACCGTAATTGGCATAACCGGCGACCTTGTCTCCGAAGCACAACACGCTCACGCGGCTACCCTTGCGGATCGCCGAATCCCACCATTGCGGGCCGCGGCGGTTGATCAGCTTCTCCAGCTCCGGGCCGGGGATCAGGCCCTGATAGGCCGAACGCCAGGCTTCATCATGCGTGGAGGCCACCGCGGAAGCATCCGCAGCCTTGGCCGGTCGAACCTCGATCAGGATTGTGCTCATGACGCAATCAAAGCAACTCAGCGCGCGCTGTTCAAGGTGTATCGTTAATTATGGGTTAACGTGTGGATTTTTCGCATCAGTGGGCAGCGCAAGGTGTTTCAAAAAAATACAGCCGCGACGGCGGCGGACAACCTTGTCCGATTTTCGGCCGGATGATGTGTCCAAACGCGAGTCCGGCCGCTGTCATGCAAGCGAACGGCTGCGCTCTTCGAGCAAGTGATTCGCGGCATCGAGGTCGTGATCATTCCATATGACGGACGGCTGGCGCGGCTGCAGGATTCCGACTACCGCTTTGGAGAGCGCTGCACAGGATCTCCCTGCCGATGACACCGGGACCGACCGTGACCGATCCATGGCCTGACGACGACGTGATCCTCTATGACGGCGTCTGCCTGTTCTGCTCGCACTGGATCCGTTTCATCGCCGCCCGCGACAACGGCCGCTTCCGCTTCACCGCGATTCAATCCGGCTACGGCGCTCGCTTGGCCGACCACCTTGGTATCGACGCCGCCGATCCCGACACCAACGCCGTGATCCACCGCGGCGTCGCGCACTTCAAATCCGACGGCGCACTGACTGTGCTGTCGCAACTGCCGGGCTGGGGCTGGGTACGCGTACTCCACGCACTGCCGAAAGGTTTGCGCGATCCCGTCTATGGTTTGATCGCAAAAAACCGCTACCGGATTTTTGGGCGGAGTGATGTTTGCGTGGTGCCGGATGCGAAGATGCGCGCGCGAGTGATCGAGTAGCTGAACTACACTTTCGTTCGCGTGCGCGCTGCGATGACCTCCCCCGCCGCCCGCTCTCCCGAATCCCGCGCGCCATGCGCCGTCGAGAAGAAGTGCGGGGATGTCGCCTCGCCCGCGAAGAACAGCCGGCCGTCGACCGGCGCGGCCAGCATCGCGCGTGCCGCGGCGTGGCCGGGTTTGGCGGCGGAATAGGCGCCTTGCGAAAAGCTGTCGTGGACCCAGCGGGTTTCGACCAGCGGCGTGAGCCGGCTGCGGTAGTTCGAGCCGAGCAGCGCCACGACTTCGTCGATCGCCTGCGCCGACAGCGCGCCGTCACCGGCGTCTTCGAGTTCGCGCGCGAACGCGCCGCCGTAAAAGCCTTCGATGCAGGGGCGACCGAACGGACGCAGATGGAAGCTGCCGACGCCGCTTTGCGTGGCCGCGCCGCGCAGGCCGGCATCCTTCGGCAGATCATCGTCGCCGGAAAGCGCCAGCATCACCTTGTTGTTGGCGCCGAGCGGCAGGCCAAGCGCGGCATCGACCTTGCCCGGCAAGGGTGGATCAAAGCGGATGGCTTCGCCGGCGATCAAGTTGCTCGGCACGGTGACAATGACTTTCGCCGCGCTCAGCGTGCCCTTCGACGTTACGATCTTCACGCGCGGGCCGGAGTGATCGATCACGCTGACTTCCGTGTTCAGCGATACCGGGCACGGCGCGCCATAGGCTGCGATCAGCGCGCCATAGCCGGACGGCAGGCGCCAGTTCACCTCGGTGTTTTCATAGGCGTCCATGTCGTGCAGCGAGACATGGTCGAGTTCGACGCCGTTGATATAGGTGCTGATGGCGTCGAGCATCGGATTCCAGCGGTTGCCGGGCTCGAGGCACGTGCTGGCCGGCGCATCCGGTCCGTGTTCGGCGGCGCGCTCGGCGCGCTCGTAGAACGCGTCCGATGCGGCGAAAAAGCTGGCGCGGTCGTCCTTCGAAAACGAGCGGTCATAGCTCTGCTGGCGCCACGGCGCGCGCGTCTTGTCGATCTCGACACCAAGCCTGCCGGCGATCGCCACAAAGGAATTCTGGTCCGCGGAATGCAGCCAGCCACACCCCATGTCGAACGGGATTCCGGGCGCGGCCATCACGGTGCGCGCGCGGCCGCCGATCCGGTCGCGGGCTTCCAGCACGATCACCGACAGACCGGAATTCTCCAGCGCGCGGGCTGCGCCGAGACCGGCGGCGCCGGCGCCAATGATGGCGACATCAATCTCGGAAGGCAGGTTTGTCATCGCGTGTTCGGCTTTGCGGCAAGGCGCCGGGATGGCATCATTCGAAAGATCGCGCGCGCTCACGCGCAAGTGTCGTGACAGCTGGATATCGTCTTGCCTGAATTATTCAAGCTGCGACGACGTTTCAGCCATTATCAAGACAACCTCGGGAAAGATCGTTCCAATGGCCGACAACACCGATTTCGAACTCTATGGCTTCTGGCGGACATCGGCGACCTACCGGGTCCGGGTGGCGCTCAACCTGAAGGGCCTGACCGCCCGTGAGCACGATATCAACCTCGACAAAGGCGAGCAGCTCAGTGCGGATTTCCTGGCGATCAATCCGCTGGGCGCCATCCCGGCGCTGATCGAGAGTGGCCAGCCACCGATGACGGAATCGCTGGCGATCCTCGAATTCATCGACGAGACGCACCCCGCGCCGCCGCTGCTGCCGGCGGATCCCCGCGGACGCGCCCGCGTCCGGTCGATTGCCCAGATGCTGGCCGCAGACACCCATCCGCTGATCGTGCCACGGGTGCGGAAATACCTGACGGAGGTCGGCGGATTCGATCAGGCTGCGGTCAAGGCCTGGATGACGCACTGGTTCGGCACCGGCCTCGCCGCGGTGGAGCGGCGGCTGTCCAGCGAGGCCGCCACCGGGGCGTTCTGCCACGGCGACGCGGTAACGATCGCAGACATCTGCCTCGGCAGCATCACCGTGCTGGCGCGGGTCAACAAACTGGCGCTGCCACCGCTGCCCACCATCGATCGCATCATGGCGCGCTGCGAGGCGATGGAGGCTTTCGCCAAGGCCGATCCGATGCAGCAGGCGGGCGCGCCGAAGGCTTAGCCGCGTGCTGTCATTCCGGGGCGTGTGGCGTCGCCAACGGCGACGATGCGCGAACCCGGAACCTCGAAATGAGTCACACCTCGGGATTCCGGTTTCGCTCGGGCTGCGCCCTCGCGCCCCGGAATGACATACGAAACCAAAAATGCCCGGCGCGAGCCGGGCATTTCAGTATCAGGTGGTCGAGGCGTCGTGGCTTACGCCACCACTTCCTTGGTCTTTTCGGCGCGCTTGCGGTCGGCAGCGTCGAGATGCTTCTTGCGCAGGCGGATCGACTTCGGGGTGATCTCGACCAGCTCGTCGCCCTCGATGTAGGCCAGCGCCTTTTCCAGCGTCATACGAATCGGCGGGGTCAGGCGAACGGCTTCGTCCTTCGACGTGGTGCGGATGTTCGACAGCTGCTTGCCCTTGAGAACATTCAGTTCGAGATCGTTCTCGCGGGTGTGCTCGCCGATGATCATGCCCTTGTAGACCTTCCAGCCCGGCTCGATCATCATCGGGCCGCGATCTTCCAGCTTGAACATCGCGTAAGCCACCGCTTCGCCCTGGTCGTTGGAAATCAGGACGCCGTTGCGGCGGCCCTGGATGTCGCCCTTGTAGTTGGCGTAACCATGAAACAGCCGGTTCATGATCGCGGTGCCGCGGGTGTCGGTCAACAATTCGCCCTGATAGCCGATCAGGCCGCGGGTCGGCGCGTAGAACACCAGGCGCAGGCGGTGGCCGCCGGACGGGCGCATCTCGATCATCTCGGCCTTGCGCTCGCTCATCTTCTGCACGACGACTCCGGAATGCTCCTCGTCGACGTCGATCACGACCTCTTCGATCGGCTCTTCCAGCTCGCCCGCCTCGTTGCGGCGGAGCAGAACCTTGGGGCGCGACACCGACAGTTCGAAGCCTTCGCGGCGCATGGTCTCGATGAGAATGCCGAGCTGCAATTCGCCGCGGCCGGCAACCTCCATCGAATCCTTTTCCTTCGATTCGGTGACGCGCAGCGCGCCATTGCCTTCGGCTTCGCGCAACAGGCGGTCGCGGATCATGCGGCTCGTGACCTTGTCGCCTTCGGTGCC
>NZ_JAQGJT010000177.1 GCF_028290495.1 Tardiphaga sp.
CACTACGTCACCGCCGATCTCGATGAGGGCCCGATCATCGAGCAGGACGTCGCCCGCGCCGATCACAGCAAGACGGTGGAGGACCTGACGGCCATGGGCCGCGACACCGAAAGCCAGGTGCTGGCACGCGCCGTCAAGTGGCACAGCGAGCACCGGGTGCTGCTGAACGGCCACAAGACAGTGATCTTCAAATAACCGCCATGACAACCAACGCCTCGCAGGAGATGACCCAGGTGCAGCGCGCCGAGCGCCAGGCGGCCGTGGTGCGCGCGCTCAAGCCGCTGCTTGCGCCACAAGCGCTGATCTGGAACGCCGAGGAAACCACGCCCTACGAGTGCGATGGCCTCACGGCCTATCGCCAGCGGCCCCTGGTGGTGGCGCTGCCCGAAACGGAGGCGCAGGTCCAAGCCGTGCTGCGCGCCTGCCATGCGCTCGATGTTCCGGTGGTGGCGCGCGGCGCCGGCACCGGCTTGTCCGGTGGCGCGATGCCTCACACACTGGGCGTGACGCTGTCGCTCGCCAAGTTCAATCGCATCCTCTCGATGGACGCGGCCAGCAGAACGGCGCGGGTGCAATGCGGCGTGCGCAATCTCGCCATCAGCGAGGCCGCGGCGCCGCTGGGCCTGTATTACGCGCCCGACCCCTCCAGCCAGATCGCCTGCACCATCGGCGGCAACGTGGCCGAAAACTCGGGCGGCGTGCATTGCCTGAAATACGGCCTGACGCTGCACAACGTGATCAAGGTGCGCGGCTTCACGGCGCAAGGCGAGGCCGTTGAATTCGGCAGCGACGCGCTCGATGGCGCGGGGCTCGACTTGCTGGGGGTCGTAATCGGCAGCGAAGGCATGCTCGCGGTCACCCTCGAAGTGACGGTCAAGCTCACCCCCAAGCCGCAGCTGGCGCGCTGCATCATGGCCAGCTTCGACGACGTGCGCAAAGCCGGCGACGCCGTCGCAGCCGTGATCGCAGCCGGCATCATCCCCGCTGGACTGGAGATGATGGACAAGCCGATGACCGCCGCCGTGGAGGATTTCGTGCACGCCGGCTACGACCTCAGCGCCGAGGCGATCCTGCTGTGCGAGAGCGACGGCACGCCCGAGGAAGTCGAAGAAGAAATCGGCCGCATGAGCGCGGTGCTGCAATCAGCCGGCGCCACGGCGCTGGCCGTCAGCCGCGACGAAGCCGAGCGGCTGCGATTCTGGAGCGGCCGCAAGAACGCGTTCCCGGCGTCCGGGCGCATCAGCCCCGACTACATGTGCATGGACTCGACCATCCCACGCAAGCGGCTGGCCGACATCCTCTTGGCGATCCAGCAGATGGAAAAGAAATACGCGCTGCGCTGCGCCAACGTGTTTCACGCCGGTGACGGCAATCTGCATCCGCTGATCCTGTATGACGCCAACAAGCCCGGCGAGCTGCAGCTTGCGGAGGATTTCGGCGCCGACATTTTGCGGCTGTGTGTGGAGGTCGGCGGCGTGCTCACCGGCGAGCACGGCGTCGGCATCGAGAAGCGTGACCTGATGCCGGAAATGTTCAGCGAGATCGACCTCAACCAGCAGCAGCGGATCAAGTGTGCGTTCGATGCGCAGGGGCTGCTGAACCCGGGGAAGGTGTTTCCGACCTTGCATCGGTGTGCAGAGCTTGGCCGCATGCATGTGCATGCGGGCCAACTGGCGTTTCCGGATTTGCCGCGGTTCTGATGATGAGTTTGCGGCACCCCCATCCCGGCCTCCGGCCGACCCTCTCCGCAAGAGGGAGGGAGGCGACTAGCGACCTCGATAACAACAAGAAGAAATTGACGTGGATATTTTGAAAGTACGCGACGCCCAGGACGTCGAGACCGCGGTGCGCGCGGCGATTGCCGGCGAGCAGCCGCTGGAGATCGTCGGTCACGGCTCCAAGCGCATGGTCGGCCAGCCCGTGGCGACCAATGCGGTGCTCGATCTCTCCGCGCTGAATGCGGTGACGTCCTATGAGCCCAACGAGCTGATCCTCACGGTGCAGGCCGGTGCGCCGATGGCCGACGTGCTGTCGCTGGTCGATTCCAAGAACCAGCAGTTCTCGTTCGAGCCCATGAACACCTCGCAGCTACTCGGCACGCCGGACGTCGGCACGATCGGCGGCATGATCGCGGCGGGGCTCGCCGGGCCGCGGCGGATTCAGGCCGGCGGCGCGCGCGATCATCTGCTCGGCGCGCATGCGGTGTCCGGCTTCGGCGACAGCTTCAAGGCCGGTGGCCGCGTGGTGAAAAACGTCACCGGCTACGACCTGTGCAAGCTGCTGGCTGGATCGTGGGGCACGCTGGCAGTCATGACCGAGGTGACGCTGAAGGTGATGCCACGGGCCGAGAGCGAGCGCACGCTGCTGCTGCGCGGGCTCGACGATCTCCAGGCGAACAAAGCGATGACCGCCGCGCTTGGCTCGCCGTTCGACCTGTCGGGCGCGGCGCATTTGCCGGGCTCGGCGCTGCGCACCACGCAGGGGCCGCTCGGCGATATCGCCGAGCCCGATCAATCGGTGACGTTGCTGCGGCTCGAGGGCATCACGGTGTCGGCGAAGCATCGCGCCATGTCGCTGGCGGCGACGTTGGCCTCGTTCGGCACGGCGGAGATCGTCGAGGACGGCGTGTCCGCCGCCTTGTGGGCCGGTATTCGCGATGTCGTGCCGTTCGCGGCCAACGGCCCGCGCGCAATGTGGCCGGTGTGGCGCATCGTCTGTCCGCCTGCCTCGGGCGGCAAGCTCGGACAGGAGATCGCCAAGGCTTCGCAAGGCGAGGTGATCTACGACTGGGGCGGCGGGCTGATCTGGGCGGCGCTGCCGCCGTCGGCCGACGCGCAGGCTGCGCCCTTGCGCAGGCTGGTCAATGCGGCCGGCGGCCACGCCACGCTGATCCGCGCGCCGGAGCAGGTGCGGCGCATGGTCGATGTGTTTCATCCGCAAGCCCCGGGTCTTGCCGCGCTCGGCGAGCGGGTGCGCAACAGTTTCGATCCGAAAAGCATTCTCAATCGCGGCCGTATGGCGCGTGGACAGACGACATGAAAACCGAATTTACCCTGACGCAACTCGCCAATCCCGACATTGCCGAGGCCGACAAGATCCTGCGCGCCTGCGTGCATTGCGGCTTCTGCACCGCGACGTGCCCGACCTATGTGCTGCTCGGCGACGAACTCGATAGTCCGCGCGGTCGCATCTACCTGATCAAGGAGATGCTGGAGAAGGACCAGAAGCCGACCAAGGAAGTGGTCAAGCACGTCGACCGCTGCCTTTCGTGCCTGGCCTGCATGACCACGTGCCCGTCCGGCGTGAATTACATGCATCTGGTCGATCAGGCGCGGGTCAAGATCGAACAGGACTACACACGGCCATTCACCGAGCGCGCGCTGCGGTCGGTGCTGGCGATGGTGTTGCCGCGGCCGAAGTTGTTTCGCGCCAGCATGGTGCTGGCGCGGCTGGCCCGGCCGCTGGCGGCGCTGCTGCCCTCGACCCGGAACCAGTCCAATCCAAATCTGCTGAGTCGGCTCCGCGCCATGCTGCTGCTGGCGCCGTCCCGGCTGCCGGCGCCAGCGCCGCAGGGCGGCAACGTGTTTCCGGCGCAGGGGCCACGGCGCGGCCGGGTGGCGCTGCTGCAGGGCTGTGCCCAGCAGGTGCTGGCGCCACGCATCAACCAGGCGGCAATCCGACTGCTGACGCGGCACGGAATCGAGGTGGTGCTGGTCCGCGACGAGCAATGCTGCGGGGCGCTGACCCATCATCTCGGCCGCGACGGCGACGCGCTGGCCAGGGCGCGCGGCAATATCAGCGTTTGGCTCGGTGAGGCCGATCGCGGCGGGCTCGACGCTATTCTGGTGACCACGTCGGGCTGCGGCACGGTGGTCAAGGACTACGGATATCTGCTGCGCGAGGACGCCGAATTCGCCGGCCCCGCGGCCAAAGTATCGGCGCTCGCCAAGGATATCAGCGAATATGTCAGCGGGCTCGATCTCCCTGCGCCGCAGGAGCGTAGCAATCTCGTCGTCGCCTATCACTCGGCGTGCTCGCTGCAGCACGGACAGAAAATCACGCAAGCGCCCAAAGAATTGCTTTCCAAGAGCGGATTCGTGGTGAAAGATATCCCGGAAGGCCATCTATGTTGCGGGTCGGCGGGCACGTACAACATTCTCCAGCCTGACATTGCGAGCCGATTGCGCGACCGCAAGGTGGCCAATATCGCGATGCTCAAGCCCGATATCATCGCCGCCGGCAACATCGGCTGCATGGTTCAGATCGCCGGCGGCACCGGCGTGCCGGTCGTGCATACGATCGAACTTCTGGATTGGGCGACTGGCGGTCCCCGTCCCGGATTGAACTGAGCGAACAAGGCCGCGCGCTGGCGCGGACCGCGTCGAAGGACAATGCGAACGCTGGATCGCTCCCGGTCGGCGCCCCAACAGGAGGACCACATGGCGAAAGACAAAAAATCCAAGAAGGACAAAAAGGACAAGAAAAACAAAAAGAAGCTTCTGATGGCGGCAAAGGCCGTGAAGAAGGGTCCCAAGAAGTCCGCGAAGAAGGTTGCCAAGAAGTCGGCCAAGAAAGCCGTGAAGAAAGCCGTGAAGAAAGCGGCCAAGAAGGCCGCGAAGAAGTCGCCGGCCAAGAAGGCTGGCAAGAAAGTCGCCAAGAAGACGGTCAAGAAAGCCGTCAAGAAGACGGCCAAGAAAACCGTGAAAAAGGCTGCCAAGAAAGCTGCGCCGAAAAAGGCCGCGGTGAAGAAGGCCGCCCCCAAGGCCGTCGTGAAAAAGGCCCGCGCCAAGAAGGCGGCGGCGCCCTCGGTGAGCGTGCCGGAAGAGTTGATGAACACGGCTGCCCCGATCGCGACGCTTGAGCCGGTGTCGCTGCCGCCCAAGCCGCCGAAGAAGCCGCGCGCGCCGCGCAAGCCAAAGCCGGTTGCCCAGACGGCGCCCGAACTGCCACCCGAGACGTCGGATTGGTCCGAGCCAGAGCCCGATCCGACCCCCGTCGAGGGCCATTCCAGCGGCGAAGCCACGCCCGACGAGACCGATCTGCTGGATCGCGACGACACCCATTAGGCCCCTCAAGGGCCGACCCGGTTAAAGACCGAAGGCCGCAACGTTCACCGTTGCGGCCTTCGGCGTTAGGGGGAACGCGTGAAGGTCGCCATCTCGAATCCTCCCCCGCCAAGGTGGGACGTCGCGCTGATCGGGCGTGCCGTTATAATTGATGCGCCCGGGGATACGCGCGGTAAGCGAATCGATGCGGGCATTTGCGCGTCGATTCCGGTGAAAAAAAGTATCGCTAAACCTCAGCGGTGCCGAAACTCCGCTTGGGGTGGGCGGTGAATGTTTCAATTCGCGTTTTCCCCGGCGTGGAGCCGGCTCAAAGCTGTTGTGATTGTGCAACACCAAAGAACATCCTCTCACGGAAACGTCAGAACGCCCAATAAGTCGGCAACTGCTAGTTTTTTTAACTTCTCGTTCCTCCCATTGCGCCCCAGAGTTGCGTCAGGTTCAGGGTTTCGCAGTACCGCTGTCCAAGGGGCACGACACTGCATTGGTTCAAATGCGATGGGGAAGAACATGAAGAAAATTATGATCACGGTTGCGGCGATGCTGGCAGTGGGTGTGAGCTCCGCTTCGGCCGCCGACATGGCCGCCAAGATGTACAAGAAAGCGCCGCCGATCGTCGCTTTCGATCCCTGGGACATCGCCTTCGGCAGCGCGATCATGAGCAACTACGTGTTCCGCGGCGTGACGCAGTCGAACGGCCAGAAGGGCTCCGTCGCCGCTTATTTCGAGCCGCGCTACAACATCACTAAGGACGTTCAGCTGTACGCCGGTGTCGCCGGTGAGAGCATCTCCTTCGCCAACCGCGCCGCCATGGAGCTCGATGGCTACTTTGGTATCCGCCCGACCTTCGGCGCCGCCGCGTTCGACTTCGGCTTCTGGTACTACGGTTATCCGGGTGGCCAGTGCATCGATACCGTTCAGAACGGCGGCGTTCTCTGCCCGGTCGGTTCGTCGGCACTCGCGAACGGCAACGTCGCCAAGAAGGATGCGAGCTTCTTTGAGGGTTATGCCAAGCTCAACTACACCTTCAACGACTACTTCTCGCTCGGCGGTAACGCTTACTACTCGCCGAACTTCCTGAACCTCGGCGCTGAAGGTACCTACGCTTCGGTCACCGGTAAGGTGATCGCGCCGTCGACATGGTTCGGCACCAGCGGCATCGGCTCCTACGTTTCGGGTGAGTTCGGTCGCCAGTGGCTGGGTACTTCGGACTCGTTCTACTCGCTGACCCCCGGCGTTGGTCCCGGCATCAAGTATGCCGACTACAACACCTGGAACATCGGCATCGGCTTCACCTACAAGGTGTTCACGCTGGACCTGCGCTACTCCGACACCAACCTATCGAAGGGTGATTGCAACGCCTTCACTTCGGACTTCACCGCTTCGGGCACCTCCGATCGTACCGCGATCAATCCGGGTGGCGCTGGCTCGAGCTGGTGCGGCGCGACCGGCATCGTCAAGCTGTCGGCTGACCTGACCGCGATGACCAACCTGAAGTAAGTACTTCACCTGGCATTCAGGGGCGGCAGAGAAATCTGCCGCCCTTTTTGTTTGCGCGGGTTTTGTCGGAGTTTGGCATGGAACGGGATGGGCGAGACGTGTGGCTGGCGATCCGCCTCTTTGAGCGGCGCCATTGGCAGGCCGGCATCATCGCCGGGCTTGGTGCTGCGATCGCCATCGGTGCGATGCAATGGTTCTCCGCCGCCGCGCATTATCCGCTCGTTATCATTCCCTTTGCGACCTCGATCGTGCTGGTGATCGGATCGCCCGACGCTGCCCCGGCGCAGCCGCGCGCGCTGATCGGCGGTCACGTCATCTCGGCGGTGATCGGATGTCTGGTGCTCAAGTTGACCGGCCCGCAGCCCTGGGTAGCGGCGATGGCGGTGGGTCTTGCCGTGCTGGCGATGGTTCTCACCGGCACGTTTCACCCGCCGGCCGGCATCAACCCGCTGCTGGTGGTGTCGAACAATCTGCCGTGGAGTTTTGTGATTGCGCCGGTGCTGATCGGCGCGCTGTTGCTGGCGGCGTTCGCATGGGCTTGGCACCGCTGGGCGGGGCGGCGGGTGTGGCCTTAGCAGCGATATCGTGTGCGTGATGCCGCGGTCGGCCATCGCCCGCTTGCGCGAGCGATGGCCGCTGCGAGTTACGCCGGCTTCGTCGCACCCTCGGCCAGCGTGTAACCCGCGGCCGATTTTGCCAGCGTGACGTTGCGCAGGTGGAACGCCTGCAGCGTGCTGCGGTGGCCGATCGAGACCACGGTGGTGGCCGGCAGTTTTTCCGCGATCAAGCGATAGAGGGCGGCTTCCGAGGGCTCGTCCAGCGAAGCGGTGGCCTCGTCGAGAAACAGATATTGCGGCTTGTGCAGCAGCGCGCGGGCGACACCGAGACGCTGCTGTTCACCGAGCGACAGCATCCGGTTCCAGTGCGCCTCCTCGTCGAGCCGAGGCAGCAGCGCCGGCAGCCCGACCGCCGCCACGGCCTCCGCGATCTTTTGCGGCGTGAACGCGCTGGTCTCGGCGGGGTAGGCGATCGCGTCCTGCAAGGTGCCGACCGGAAAATACGGCCGCTGCGGCAGCATCATCAGTGTGGCGTCCGCGGGAATCGCGATCCGGCCCTTTCCGAACGGCCAGATGCCGGCGATGGCGCGGAACAACGTCGACTTGCCGGAACCGGACGGGCCGGTGAACAGCGTGCTCTCGCCGCCTCGGAACTGGAAGGCGTCCGCGGCCACCAGCGGCGTGCCGTCGGGCAGGCTAACGGCGACATCGGTGAGGTCGATCGCGCCGTTGCCGGCGCGCGCAACGTGGACGGTCTCGGGTTTGGTGGTCAGCGTCTCGGCGCTGGCGATGGCCTGTTCGAAACCATCGAGACGGGCGACGCCGGCCTGCCATTCGGCCAGCGTGCGATAGGCCGTGATGAAGAACGACAGCGCGTCCTGCACGCTGCCGAAGGCCGATGCGGTCTGCATCATGCCGCCGAGCTGAACCTTCTCGGCAAAATAGGCAGGCGCGATCAGCACGTAGGGGAAGATCACCGAGATCTGCGAATAGCTGGCGGTGAAGGCGGTGAGCTTCTTGGTGCGGCTCATGATCGCCAGCCAGTTGCCGACCACGCGGGCAAACCGCGTCGATAGCCGCAACCGCTCGACCGGCTCGCCGTGCAGCAGCGCGATCTGTTCAGCGTTCTCGCGGGCGCGCACCAGGTTGAAGCGGAAGTCGGCTTCATATTGCTGCTGCTGGAAATTCAATCCCATCAGCGGGGCACCGATCAGATGCGTCAGCACGGTGCCGATTACCGCATAGATCAGCGCGGCCCACACGAGATATCCGGGGATCGGAATGTCGCGGCCGAACATGTGCAGGGGGGCCGCATCGGACAGGCCCCACAGGATGATGACGAAGGACGCCAGCGTCACCACGGAGCTCAGCAAGCCGACGCCGAGCGACAGCGTGCGGTCAACGAACAATTGGGTGTCTTCGGCGATACGCTGGTCGGGGTTGTCGGCGGCGTCGCCTTGCAGCTGCATGCGGTAGTGATTGCCATGAGCCAGCCAGCCGCCGAGATAGCGTTCGGTCAGCCAGCGACGCCAGCGGATCTGCAGCCACTGATTGAGATAGAGCTGGTATACTTTGAGAGCGATGAAGATCGCCGCCAGCACTGAGAAGTAACCGAGCTGATAGGTGAAGACGTCGAGATTGCGCTCCTGCAGCGCGTTGTAGAACACGTTGTTCCAGCGGTTGAACAACACGTTTAGCCCGACCACCGCCAGCTCGATGACGATCACCGCCGCCAGCAGGCCGCGGGCCATCCATTTGTCTTCGGAGCGAAAATACGGGATCGCGATCCGCCAGACGGTCGCGAGTGTGGAGCGCATGTTGTTCACAGATCGTCTCCGGAGGGGGGCCTCAAGGCCCTGAATAGGCGGGATTTTCAATCTGTAGACTAAAGTTGCTGATTCGATGGTCTGCGGCGTCTTGTCGCGAATTGTTGATCACCCTAGCATGCTGGCACGGCGAGGGGCGGGGGCCTTTCCCGATGCATGCGGCAACGGCATCCGGCAGCCGACGGTGCGTGCATTCCCTGAAGCCTCCACCCCGATGCCGCGAGTGGCCCGGGCTTCCACGCAAGTCGGGCCTCCAAAATTCAGCGTGGGGGGAGAATCGCTATGTGGAATCAGGTCTACAATCCATTCAACAGCAGTACGCTCTCAACCATCGTCGCGGCCATTCCGGTGGTCGTGCTGCTAGTGCTGATCGCCACCAACAAGGTCAAGGCGCATATCGCTGCGGTGATCGCGCTGGTGCTGGCCAATCTGGTCGCGATCTACGCCTTCACCATGCCGGCCAACATGTCGGTGCGCGCCTCGGTGCTCGGCATCGTCACCGGCTTCTTCCCGATCGGCTGGATCGTGCTCAACGTCATCTTCATGTATCGGCTGACGGTGGATAGCGGCCGCTTCGAGATATTGCAGCGCGCGATCGGCGGCGTCACCGCGGACCGCCGCCTGCAGATCCTGCTGATCGCATTCTCGTTCGGCGCATTCTTCGAGGGCGCCTCCGGCTTCGGCACGCCGGTCGCCGTCACCGGCGCCATCCTGATCGGGCTCGGCTTCTCGCCGCTCGCCGCCTCCGGCCTGTCGCTGATCGCCAACACCGCGCCCGTCGCCTATGGCGCCTTGGGCACGCCGATCCAGGGCCTCGCCACCGTCACCGGCTTCGATCCCTTCATTTTGGGCGCGATGGTCGGCCGGCAGTTGCCGGTGTTCTCGATGATCGTGCCGTTCTGGGTGGTGTGGGCTTTTGCCGGCTGGAAGGGCATGAAGGAAGTCTGGCCGGCTATCCTGGTCACCGCTTTGTCCTTTGCGATTCCTCAGTTCCTGATCTCGAACTACATCAACCCCTGGATCGTCGATATCGGCGCGTCGCTGATCTCTATGGCGACGCTGATCCTGTTCCTGAAGGTCTGGCAGCCGAAGAAGATCTGGACCTCGGCGGCGCTGCGCACGCGCGACGATTCGGCTTCCACCGTGCCGCCGGTCAAGCCGTTCAATACCGAGCCGCTGAGCACGGCCGAGGTGTGGCGCGCGCTGACACCGTGGATCATCCTGTGCATCATCCTGCTGATCTGGGGCACCAACTGGTTCAAGGGCATCGTCAACCCGATCTTCACCTGGAGCTACCCGGTGCCCGAGCTGCACAACATGATCAACAAGGTGCCGCCGGTGGCGGCGAAGCCGACGCCGGAGGGCGCGGTGTTCGCCTTCACCTATGTGTCGTTCACCGGCTCCGGCATGCTGCTCGCCGCGATCATCTCCGGCTTCGTGATGGGCTTCTCGCCCTGGAAGATGATCATGGAGTACGGCCGCACCATCAAGCTCTGCGCCTATTCGCTGATCACGATCTCGGCGATGCTGGCGATCGGCACGCTGACGCGGCTGTCAGGCGTGGACGCGACGCTCGGTCTGGCGTTTGCTGCGACAGGTGTGCTGTACCCGTTCTTCGGTACGTTGCTCGGCTGGCTCGGCGTCGCGCTGACCGGATCGGATACGGCCTCCAACGTGCTGTTCGGCAATCTGCAGAAGATCACTTCGGAGCAGCTCGGCCTGTCGCCGATCCTGATGAGCGCTGCGAATTCGTCGGGCGGCGTGATGGGCAAGATGATCGACGCGCAGTCGATCGTGGTGGCCTCCACGGCGACCGGCTGGTTCGGGCATGAGGGCACGATCCTCCGATTTGTGTTCTGGCACTCCATCGTGCTGGCCTGCATGGTCGGCTGCTTCGTGATGCTGCAGGCCTATGTGTATCCGTTCACCGAGATGGTGCTGAAGCCGTAGTCCATGCAGTGCCCCTTCGCCTTTCCCTGCGCGCGAAGCAAAGCTTCGCCAGAGGGAGAGGCGAAGGACATGGCCGTCTCTTTGACGCCCGATTTGTGCGCGAACGGGTATTCTCCCTGTGCCGACGTTGCGGCGATGCCCATTCCCACCTTTCGAGAGTGCAAATGATTTCAACGATCAACCTGTTGCGTGCCGGCGTGGTCGGCTCGGCCTTGCTGCTGGGCCTGCCCGTTTACGCCGCCGAGGAATTCCCGTTCGGGCTTGAGATGACGCTCGACGCCAGCCGGATGCCGGGGTCGAAGCGCGTGCCCAATCTAGAGATCGGCGACGCCGGCGAGACTCGCGTCGAGCTGTGGTGCAAGGGCGGCAAGGGACAGTTTTCGGTGGCCGGCGACACGGTCGTCTTCGTCGCCGGTGTAATGGAAGCGCGCGACTGCCCCGCGGCGCGCGCGCAGCTCGACGACGATCTGTTGGCGACGCTGAGTGCCGCGACCAACTGGAAGCGTCAGGGCGACGCCGTCACCTTCATCGGCACAAAGCCGCTGCGGTTCAGGCTGAATACGAACTGACCGGCTGAGGCGCGCGACTACAAGCGGGTAAAGGGGAGGCGGTCTTTATCTACTTCCATACCGACTTGTCGGAATCCCAGCGCTGCGCCTTGAACTCTGCGGCAAGGGCCGCCACCGCGCCGTTGTCATCGCGGGGGTCGCTTTCCTCGTCGGTGTTGGCGGTGTCGGCGAGGTTCAGCTTGGCGCCGGAGGTTTCGTCGGAGGTCGCGATCGACGGCGTGCTGATCCACGCGATGAGCTTGTCGGACGCGCCGGGCTTGTCGGCCGCGACGATGGCGCCGACCTCGACGGTCTCGGTGAGTTCGAGCGCCGGCAGCACCTGGCTCGGGCGCTTGAAGGAGAGCTTCATGCGTCCGGTTTCGTCATCCCATTTGACACCGGCGGGCTTGGCCGACAGCGACTTCGCCAACACGGTGGCGAGCGCGGCTGCGACCTTGTCGCGGTTGATCTTGTCGCCATCGCGCCACTCGGCGGCGTTGAAGCGGACGGTGCGCTCCATGTCGACGCTGCCGCTGGTCCAGCCGGCATTGACCACGCCAGGATAGGTCTTGGCCTTGGCGATAAAGGCGCCGGCGCGTTCCGGATCGATGTTGAGGTTGATGACCTGCTCGCCGGCCCGCAGCGCGTCGCAGGACACGCTGAGGCTTGAGAGCGACACCTCGACGGCCTGGCCGCGCAGCGAGCGCACGAAATCCAGCGCGGCTTCCAGCTTGATCTTCACCGCCACCGCCTCCGGCGACACTTCGGTGAAATCCTTCGGCGCAGCCGCGATGTTGTCGTCGGTTGTCTGGTTGTCGCGGTATTCCTTCTCGCTCTGGTCGGAATTGTCCGTCGATGTCACGTTGTTGGTGGTCTGGCCTACCGAGATCTGGCCCTTGAACTCGAAGGTGTCGCCGGTCGGCCGCCGCGCCAGCTTTACCGTTACCGGCAATTTGTCGATCTGGCTCTGGGTGGCGCCGGTCAGGCTCTGGCCGCTGACGGTGAGGTCGGCGACGAAGCGGTCCTTGCGCTCGGAGCCTTTCTCCGCGGGATAGCAGACGTCGAGTGTGGCGGCGGTGACGGCCTTGCCCTGCCGGGTCTCGCGCAGCACCACGTCGGCAAAGCCGTCCATCAACCCGTCGATGGAGGTGAAATAACGCGTCTCGCTGACCGACGCCCCCTTCGCGGCCGGTGAGGCTGCGGGCTTCATCATCTGGGCGGAGGCGATGTGCAGGGTCGTCACGCAGGACGAGGCGGTAACAGCAAGCAGGCAAACACGAAGCGCGCGCATGTCAAATTTCCTTGGGACGATCACCGGAGGCGAACGAGAGTCCACCCTAGAGGCTTTTATGGCCGGATTGAATCAGAACACGCCGGCACGCGAAAGGTCCATTCGCATCCGGCAAAAAGAAGGCCGCCCGGAGGCGGCCTTCGATCATCGTTGCGGTTGCGAAGGATGGGCTTAGAAGCCCATGCCTCCCATCCCGCCCATGCCACCCATACCGCCGCCGCCAGCCGGCATCGCCGGGGCTGCGTCGCGCGGCAGTTCGGCGACCATGGCTTCGGTGGTCACCAGCAGGCCGGCCACGGAGGCCGCATCCTGCAGAGCGGTGCGAACCACCTTGGCGGGGTCGATGATGCCCTTGGCGACCATGTCGACATACTCTTCGTTCTGGGCGTCGAAGCCGAAGGTCTCGGACTTGTTCTCCAGGATCTTGCCGACCACGATCGAGCCTTCGACACCGGCGTTTTCCGCAATCTGGCGGATCGGGGCTTCCAGCGCCTTCAGCACGATGTTGATGCCGGCCTGGATGTCGGAGTTGTCGTTGGAAAGACGGCCAACGGCCTTCTTGGCGCGCAGCAGGGCGACGCCGCCGCCCGGCACGATGCCTTCCTGGACAGCTGCACGGGTTGCGTTGAGCGCGTCATCGACGCGGTCCTTCTTCTCTTTCACTTCGATCTCGGTCGCGCCGCCGACGCGGATCACTGCAACGCCGCCGGCCAGCTTGGCCAGACGTTCCTGCAGCTTCTCGCGGTCGTAGTCCGAGGTGGTTTCCTCGACCTGCGCCTTGATCTGGTTGACGCGTGCCTCGATCGCGGCCTTCTTGCCGGCGCCGTTGACGATGGTGGTGTTTTCCTTGTCGATCACGACCTTCTTGCAGCGGCCGAGCATCGCCAGCGTGACGCTTTCCAGCTTCATGCCGAGGTCTTCCGAAACCAGTTGTCCGCCGGTCAGGATCGCCAGATCTTCCAGCATCGCCTTGCGACGATCACCAAAGCCCGGTGCCTTGACGGCCGCGACCTTGAGGCCGCCGCGCAGGCGGTTGACGACCAGGGTGGCGAGCGCTTCGCCTTCGACGTCCTCGGCGATGATCAACAGCGGCTTGCCGCTCTGAACCACAGCTTCGAGCACCGGCAGCATCGCCTGCAGGCTGGAGACCTTCTTCTCGTACAGCAGGACGTACACGTCCTCGAGTTCGACGGTCATCTTCTCGGCATTGGTGACGAAGTAGGGCGAGAGATAGCCGCGGTCGAACTTCATGCCTTCGAC
This sequence comes from Tardiphaga sp., assembly GCF_028290495.1. Lineage (GTDB taxonomy): Bacteria > Pseudomonadota > Alphaproteobacteria > Rhizobiales > Xanthobacteraceae > Tardiphaga. The sequence goes on from NZ_JAQGJT010000177.1 coordinate 13,996, forward strand.
GATCTCGACTTCGGTCTCGAGCGCCTTGTTCTCTTCGACGGTAATGACGCCTTCATTGCCGACCTTCTGCATCGCCTGGGCGATCATCTTGCCGATGGCGGCGTCGCCGTTGGCAGAGATGGTGCCGACCTGGGCGACTTCAGCGGTCGAGGCGACCGGCTTGGCGCGCTTGGTGATGTCCTTGATGACGGCGGCAACCGCGATGTCGATACCGCGCTTGAGGTCCATCGGGTTCATGCCGGCGGCAACCGACTTGGCGCCTTCACGGACGATCGCCTGGGCGAGCACGGTGGCGGTGGTGGTGCCGTCGCCCGCGGTGTCGTTGGTCTTGGAGGCGACTTCGCGCAGCATCTGCGCGCCCATGTTCTCGAACTTGTCCTCAAGCTCGATTTCCTTGGCGACGGTGACGCCGTCCTTGGTGATGCGGGGAGCGCCGTAGCTCTTCTCGATCACGACATTGCGGCCCTTGGGACCGAGCGTGACCTTGACGGCGTTGGCGAGAATATCGACGCCGCGCAGCATGCGATCGCGCGCGTCTCCGGAAAATTTAACGTCCTTGGCGGCCATGATGGCTCCTGTTGTTGAGATAAAGTGACGGCGGAGCGCGCGGGGCGCGCCCCGGCGTGATTAGTTGAGAACACCCATGATGTCGGACTCCTTCATGATCAGGAGCTCCTGGCCATCGAGCTTGATCTCGGTGCCCGACCACTTGCCGAACAGCACCTTGTCGCCGACCTTGATGTCGATCGGGATCAGCTTGCCGGCTTCGTCGCGGCCGCCGGGACCGACGCCGACCACTTCGCCCTCCTGGGGCTTTTCCTTGGCGCTGTCCGGGATGATGATGCCGCCCTTGGTTTTGGTCTCTGCGTCGATGCGCTTGACGACGACGCGGTCGTGCAGCGGACGGAATTTGGTCTTGGCCATGGGATTTCCTCTGGGTCGGGTTTGAGGGTCGGAAGCTACCGCGGGCCCGGTGCCGGGTCCGGCCGAAGTGCGCTGCGGCAGATCTTCAGCTTTCTTAGCAATCTGGTCGCGGGAGTGCTAAATGAGCGTTCGGGAATATGGCCAGACGGATTTGCTGTCAAGGCGAGGCCTTAAGGCCTTGCTAGGGTCATTATGAGATGGTCTGGAAACCATATCGGCAGATGGGCGTCATTGATCGACCTCATCGCTCCGACAAGTTTGCGCTTGGCCGCGGGATGGCGGCCAGGAAATGTCGTTTAGGGGATGCTATGAATAGGTCACGCCACGTCCGCACGGTTGCCCAATTGGGCATCGCCTCTACTCTGGCGCTGATGCTGGGCGGTTGCGGCTCCTTCAACGGCTTCGGCGGCGGATTTGGCGGCTTCGGCCGGTCGGAACCGGCGATTGAGGCCGAACCTCCGCCGGCGCCGGAAATGCCGGCCTCGATTCGCGCTGACGAGATCATCGGCCGCTGGGGCCTGGCGTCCTACATGAACCCGAACGACCGCGTTCGCACCGAAAACGCCGCGCGCGGCCAGTGCAAGCAGCCCTACATCATCAGCGCCGGTACTTCCGGCGGCGTCATCATGCATCTGGCCGACGAGGCCACGCCGCAGGAACTGCGCCTGAAGGGCAGCCCGAGTGGCAAGAACTACATCGGCCCGTCCGGCCCTGCCGGCGGCGAGAAGGACCGCGAGATCGTCTCGTTCGACGGCCGCATCCTGGTGACGCGCTTCATCGATAAGGACGCCGCGGTTCGCTACGGCAACATGGTCTACGTCCGCTGCGCTCCGAAGGCGTAACGGGATTACAGAGACGATACGAAAAGGCGCGTCCTGAGGGACGCGCCTTTTTTCTTTGTCATTCCCCGGCGCGCCAATTGGCGCCCCTGAGGGCGAAAGCAGCGCGAGCTGCGAGCGAACCCGAAACCCATAGATGTTCAGGACATCTTGGGGTTCCGGGTCTGCACTGCAGCCGGCTCCGCCGTCTGAAGTACATCCCGGAATGACACCCGTGGTGTCGCCTAGCCGAACATCGCGTCGATATCGTCCTGCGAGGCGTGTCCGATGTCGCCGTCGAGCTTGGGGCCGTTGAGCAGGCGGTCATCGCCTTCGCGCTCATCGACGATTGGCGGCGCGTGCGCCTTGATGGCGTCGACGCCGCCCCAGATGTCCATCATGTTGGTGATGTGGTTCTCGATGAATTTCATCGTGGTCATCACCTTGCTGATGCGCTGGCCGGTGAGGTCCTGGAAGTTGCAGGCCTCGAAGATCGCCACGACGTTGTCCTGGATTTCTTCGAGCAGCTGCTTGTGCTGGTCGGGTGAGGTCACCTTGGCGAGCGCGGTGGAGGCGCTGTCGATGCCTTCGGCAGCGGCGAGGATCAGCTGGGTGGCTTCCTCGGTCCCGCCGACGACGGCGCCGAGTTCGCCGTTGACCTTGGCCATTTCGTCGCCTTCAAAGCTCTTGCCGTGCAGCACGGCAATTTCCTGCTTGGTGCGGGTAATCGCGTCGTGGATCAGGTCGAGTTCGATCTTGAGTTTTTCGCACTGCTCGATCTGCGCGCGGTAGGTCGCCAGCAGCGCCTGCGCTTCGGCGACCTGTTCGTCGGCGGTGGCGCTGACCTGATCGCTGACGGCGTTGCGGTGCGGAGCGGCCATCTGCGAGCGGATCGCGCGCAGCTCCGTCATGATCTCGTGATGCATCGGCACTTCGCTTTCGATATCGGACGGAATCGGCGTGATGCCGAGGGTGACTTCTTCAATACGAAAGCGCTTGCGACGGACAGACATTATGGGCCCCCAACGATTCAAGTAATGCCCCTGTCTAGACGCATCAGTTTAACGCGGGGTTCACAACGGGAACTTTGTGTCTTGAAGTTGATACTATCAATTAACCATGCACGTCGCGCGTTCAGCAAAAATAAACGCTACTACCAAGAACCGGCGTGTCTGACGACGTGGTGAATCGAAACGCCTGCTGCATTTACCAAACCGAGGCGATTTTAACCTTAAGTCGATCCTGCAAAGCGCTCCTCGCGTGAGGGCGTGTCACGACGAAACAGTGCAGAGTACGTCGATGTTCAGAAAATGGTCTGTTGTCTTTCTTGCCAGCGCGTCCTTCCTGGGCGCCGGCATTTCTCAAGCCGCGGCGTTCGACTCCGCTGACAACGTTGCCGAGCCGCGCGTGTACTACGCCGACCAGCCGGAGCCGCGTGCCGTCGTTCAGCGCACGGCCTATGCGGAGCGGCCGCGCATGGGCGGCGGCTTTATCGAATTCCTGTTTAGCGATGGACCGCAAGGCCAGTCGTATCAGCAGCCGACCTATCAGCCGCGCCGCGGCATGCTGCCACCGATGGATCCGCAGCAGAGCATGCGGCAGCCCGATGAGACGATCGATGCGGCGCGCCCCGCGATGGATCCGATGTACCAGCCGCAGATGGTGGAGTATTCCGGCAAGGAAAGCGCCGGCACCATCGTCGTCGATACGCCCAGCAAATTCCTGTTTCTGGTGCAGGGCAACGGCCGCGCGATGCGCTACGGCATCGGCGTAGGCAAGCCCGGATTCACCTGGGCCGGCGTGAAGACGATTACCGCGAAGAAGGAATGGCCGGCATGGACGCCGCCGAAGGAAATGCTGGTGCGCCGTCCCGACCTGCCGCGCCACATGGAAGGCGGGCCGGAAAATCCGCTCGGCGCGCGCGCGATGTATCTCGGCACAACGCTGTATCGCATCCACGGCTCCAACGAGCCGTGGACGATCGGAACCAACGTCTCCTCCGGCTGTATCCGCATGCGAAACGAAGACGTCATCGACCTCTACGGCCGCGTCAATGTAGGCGCCAAGGTGGTCGTGATCTAGTTCGGTCGCGTCCGGACACGGAAGTTCAAAACAGAAACGGCCGCTCGCGAGAGCGGCCGTTTTCGTTGTGTACCGAAATCGCGCTCAGGCGAAATTGCTGTCGTCGTCGCCGCCGAAGTCGTCGGAGTCCATGTCCATGTCGTCGTGGTCGTCCTGGTCCTGATCCTGGTCCTGGTCGATATCGGCCTGGGCCTGGTCGTAGGAGCCGGAACGCTGGGCGGACGAGTTGCCTATGTCATTGACGCCGGCATCCTTGGCAAGATCGCCGCCGGAGGAGTCCGAACTCCACGGGCTCTTGCTCTCGCTGGCATTGGCGCTGCTGCCAAAGCCCTGCTGCTTGCCGCCCATCATCCCGCTGATGCTGTTGAGCAGAAGAGAGCCACCGACCATGCCGGCCGCGGCCGCGGCCGCGGTGCCGAGGAACGAACCGCCGCGGCCGGCCTGCGGGGCCTGCTGGCCCATCGGCGGCTGACCGTATTGGCCCTGCTGCCCATAACCAGCCTGCTGCGGCTGGCCGATCACCTGTCCGGTGTTCCAGGCGGCGCGGCTGGGTTCGCCGGGGCGCACGTTTGGCACCGAGCCGCGCGATTGTGGCGGGGTCTGGCCCGGGCTCTGGCCAAACAGCGCGTCGCGCATTGAATCGAGGAAGCCGCCGGCAGGCGCCTGTTCGGGCGCGCCGTTGCCTTCCAGTTCGGTAATACGTTCATGGGCGCGCTTCAGGGCCTCGTCCTGCAGCAGCACGGTCTGCACCAGCGCGTAGATCGCATTGGGCGCACGGCGCTGGCCATCGGCGATCGCGGCCAGCGCATCGGGATCGCGCGGGGCGGTCTCGACCTTGTTGAGCCGGTCGAAGAGATCGTCAACCAACTGGCGTTCTTGCGGTGTCATAGCGTCCTCCGTCTTCGCGCGCCTCGTGAATGGCGCGTGCCAGATGTAGTGACGCTTTGTGTCGCAATAAGTGCCGGCCGGATTAAATTTCCGTATGCGGCAAATCGACCTGCGAGGGCCTAACGGGCCAGCGTGACCTGCTGTGCATCGAGCAGCCGTGCAAAGTCGTCGCTGCCGAGATAGGCCAGTTCGCGGGCGCGCTGGTCGGTGAACGGATCGAGGCTGACCAGGATGTCATCGACGTAACCGGGGTGACACATGATCAATCCCCCGTCCGGCAGCCCCTGCAGGAAGCCAGCCATCAGCACGCCGAAATCCGACACGCCGGCGAAGTCATAGGCGCCGGCAAAGCCGGGATTGAAGGAGACGCCGGCGCGCGTCGCGCGCTTGCGGAAACTGGCGCTCAGCGTATCGAGCAGCAGCGCCTTGGGCTTGTCGAGGCGCTGCGAAAGCTTCTGCAGGCGGCCGGACTGCCGCACCCACGCCTGCGGCGCGCCAGCCTTTACCGCGGTCAGAAATGCATCGCGCACCTGCGGGAATATCTGCACATGCTGGTGGCCATCGACATAGGCCGGCGGCCGACCGAACAATGTGATGAAGGTCGCGATCTGTGCGGCCAGTTCGGCGCGGATCATCTCGGGATCGAACCGCCGCAGCAGGCTGTTGCGCAGCATGTGGCCGAGCGGCAGGAATTGCTCGTCACGCAGCGGCCGGTAATGCATCGTCACCGGATGAAACGGCGCAGTCAGCGTGGCGTGCAGGCCGATCGCGCAGCTCGCATTCTTCGCCACGGCGTCTTGCAGCGCCGCGATCTCGTCGCGGCCGATCGCGGGGCCGACCACCATCACCGAGGTGGCGTTGAGGCGGCCCTGTTCGATCAGTTCGCGGATGCCCTTGTTGACGCCGGGGCTGATGCCGTAGTCGTCGGCGCACAGCCAGATCCGGCGCGGCGCATCGACCGTCATTCGGCGGCGGTCCGGTCGGTCGTGCTCACCGCGGTGTTTTCAGGCGCGCGTTTCACGCTGTGTTCGGCGACGAAGTAGATCGGCCGCGCCTTCAGCTCGGACAGGATCTTGCCGATATATTCGCCGACGATGCCGATCATCAGGAGCTGCACGCCGCCGATCGTCATCAGGCCGACCACCAGCGACGGATAGCCGGGCACCGACTTGCCGGTGATCCAGGTCTCCCACAGGATCGACAAGCCGAACAGGAATGCGCCGACCGCGAGCAGCAACCCGAACATGCTGGCGAAACGCAACGGCGCCACTGAGAACGAGGTCAGGCCCTCTATCGACAGGCCGATCAATTGCCGCGGGTTGAACGAGGTGACGCCGTGCTCGCGCGCCGCCGGCTCGTAGTCGACGCGCAATTGCTTGAAGCCGATCCAGGTGGCGAGGCCCTTGAAGAACCGGTTGCGCTCCGGCAGTTGCCGCAAGGCGGCCGCCGCGCGTGGCGACAGCAGGCGGAAGTCGCCGGCGTCTGCCGGGATCTTCGCTCGCGCGCCCCAGTTGATCAGCTTGTAGAAGCCGCGCACGGCCTGGCGGCGCAGGAAGGACTCGTCGTCGCGGTGCGCTTTCGCGGTGTAGACGACGTCGAAGCCGCCATCGATCCAGTGCCCGACCAGCGTTTCCACCAGCGTCGGCGGATGCTGGCCGTCACCATCCATAAACAGCACGGCGCCGCGGGTGGCGTGGTCGAGCCCGGCCATCAGGGCAGCTTCCTTGCCGAAATTGCGCGATAGCGACACCACCTGCACATCGAGCGCGGTGGCGGTCAGCGTGCGCGCGATGCCGAGCGTGCCGTCGGCCGAGCCGTCATCGACATAGACCACTTCGCAATTCAGGCCGTGGCGCTGCTTCAGCGTCTCGGCGAGCGTGTTGAGCCGGTCATGGAAGATCGCGAGTCCGGGCGCCTCGTTATAAACGGGCACGACGATCGACAGCCCCTGCGCGGCGGCAGTGGCTGCGTTGGTCGACAGACCGGAAACGTCGCTGCCCAGCATCATCGATCAGATCCTAATACCCGGTTCATCTGCAATATATGGCAATGCCGGCGCGCTGTCGCCAGCGTCGCGATGTGCCCTACTGCCGCAAGAAGGCCTCGAGCTTGGCGAACAGCGGGTTCTCGCGGTCCATGACATATTCCAGCGAAGCCACCGATACCGTATCGGCGCCGTGCTGGCGCAGGAAGCTTCCGAGCGCGTAGAGCTGCGCTGGCGGGCAGTGCAGCGTGATCATGCCCGAAGAAGTCGGACCGCCGAACGGCGACACCACGCCGAAGCGGCTATGCGCCTCGGTGAGCAGCGCCTGGTCGCAGCCGGCAAAGCGGGTGCGGACTTCCTTGTACTTGCTGGCGCGGGCGCGCGCGGCAATGTGGTCGAGAATGGTGCTGGCGGTCTCACGCGCGCTCTCGTTCCAGTCGGCGTCGCGTGAGGCGACGAGATTGGCTTGGCTGCGCAGGATGACGCCGTCGTCGAGAACCTTGAGGCCGTTGGCGACCAAAGTTGCGCCGGTGGTGGTGATATCGACGATCATCTCCGCAGCGCCGGTGGCCGGTGCGCCTTCGGTGGCGCCGGCGCTCTCGACGATGCGGTAGTCGACCACGCCATGCTTGGCGAAGAAGTTACGCGTCAGATTGATGTATTTGGTGGCGACGCGCATGCGGCGGTTGTGCTGCGCGCGAAAGCCGGTGGTGACATCGTCGAGGTCGGCCATGGTGCGGACGTCGATCCACGCCTGCGGCACTGCAACCACGACATTGGCGCTGCCGAAGCCGAGGCCCTCGATCAGCGCCACCTTCTTGTCGGCATCGGGAATGCTTTCGCGCAGCAGGTCTTCGCCGGTGATGCCGAGATGCACCGCACCGCGCGCCAGATTTGAGGCGATCTCGCTTGCGGACAGATACGCGATCTCGACATTGTCGAGCCCAGCGATGGTGCCGCGATAGTCGCGGGCGCCGCGCGGCTTCGCCAGCGTGAGACCCGCGCGGGTGAAGAACGCTTCGGCATTTTCCTGCAGCCGGCCCTTGGATGGAACAGCGAGAACGAAGGGACTGGTCATGCGGTGCTCCCGGCGGATCCGGTTGCGGCGGCGTCGCGGCGAACCTGTGTCAAAGCTTCAATCCAGATCGAGAAACCGACCGCGGGGATCGCCGTGACCGATCCCAACTGGCCGAGCAGGCCGTCATAGCGGCCGCCGGCGACCAGCGGCTCGACGCCTTTGCTCTTGCGGTGTAGCTCGAATTCGAAGCCGGTGTAGTAATCGAGGCCGCGGCCGAACGAGGTCGAGAACCGCATCTTCGCGGTGTCGAGGCCGCGCGCCGCCATGAAGCCTATCCGGCTCTCAAACTCGTCGATCGCAACGTTGAGGTCGAGCCTGGCGTCGGCGGCGAGCGTGCGCAACTGCTTCAAGGCGTCGGTCGGATTGCCGGCGATGGCGAGGAACGCCTTGATGATCCCCAGCGCATCGCGCGGCAGCGCGCCGCCCTTCAAGGTGGACTGTTCGAGAAAGCGGTCGGCAATCTCCGCCACCGAACGGCCGCCGACATTGGTGGCGCCCGCGATCGACATCAGGTCAGTAACCAGGGCCAGCGCCGCCTTACGGTCGGAGCCGGCGAGCGCGGCCAGCACGCCTTCATATTCATTGCGGACCGGAGCCTCGGCCAGCGTCAGCCGGCTCAGATCCATTTCGAGATCGCCCTTGCGGTTGAAATCCTTGATCAGCCTGCGCTTCCACACCGGATAGAGGTCGAGCGCGTCGATCAGGGCCGTGAACAAAGCAACGTCGCCGGTGCGGATGTCGATATCGGTGAGGCCGAAGGCGGCGGTGGCTTCCAGTCCCAGCGCCAGCATTTCGGCGTCGGCGGCGGCGCGGTCGGTGCGACCGAAGGATTCGATGCCGGCCTGCTGGAATTCGGAGGCCGCGCCGTTGCGATAGCGGAACACCGGGCCGAGATAGCAGAACCCGGCCGGCTGCCCGGCGCGCGGGGAGGCAAGGTAATCGCGCGCCACGGGGATCGTCAGGTCCGGGCGCAGGCAAAGCTCCTCGCCGGTGGCGTCGGTGGTCAGATACAGGCTTTTGCGGATGTCCTCGCCGGAAAGGTCGAGGAACGGCTCGGCGGGCTGCAGGATCGCCGGTTCGGCCAGATGGTAGCCGGCCTCGGCAAAGGACAACAGCAGCGCATCCGCCCAAGCGGCGGATCCGGTCGCACGAGCGGCGGCGGTCTTGGTCATCGTCAGTCCAGCAATCCAGTGAAACTCTCGGTCGGCGCAGGCCTTAGCATGGCTATTGCGACGTTTCGACCTTCTTTGCGAAGTGGCTTAACCGGCCCTTCGACCCTCGCCTGTCGTCTCAATGGCCGTTCCAGTCTCCCAGCGCGGTCTGCACCAGCGCCAGCGCCGCCACCGCGGCGGTGTCGGCGCGCATGATGCGCGGGCCGAGCGCCAGCCGCAAAATGCTGGGCTGGCGCAGCAGCAGCGCGCGTTCTTCCTCGGCAAAACCGCCTTCCGGGCCGATCAGGACGTCCATTCCGGCGGTGGCGGCCTGCCGGGCGCCGGCCAGCGCGGCCAAGGGATCGGCCACTTCCGCGGCCTCGTCGCAGAAAATCAGCAGCCGGCCGCCGTCACGCGCATCGAGATATTTGACCAAAGCCTGCGGCTCATGGACCGCGGCGACGCTGAGAATGCCGCATTGCTCGGCGGCTTCCACCACATTGGCGCGCATCCGCTCGGTGTTGACCCGGCTGGCCTGGGTGTAGCGCGTCATCACCGGCTGCAAGGCGGCGGCGCCCATCTCGATGGCCTTCTGCACCATGTAATCCAGCCGGGCGTGCTTCAGTGGCGCGAACACATAAGTGACGTCGGGCAGGGCGTCCTGCGGCCGGGTGCGGGCCAGCAGCGTCAGCCGGTCCGGCCGTTTGCCGCCGGCAATCGCCGCCTGCCATTCGCCGTCGCGGCCGTTGAACACCAACACCGAGGCGCCCGCCGCGAGCCGCAGTACGTTGCCGAGGTAATTGCTCTGGTTGCGGTCGAGAGCCAGTGTGGCGTCGGCGGCCAGCGGCGCATCGACGAACAGGCGGGGGCTGCGAAAATCGGCTTGCGGCATCGTTTATGTTCCAGTGGGCGGCGAGCTTTAGCGCAGCTGCGACGATTTATCAGCGATTTTCGTCGTTTACGCCGTGCTGTCGCCAAATTCCACGGGTTGTTAAGGGCCGGCAGGAATCGTAAAAAGCCCTGAATCGGGATGGCAACATCCATGAGCGTGGGGAATTTGAACCCGCCGGAGGAATTTTCGTGAGCATCCGTCGTTTGATTATGCCGCTGAGCCTGGCGTTATTCGCCATGCAGGGCATCCAGGTTCATGCCCAGGGCGCGTTTCCCGCACCGCTGCCGAACGGGGCTGCGGCCCCGGCCAGCGCGTCGCCGTTTCCGCCGGTCAACGGCGCGCCGGCCAATGCCTCGGCATTTCCCCCGGTGAACGGGTCCGCGCCCAGCGCCTTTCCGTCGAATGGCGCGCCGCCGGTGGGCGGTGGTGGCTTCGGTGGGCCGCCGCAACAGGCGGGCCCGCCCGGCGGCGAAGACTGTATGAAGGGCTTCATGCCGCTGCGTCAGGACGCCGAAAAGCGCGGCGCCGCGATCAAGGCCGCCAGCGACCGCAAGGCGGCGCCGGAGGAGGCCTGCAAGCTGATCTCCGCCTTCGCGCAGAGCGAAACCAGGATGATCAAATATATCGAGAGCAATGCGCAGAAGTGCGGCATCCCGCCGTCGGTTTCGCAGCAGATGAAGACTGGCCACAAGAATACCGAAGGCATGCGCCAGAAGGTCTGCAACGTCGCCTCCCAGCAGCAGCGGCAGGGCCCGATCGCGCCGCGGCTCAGCGACGTGCTGGGCTCCTCGGCCGCATTGCCCGAAGCCAATACCGCCAAGAAGAACGGCGGCACTACCTTCGATACGCTGAATGGCAATGTGCTGACCCGATGAACGTCTTCCGATGAGCGACGCGACCACCCGCGTTGCGGATGCGACTGGCAACTGGGTCGATCGCATAGCCCCGCTGTGGACGCGGCCTTATCTCCGGCTGGCGCGGTTCGACCGGCCGATCGGTTCCTGGCTTCTGCTGATGCCGTGCTGGTGGTCGGCGGCTTTGGCCGCCGGCGTCGCGCATGATTTGCGCCAACTGCCGTGGTCCGTCGTGATGTTCTTCATCGGCGCGTTCGTGATGCGCGGCGCGGGCTGCACCTGGAACGACATCACCGACCGTGACCTTGACGACAAGGTTGAGCGCACCCGGTCGAGGCCGATCCCGGCCGGGCAGGTGAGCGTGAAGCAGGCCGCGGTGTTTCTGGTGCTGCAGGCGCTCGTCGGGTTGATCATTCTGGTTCAGTTCAACAGCTTTGCGATAGCCACAGGCGTCGCCTCGTTGCTGATAGTCGCCGCCTATCCGTTCATGAAGCGCATCACTTACTGGCCGCAGACCGTGCTCGGTCTGGCGTTCTCCTGGGGCGCGCTGATGGGCTTTGCCGTGCAGTTCGGTCGCATCGATGCCGCGGCACTCCTGCTCTATGCGGGCTCGATCTCCTGGGTGATCGGCTACGACACCATCTACGCCCATCAGGACGCCGAAGACGACGCGATGATCGGCATCAAGTCAACAGCGCTGTTGTTCGGCGCGCGAACGCAAGCGGCGCTGGTGGTGTTCTATGGCCTTGCCGTTCTGCTGATCGGGTGTGCGTTGGCCTCGGCCGGCGCGCAGTGGCCGGCATGGATCGGACTTGCGGCGTTTGCCGCGCATCTGGCCTCTCAGATTTTGCGCGTCGATATCCGCGATTCCGCGTTGTGCCTGCGCGTGTTCAAATCCAACCGCGACGCCGGGCTGCTGCTGTTCGCGGCGCTGCTGGTGAATGCAGTGATGCGGACGGGGTAAGCCCCCTCTACGTGTCGTCCCTGCGTTCGCAGGGACGACACGTAGAGGGGGCGACGCGGCAAAGAAAGATCAATCCCGCGCGATGATTTCGCGTTCGCCGTGATACAGGCCGGCGTCGCCGAGCAGGCCACCGGCGCGGCGGCGTACCAGGAATTTCGGACGGCGTTCGCGGATCGCGTTGTGGCGGCGACGGCGCGGCGCGGGTTCACGGACCTTCTCTTCCGGCAGTTGCGGCAATCCAAAGATTGCGCTCCACATCTGCCACGCCGTGTCGATCTCGACCCGATCTGCACTGACGCATAGCGGGATCGACAGCGCGGGATCGCGATGTGCGAGCACCAGCATCTTTGCGTCGTCGAGGCCGCGCACGGCGACGCCGAGAAAGTCGCTGACGCGGACGTTGATCGCCATCCGCATGCCGCGCAAGGCACGGTGCAGAACGACGCGTTCGCGATGCAGTTCGATATGCCGGACGCTGCCATCCGCACGTTGATCGTGCGCATCGAAGAGGACCGGTAGCGAGTGGGGGTCGAGCCGCAATGCGCTGCTCGACCCTGCGGGGAAGGCCCCGCCTGTAGCTACTGTTTGATGCCTCAAGATTTTATCTCCCCGCCGAAATTATGCTTTCGGTCGATGGCTGGACCTTGCCAGACGGAGCGTGGAAAGCGCTTAAAAAGGCTGGTTAATCGAATCCAACCGGTCCTGCATTCGCCCGCATGATTGACGAAAGCCTGCGGGACATGATTGACGAGACCTTGCGCAATTCCCGAAAATTCGTTGGCTTTATTGGCCCCGCATGCTTGAAGTCCTTGTCCGACAAGCACATCTTTGCGCCAGCGACCCCCGCATCCGTGCCCCCAGACCACCCCTCAAAACGTTGGGATTTTGTTCGTGATCTCTTCACCAAACGCATCTTCGTTGAAATCCGACAATTCAGATCTGCTCGACCAGTCCGCGCTTTCGACGCTGGCCCATCGTCTCGTCGAGGCAGCGAAACGCGCAGGCGCCGATGCGGCGGATGCGGTCGCAGTGCGCGGCGTCTCGCACGGTGTCGAAGTGCGCGACGGCAAGGTGGAATCCTCTGAACGCTCCGAAGGCGACGATGTAGGCTTGCGGGTATTCGTCGGACGAAGGCAGGCGGTGGTCTCGACCAATGATGTGTCCGGCGACAATGTCGCGGTTCTCGCCGAACGCGCGGTGGCGATGGCGCGCGTTGCACCCGACGATGAATATGTCGGCCTCGCCGATCCCGATCTGCTGGCGCGCGATTTTCCGAAACTCGATCTGCTCGATCCCGTCACGCCGTCGGTGAAAGAACTTGAGCGCCGCGCGGTGGAAGCCGAGGAAGCCGCGCTCGCCGTCAGGGGCGTGACCAAATCTTCCGGCGCGTCCGCTTCGACCGGCATTGGCGGCATGGTGCTGGTGACCTCGACCGGCTTCCACGGCGCCTATTTGCGATCGAGCCAGGGCATCTCGATGACCGCGATCGTCGGCGAAGGCACCAATATGGAGCGTGACTACGCCTACACCTCGGCGCTGCATGCGTCCGATCTGGAGTCGCCGGCCAGCGTCGGCAAGCTTGCCGGCGAGCGCACCGTAGCGCGCGCCAATCCGCGCAAGGTGGCGAGCTGCAAGGTGCCGGTGGTATTCGATCCGCGCGTGTCGAACACGCTGGTCGGTCACATCGTTGGTGCCGCCAACGGCGCCTCGATCGCGCGCAAGACCAGCTTCCTCAAGGACAGCCTCGGCCAGCAGCTATTCAACAGCAACATCCGCATCATAGACGATCCCTTGCGCGTGCGCGGCTTGCGCTCGCAGTCCTTCGATGCCGAAGGCGTCGCGGTGAAGAAGCTCGCGATCATCGACGAGGGCGTGCTGACGACGTGGCTGCTGGACTGCGCCACCGCGCGCGAGCTAGGCATGACCACCACGGGCCACGCCCATCGCGGCGTGTCGTCGTCGCCGTCGCCCGGCGCGTACAACCTGCATATGGAGGCGGGCGAGCCGACCCCGGCCGAGCTGATCGCTGACATCAAGGAAGGCTTCTACGTCACCGACCTGATCGGCTCCGGCGTCAACGGCGTCACCGGCGATTACAGCCGCGGCGCCGGCGGGTTCTGGATCGAGAACGGCCAGCTCACTTATGCGGTGAGTGAGATCACCATCGCCGGCCACCTGTTCGATATCTTCAAGTCGCTGCAGCCGGCCAACGATCTTCAGTTCCGCTACGGCGTCAACGCGCCGACCGTGCGGATCGAGGGGCTGACGATTGCCGGACGCTGAGGTGCACGCGCGCGCCGACATTCCGGCGCGCGAGATCGCGCTGCTCAAGCAGACGGTGCGCGACGCCGGCGCGCTCGGGCTGTCCATGTTTCGGACCACACTGAAGGTGTGGACCAAGGGCGAGTCGTCGCCGGTCTCGGAAGCCGACATCGCGGTCAACGACCTGATCCAGTCCCGGCTGCAGGCGGCCACGCCGGATTACGGCTGGCTGTCGGAAGAAAGCGCCGATGACGAATCGCGACTAGGCAAGCGCCTGACCTGGATCATCGACCCGATCGACGGCACCCGCGGCTATCTCGCAGGGCGCGAGGACTGGTGTGTCAGCGTCGCTCTGGTTGAAAATGACAGGCCGCTGCTGGCGGCGGTATTCGCGCCGACCACCAATGAGTTCTTCTTCGCCGTGCGCGGACAGGGCACCACTTGCAACGATGCGCCGATCCGCGCCAGCACAGGCACTGCGCTCGATTTTCCACGCATCGCCGGGCCGAAGCCGCTGGTCGAGCGGCTGGCCGCGCCGCGGCAGGACATCACCCTGTATCCGCGAATCGGCTCGCTGGCGCTGCGGCTGTGCTGGGTGGCCAACGGCAAGCTCGACGCCGCCTTTGCCGCCGGCCAGAGCCGCGACTGGGATCTTGCGGCGGCCGATTTGATCGTGCACGAAGCGAATGGTAGGATGACCGAGCTTTCCGGCGGTCCCATCCTATACAACCGTCGGGAAGTCACTCACGGGTTGCTGGTCGCAGCGGGGGCCGAACGGCATGCCCATATCGTCGAGCAAATTCGGCACCGCTGACCTAGTCGATCTCGCGACCTCATTCACATCGATCTGATCCCAGCCGGTCAGCTGCAGGAAGAACACTCATGTCGGACAATACGCAGCCGCAACTGCTTCATTTGGTCATAGGCGGCGAACTGACCGATCTCAGGGGCACCACGTTCAAGGATCTGAGCCAGGTCGAGACCGTCGGCTACTATCCTAACTACGCGAGCGCCTTCGCGGCCTGGAAGGCCAAGGCGCAACAGACGGTCGACAATGCGCACATGCGCTACTTCATCGTCCATTTGCATCGCCTGCTTGACCCCAGCCAAGATACAAAGCCTGCCAATTGAAGCGACTGCTCCGAAACGCGCTGCGCAGCAGCTGGGTACAGCGTGCTGCGGGTTTCCTCGCGGCTGAATTTCTGCGTCTGGTCTGGAAGACCAACAAGTTCACGCTCGATCCGCCGAATGTCTATGACATCGTCGAACCGGAGATGCCGGTGATCCTGGCATTCTGGCACGGTCAGCACTTCATGACGCCGTTCATCAAGCGCAAGGACTATCAGGGCCGGGTGCTGATCTCGCGGCACCGCGATGGCGAGTTCAATGCGCTCGCCGCCAAACGCCTCGGCATCGGCACCATCCGGGGCTCCGGCGATCACGGCGGCGCATTCCACCGCAAGGGCGGCGTCGGTGCATTCAACGAGATGGTGCGCACGCTGGCGGACGGCATCAACATGGCGCTGACCGCCGACGTACCGAAGCGCTCGCGCGTCGCCGGGCTCGGCATCATCATGCTGGCGCGCGAGAGCGGACGGCCGATTATGCCGTTTGCGATGGCCACCAGTCGCTTCATCCAGCTCAAGAACTGGGACCGCACCACCATCAACATGCCGTTCGGCCGCGGCGTGCTGATCGGCGGCGAACCGCTCAGCGTGCCGCGCGATGCCGACCGGGCGATGATGGAAACGCTGCGGCTGCAACTCGAAGCCTCGCTGAACGACGCTACGCGGCGGGCCTACATCGCCGTGGGCCGGCCGGAAGAGGCCGGTCATGGCTAGTTTGCCGATGACGTTGCGCGTCTATCGCCGGCTGTCGACGGCGCTGTCGCCGCTGACGCCGATGCTGATTCGGAAGCGGCTGAAGCAGAACAAGGAAGACCCGGCGCGCACCGATGAACGCCGCGGCATTTCAGTCATCATGCGGCCCGCGGGACCACTGGTCTGGATCCACGGCGCCAGTGTAGGCGAGGTGCTGGCGGCAGCGGCGCTGATCGAGCGGTTGCGCGGCTCCGGCTTCCGCATTCTGCTGACCTCGGGCACCGTGACATCGGCTGATATCGTCGCCCGGCGTTTCCCGGCCGATATCATCCACCAATACATTCCCTATGACTCGCCGGCCTTCGTGGCGCGCTTCCTCGATCACTGGCAGCCTGATCTGGCGCTGTTCATCGAATCCGACATCTGGCCGAATCTGGTGATGTCCGCCGCGCGCCGCCGGGTGCCGATGGTGCTGATCAACGGCCGGATGTCGCAGCGGTCGTTTCCGCGCTGGCAGAAGTTTTCCGCGACCATCGGCGCGTTGCTCGGCCGTTTCGATCTCTGCCTCGCGCAATCCGACACCGACGCCGATCGCTTCACAGCGCTCGGCTCGCGCAACGTTCGCGTCACCGGAAACCTCAAGCTCGACGTGTCTGCTCCGCCGGTCGATTCCGCCAAGCTTGAGAAGCTGGCGTCGGTGACGAGAGGCCGCCCGGTGATCGTGGCGTCGTCGACGCATCCCGGCGAGGAGGAGATCCTGCTTCAGGCTCACCGCACGCTGGCGGGCTTCTTCCCGGGGCTGCTGACGGTGATCGTGCCGCGCCATGCCCATCGCGGCGAGGCGATCGCGGCGATGATCGCGGTGTCGGGCGCGCAGGTCGCGTTGCGTTCGCGCGAGGAATTGCCCACCGCGGTCACCGATATCTATGTCGCAGACACGATGGGCGAACTTGGTTTGTTTTACCGGCTGTCGCCGGTGGTGTTCATGGGCGGCTCGCTGGTGCCGCATGGCGGGCAGAACCCGATCGAGGCGGTGAAGCTCGGTGCCTCCATCGTGCACGGCCCGCATGTGTTCAACTTCACCGACGTG
This sequence comes from Tardiphaga sp., assembly GCF_028290495.1. Lineage (GTDB taxonomy): Bacteria > Pseudomonadota > Alphaproteobacteria > Rhizobiales > Xanthobacteraceae > Tardiphaga. The sequence goes on from NZ_JAQGJT010000177.1 coordinate 30,803, forward strand.
TTCGCCGCGCTCGATGCCGCCGGCGGCGCCAGGCTGGCGGAGACCCCGGAGCAGCTGGTCAAGCAGCTCGGCCTGATGCTCGGCGACACCGCCGCGCGCCAGGCTTCGATCGATGCGGCCGAAGAGGTGGTGGCGCGGCTCGGCGGTGCGCTGGAGCGTACGCTGGCGGCGCTCGAGCCCTATTTGCTGCAAATGCGGCTGGAGATGGGGACGCACGATGCGTGAGCCGGCGTTCTGGCAGCCGCCGTCAACGTGGCTGTCGCGCCTGCTGATGCCGCTCGCCGCGATCTATGGCGAGATCGCCGGCAGCCGGATGGCGCGCACGGGCGTTACGGTCGGCATTCCTGTCTTGTGTGTCGGCAACTATCACGTCGGCGGCGCCGGCAAGACGCCCACTTCGCTGGCGCTGGTCGCGTTGCTGCGCGAGATCGGCGAGACCCCGGTGGTGTTAAGCCGCGGTTATGGCGGCAGTCTTAAGGGGCCGGTGAAAGTCGATGTCTCCAGGCACCGCGCGTCGGAGGTTGGCGACGAGCCGCTGATGATGGCGCGTGACGTGACGGTGGTGATTTCGCGCGATCGCGTTGCGGGCGCAGCGCTCGCGCGTTCGACCGGGGCGAGCGTGATCGTGATGGACGACGGCTTCCAGAATCCGGCGGTGGCGAAGGATGCTTCGATCATCGTCATCGATGGCGACCGCGGCCTCGGCAACGGCCGCGTGCTGCCGGCAGGCCCGATGCGCGCGCCGCTCGATCTGCAGGTTGCGCGCACCGACGCGCTGGTGATCGTCGGCAACGGCACGGCGGCGGATCATGTCGCCGCATTGGTCGCTGCCAGAAATGCGCCGGTGTTTTGCGCGCAACTCACGCCGGACGACGCTTCGCTGGCTGCCTTGCAGGGCAACCGCGCATTGGCCTTTGCCGGGATCGGTGATCCCCAAAGGTTCTTTCGCACGCTGCGCAATGCGGGCGTGGATGTCGTCGCGGAGAAGGGCTTTCCGGATCATCATGCCTATGCGGAAGATGACATCACCACGCTGGTCGCGTGGGCCGAGCGCGAGGCGCTGACGCTGGTGACGACGGAAAAAGACATGGTCAAGCTGCGCACCATGCCGGGTGCGGGAAGTATCGTGTCGTTTGCGGTGACGCTGGCATTCGATGAAACCGCCGCATGGCGGGCGTTTGTGAGCGAACGGCTCCATAGCGCAAGAGCGACGAAATTCAGGATGTGACGTCGTCTCGGCCAGACTCGCTTCTTTCCCTACGCGAAGACGCGGAGAGAAGTGGTATCAATTTGCCTTCAGCGCGCCGGGATAATGCCGCTGCAGCACCGCGGAAGGGACCGCATAGGCTTCCTGCAGATCGACGCTCCAGTATTTCAGCTCGTCGAGCGGTATCCGTTCGCCGGTGATGGCGCAATTCACGAAGGTGCCGGGCGACATCACCCGGAAATCGCCGTCGAGATATTGCAGCTGCGCCTGGCCGCTGCCGGAGGGGCCGAATTTGTTCAGCACAAGAGGTATCCTTGGATCGCCCGGCCGCAGCCGGGCAGGTAAGTTCGAGGTTTCCTAGCACAAATGGGGATGGGACGTCGCTGGTTAAAGCGGGTTCCGATTCCGCGGACGCTCAGAACAGCGTCCCCTGATCGACCGGCTTCGCCACGCGCTTCGGCGCGGCGGCTTTCGCCTCCCGCGGCGCTACCGTTGCCCTGTCCATATCTGCCGTCACGCCCACGCGTCCATCCGCGAATTCGAGGCTGAGGCGCGCGCCGGGGCCGATATTTGTCGCCGCATGCAGCGCCGCGCCATCGACGTCGCGCACCAGTGCGAAACCGCGGGCCAGCACGCTGCGATACGACAGCGCCGCCAGTAACTGCCCGGAGGCCAGCACGCGGGCCTGCTGCCGCAGAACGATCGTCGCCAGCGCGCGGTGCGCGCGCTCGGCCAGTCGCAACGCGCGCTCGCTGTCCCTCGCGATGGCATTGCGCTGCGCCTGCGCATTGGCGGATTTCGAGGCCTTTAACCGCACTTCCAGCCCGGCAAAGCGATCGCGGCGCTGCCGCAGAAGAGCGCGCGACGACAGCGTCAGCCGTTCGCCGGATACGGTGAAGCGATGCGTCGCCTGCGAAATCTGCGCGCGCAGCACGCGCAAGGTGAGGCCAGCCGAGGCCTGCGCGAAGCGGCGGTGATGCGCGTGCGTGTTGGCCTTCAGCGCGCGCGGGAGCGCGGCGCCGGCGCCGTCAAGCCGCTGCCGCGGGATCGCCAGCAATTCACTCAGGCCCGGCAGCGCGCGCGTCGCGGCGCGCAATTCGTTGCGGCGGGACTCCTGGCCGCGCTGCCAGCACAGCATCATGCGGCGCTCATAGCCGGAAATCTCGACGAACAGTTCGGCGCGCACCGGCACCGCCATTTCGGCGGCCGCGGTCGGCGTCGGCGCGCGCTTGTCGGACGCGAAATCGATCAGCGTGATGTCGGTCTCGTGGCCGACGGCTGATATCAGCGGGATCATGCTCTCGGCGGCGGCGCGGACCACGATCTCTTCGTTGAACGACCACAGGTCCTCCAGCGAGCCGCCGCCGCGCGCCACGATCAGCAAATCCGGCCGGGGAATCCGGCCGCCCTCGGGCAAGGCGTTGAAGCCGTGGATGGCGGCGGCGATCTGCTCGGCGGAGCCTTCGCCCTGCACCTTCACCGACCACACCAGCACCCGTCGCGGAAAACGGTCGGCGAGGCGGTGCAGGATGTCGCGGATCACCGCGCCGGTGGGGGAGGTGACGACGCCGATGACCTCGGGAAGCCACGGCAGAAGCTGTTTTCGCGACTCGTCGAACAGGCCCTCGGCGCCGAGCTTCCGCTTGCGCTCTTCCATCAGGGCCATCAACGCGCCGACGCCCGCCGGCTCGATCGCCTCGATGACGATCTGGTATTTCGAAGAGCCGGGATAGGTCGTCAGCTTGCCGGTGGCGATGACCTCCAGCCCCTCCTGCGGCTTGAACCGCATCTTGCCGTGGACGCCCTTCCAGATCACCGCCTCGATCTTGGCGCCCTCGTCCTTCAGCGCGAAATAGCAGTGACCGGACGAGTGCGGCCCGCGAAACCCGGAGATTTCGCCGCGCACGCGGACATGGCCATAGGCGTCCTCAACCGTCCGCTTCAGCGCCGACGACAGTTCGGTGACGGTGAGTTCGGACGAGTTGGTCAGGGCGGCGGGCGTCTTCGGCATCGATTCTCGGCTTTCGGCTTTGCCGGCAAGTTTAAGGATTTCGCGCAGGGAACGCCAATCGTGGCTTGAATTACAGATTACTCTGTAATACAGAGTTAACTGTAATTAAGGTTTTCAGCAGGAGGCTGCTCATGGCCGCGACGATCTTCTCTTTCGGTTTCCGTATCCTGTTCGGGGCACTGGCTGCTGCCGGGCTCCTTGCGTTGCTGCTGGCTGGCATGATCGCCTGGCCGCTCGATCCCCTGCCGGAACTGAAGTCGATCTCTAACGCACGAAAATCGCAGGATTTCAGTGCATTGCCGGCGACAGCGCGGTTCCAGGCTCGTGACGGCACGGCGCTGGCCTATCGGCACTATCCCGCCATTGCCCCCACAGTGAATCGCATCGCCGTCTACGTCCACGGCTCCTCCGGGTCCAGCCGCGGCGCCGGTCACATGCTGTCGATGGCGCTGGCGGCACGCGGAGTCGAAACCTACGCCGTGGACATCCGTGGCCACGGCGAATCCGGCTCTCGTGGGGATATCGGATATCTCGGCCAACTGGAGGACGACCTGGCCGATCTTGTCGCCCAGATTCGCAAGACCAGCCCCGCGGCGCCGCTGACGTTGATGGGGCATTCCTCCGGTGGTGGCTTCGTGCTGCGGATGGCGGGCTCCAAGATTCAAGACCTGTTTGCGCGCACCGTGCTGCTGGCACCGTATCTCGGCTACGCTGCGCCGAGCAGCCGGCCAAATTCCGGCGGCTGGGCCAATGCGGATATTCCGCGCTTCCTCGCGCTGTCGTTGCTGCGCGCTGCGGGCATTTCCTTGGGTGAATCGCTACCCGCGATAGTCTTCGCGGTGCCGCCGAATTCCAGCAGCGTGCTGACCGCGACATATTCGTACCGGTTGATGCGCGATTTCGCGGCCTCGCGGGATTTTCGAACTGATCTTGCGGCCGCACGCCATCCCATCACCGTCATTTCGGGCGCCGCCGATGAGCTGATTGTCTCCGACAAGTTCGGCGAGATCTTCGGCAGCCGCGCGGTCGTTCGGATCATCGACGGCGTCGATCACATGGGCATTGTCGGCGATCCCCGCGCCGTGTCAGTGATTGCCGATGATGTCGCCAAATTCGAAGTGAGTTCGCGATGACCATCGATCGCTCGGACGCCGCGGCCGCACTGTCTGATATCGACGACATCGCGCGTCGCGTTCGGCAATCGCGGATCTACCAGTTCTCCAGCATGATGCTGATGCTATGGGGGCCGCTGACGGCGGTCGGCAATGTCGTATCCTGGAGCTGGCCGCGTCAGGCCGGCTATGTCTGGGTCGCGGTCAATCTCTTCGGCGTCGCCGCCTCGTTCGCAGCCAGTGCTTTCGGCAAAAGGCGCACAGGCATTCACGGCTTCGACACCAGGGTGTTGCTGGCCTTCGGGTTGTTCTTCGGCTTCGGCCTGTTGTGGAGCGTGGGCCTAGTGCATTTCACGCCGCGCCAGCTCGGTGCGTTCTGGCCGATCTATTTTATGCTGGCCTATACGATCGCCGGCCTGTGGCTGGGCCATGCTTTCGTGGCCATCGGGCTCGGTATCACAGCGCTGACGCTGCTCGGTTACTTCTTTGCCGGCGACTGGTTCGAGCTGTGGATGGCGGTTGTCAACGGAGGCGGGCTGCTGCTCGGCGGGCTCTGGATGCGGCGGAACTGACATGGCCGAGTTCGACGATATTATCCACCAGCCGCAACGGTTGCGGATCATGGCGGCGCTGACCGCGCTGCCCGATCCGCAGGGGCTCGACTTCACCCGGCTGAAGAAACTCACCGGCGCCACCGACGGCAATCTCGGCGCTCATATCGAGACGCTGGCGAAAGCCGGTTATGTCACCGTCGTGAAAGCCTTTGTCGGCAAGAAGCCGCAGACCACGGTGGCCGCGACAGCGACAGGGCGGGGTGCCTTTGCCCGCCATGTCGCGACGCTGCGCGAGATCATTGCGGCACAACCGACTGATTGAAACCGGGCACCCGACAGAGGAGGTTGAACATGCAGACCGTCATCGCCATTCTCGTCCATACGCCGCCCTGGGTATTCGTGCTGCTGGCCCTGCTGATCTGGCTGGGCTGCCTGTCGCTGCGGCCGCGCTCGCAGCCGCTGCGCCGACTGCTGATCGTGCCGGCGGTGTTTTTCCTGATGGGGCTTTCCCGGCTGGTGCTGGGCGGCAAATCGATTGAGCTGCTCGTGGTCTGGCTGGTCAGCGCCACCCTGCTGGCGGCGCTGGCGCTGTACAGCGGCCCTCGCAACGTCACCATCGACCGCGATACCGGCTACATCCGGCGCCCGGGCAGCGTGCTGCCGCTGGTCCGCAACATCGTGGTGTTCGTGCTGCAATACGCCGTCGCGGTGGTGACGGCGATGAAGCTGAACATAGGCATCGACGTGGCGATGGCCGGGCAGGCGATTTCCGGAGCGTGTGCCGGCTATTTCCTTGGCTGGACGATCGCGCTGCTGCGCAGCTACCGGGCCCAGACCGCCGTCGCCGCGACGGTCTGAGCCGATCTGCCTGTGTGTTTTCCCGGCCGGTTATTGCGGGCTTCACCGGCCGGGGCTACACCCTGCGCTGATCCTCAACCCGGTTCGGCCAGTCTCATGAACATTCTCCTTCTCGGTTCCGGCGGGCGCGAGCACGCGCTGGCGTGGAAACTGGCGTCTTCGCCGCTGGTCACCAAGCTCTGGTGCGCGCCGGGCAATGCCGGGATCGCGCAGGAGGCCGAATGCGTGGCGCTGGACGTCGCCGACCATGCCGCGGTGATCGCGTTCTGCGCCGCCCACAAGGTCGATTTCGTGGTGGTCGGGCCGGAGGCGCCGCTGGCGGCGGGGATCGTCGATGATCTTGCCTTGGCCGGCATCAAGGCGTTCGGGCCGAGCAAGGCGGCGGCAAGGCTGGAAGGCTCCAAGGGCTTCACCAAGGACCTCTGCCAGGCCAACAACATCCCGACCGCGGCCTATCAGCGCTTCACCGATGCCGCGGCGGCCAAAACTTATATCCGCGCCCAGGGAGCACCGATCGTGGTCAAGGCCGACGGCCTCGCGGCCGGCAAGGGCGTCGTCGTCGCAGAGACGCTCAACGACGCCTTGGACGCCATCGACATGATGCTGGGCGGCGGCTTCGGTGAGGCCGGCGCGGAAGCCGTGGTCGAGGAATTCCTCGTCGGCGAGGAGGCCTCGTTCTTCGTGCTGTGCGACGGCGAGCACGCGCTGGCGCTGGCTACCGCGCAGGATCACAAGCGCGCGTATGACGGTGATAACGGTCCCAACACCGGCGGCATGGGTGCCTATTCGCCGGCGCCTGTGATGACCGACGCGATGTGCGCCCGCGCGATGGACGAGATCATCTATCCGACCCTGCGCGCGATGAGTGCGATGGGCGCGCCCTACAAGGGCGTGCTGTTTGCGGGGCTGATGATCACCGACGATGGCCCGAAGTTGATCGAATATAACTGCCGGTTCGGCGATCCCGAGACCCAGGTGCTGATGATCCGGCTGATGTCGGATCTGCTGCCGGCGCTGATCGCCTCGGTCGATGGTCAGTTGAAGAATTTCGACCTGCGCTGGTTTCCCGATCCGGCGCTGACGGTGGTGATGGCCGCCAAAGGCTATCCCGGCGACTATGAAAAGGGTACCCGCATCGCAGGCCTGGACCGCGCGGCCAGGATCGAAGGCGTCGAGATCTTCCATGCCGGCACCAAGGCCTCCGGCGACTGGATTCTCGCCAATGGCGGGCGGGTGCTCAACGTGACCGCCTCGGGCAAGACCGTGGCCGAAGCGCAGCGCCGCGCTTATGAGGCGATCGGCCTGATCAACTGGCCAGAGGGCTTTTGCCGCCGCGACATCGGCTGGCAGGCGGTGGCGCGGGAACGGGCGAAAAGGTAATTTCAACCCCTTTATGTTGCACGCGAAGTTTCAACCTCAGCGCTTGGAACTTCTTTGGCGACCGTCGATTAAGTCCGTCAGAGGGTTCTCATGACGCATTATTATTTTGACCTGAAGAACGGCATCACCAAGCGCGATCACAGTGGCTTGGAGCTGGACAACGACATTCAGGCCATTGCCCAGGGACAAAGCATAGCCGAGGAGATTGGCGGGATACCGCAGCATCAAACCTGCCGTGTCTGCATCGTCCGGGAAGACGGCCAGGAAGTGATGCAGGTCGAAGTGGCCGCCGATCCTGATCAGGATTTAGCGCCGAAGCTGAAAAAACGCTCGTAGCAGGCTTGCCGACTGGCTTTCGCCCACCGCGGAATACACTTCCGGTGCGTGGTGGCATGTTGGTGACGCAAAGAATCGCACCCCGGAATCCACGCCGCCACCCTTCGGATCAGCCGCGCCAAAATACAGCCGCCGGATCCGTGCGAAGGAGATCGCCCCGGCGCACATCGTGCACGGCTCCAGTGTGACATAGAGGTCGCAATCGCCCAGACGCTGGCTGCCGAGTTGGCCTGCGGCCTGCCGGATCGCCAGGATTTCGGCATGCGCGGTGGGATCATTGTCGCGAATGGTGCGATTTCCTGCTGCGGCGATCACCTCGTTGTTAAGCACGATGACGCAGCCGATCGGCACTTCGCCGGCTTCCGCGGCGTTTTCGGCCGCTTGCAGGGCCAAATCCATAAAACTGGGTGCGGTCATGGTGTCATCGTGTGTGAGAGGCGTGAACGAGGCAGCGGGGGGCCGCTTTTGCTGATCGCGCTTTGCGTCGAACTCTGCTAGGGCTTTACATTCAGCAAGAGTGGATACCGGTTTTTGCGTGAATGCGCCCGAAGATTGAGCGCGCAATCGTTCCGCCAGCCCTGTTCCGCACTCAATCGCAATTCAGCCTTAAGCTGCAGTGAGACCTTCATGCCCCGCGATAACGATCGAAACAATGGCCCCTCGCGTGGCCGTCCGCCCGGTAAATCCGGCGGAGGCGCCAGCAAGGGCCGCTCCGGCGCTTCGCGCGGTCCCGAGAAGAAATTCGCCAAGCGCGATGGCACCTATGCGCCGAAGCCGCACGATGCCGGCGGCGGCGAGCGCAAGACCTACGGCGCCAAGCCCTATTCCGGCCCCGGCAAGCCCTATGCCGGCAAGCGCGACGGCGCGCCGCCGCGCCGCGACGACGACCGTGCCCCCCGCCGCGACTATGGCGATGCCCCGCGTCCCGCGCGCAGCTTCGGCGGCGATCGCCCGCAGCGCAGCAGCGGTGGCGACCGTCCGGATCGCGGCCCGCGCAAGGATTTTGGCGGCGAGAAGCGGCCGTACACGCCGCGTGAAGGCGGTGGCGAGAAGCGCCCCTACCAGTCCCGCGATGGTGGTGGCGACAAACGGCCGTATACGCCGCGCGAAGGTGGCGGAGAGAAACGTCCTTACAGCCCGCGTGGCGATCGCCCGAATTTCAACCGTGATGATCGCGCTCCGCGTGGCGACCGCAACGATTCCGGCCGCGATTCGCGCGGTGATTCCCGTCCTGCTGGCCGTTTCGCCGACAAGAAGTTCGGCGAGAAGCGTCCCTATACGCCGCGCGACGGCGGAGGCGAGAAGCGTCCTTACACGCCGCGTGACGGCGGTGGCGAGAAGCGGCCTTATTCGCCGCGTCCCTCGGGCGACCGTCCGTTCAGCGCGCGCCCGCCGCGCGACAACGACCGTCCGCGTTCGGACCGCCCGCAGGGTGATCGTCCCTTCAGCGGCGGCAGCAAGTTTGGCGGCGACAAGAAATTCTCCCGTGGCGCGCCGGACCGTGGCGGTCCGCGCAAGAGCTTTGGCGATCGCCCGGATCGCGGCGCCGATCGTGGCGAGTCCAAGCCGTGGCAGAAGCGCGACGAGGGCTCCGACCGCAACGCGCGTCCGTCGCGCGACGGTGCTCGCCAGTACGAGCGTCCGAATTTCGAACGCGTGCGTTTTGAACGTGTGACGGAAGAGCGTCCGCGCTTCGAGCGCGCGGGCGGAGACCGGCCGAAATTCGACCGTCCGCGCGAGCGCCCGAGCAGCAATTTCCACGAACATCCGCGCAACAATGGCGGCGACGAGCGTCCTCGCCGCGACAATGAAGACGACAGCCGCATCTTCGCCAAGCGTCCGGCCTTCGGTGGCCGCGGCGACTATCGCGAGCGCAAGCCCGAGGAGCGTCGTCCGCCGCGTCCGCCCGCGCCGAAGAAGGCCGGCGAGCGCGTCGCCAAAGTGGTGTCGCGCGCCGGCCTGTGCTCGCGCCGCGACGCCGAGGAGTGGGTCACGCAGGGCCGCGTCTCCGTCAACGGCCGCGTCATCAACTCGCCGGCCCTCGATGTGACCACCCGCGACGTCATCACGGTCGATGGCAAGCCGTTGCCGGCGCCGGAGCGCACGCGGCTGTTCATGTATCACAAGCCGAAAGGCCTGATGACCACGCATGCCGATCCCGAGGGGCGTCCCACGGTGTTTGACCATCTGCCCGAGCATCTGCCGCGGCTGATCTCGATCGGCCGGCTGGATTTCAATACCGAAGGCCTGCTGCTGCTGACCAATGACGGCGGCCTCGCACGCACGCTGGAATTGCCCGACACCGGCTGGCTGCGCCGCTACCGCGTTCGCGCGCATGGCGAAGTCACGCAGAGCCAGCTCGACCAGCTCAAGAACGGCGTTGAAGTTGACGGCGTGAAATATGGCTCGATCGACGCCACGCTGGAGCGCGATCAGGGCGCCAACGTCTGGCTGGTGTTCGCGATCCGCGAAGGCAAGAACCGCGAAGTGCGCAACGTGCTGGCGCATCTCGGCCTCGAAGTGAACCGGCTGATTCGGATCTCCTACGGCCCGTTCCAGCTCGGCGAGCTGGAAGAAGGCCAGGTCGAAGAAGTGAAAACCCGCGTGCTGCGCGAGCAGCTAGGCGAGAAGATCGCGGAAGCCTCCGGCGCGGACTTTGCGCGGCAGATCCCCAGCAAGGGCGATCCGGCGGATGATCCGATCATCGTCAAGAAGCCGGAGTTCAAACGCTCCACCACGGAGGACCGCAAGGGCCGCCGCGTTCTGGTGCAGCGCACCGGCTCTGAAGAGTCCCGCCTGCGCAACGAGGAAGAGGCTTCGGGCTACGGCCCACCGAAGCGCCCGAAGCGCGGCTATCACGGCAAGCGCGACATCAAGCCCCGCGACGAGTAGTCGATGCGGGTCGTCGGCGGGCGGCTGAAGGGCCGCAATATCGCTTCCCCTCAGACGCAGGCGATCCGCCCGACGGCGGATCGGCTGCGCGAGGCGCTGTTCAACATCCTGATCCACGCCTACGAAAACCCGGTGCTCGACGCCCGCGTGCTCGACTTGTTCGCCGGCACCGGCGCGCTCGGCATCGAGGCGGTGTCGCGCGGCGCGGGCTTCACGCTGTTCGTCGACAACGGCGCGGAAGCGCGCGCGTTGCTGCGCAACAATGTCGAGGCGCTGGGTCTCGGCGGCACCACCAAGGTGTATCGCCGCGACGCCGCCAATCTCGGCCCTGCGCATCCGGTCGAGCCGTTCTCGCTGGTGTTCCTCGATCCGCCGTACCGCATGAAGCTCGCCGAAAAGGCGCTGGCCTCGTTGCGCGACGGCGGCTGGTTGACGCCATCGGCATTGCTGGTGGTCGAAGAGGCGAAGGACGCCGGGTTCGTGGCGCCGGACGGCTTTGAAGAGCTCGAACGCCGCGCCTATGATGATACCGAGTTTACGTTCCTTCGCTTCGCATAATCAAAATCAACGGGGAAACGCCGATGTCCTATCCGAACTACACCTGGGATCACGTTCACATCCGCACGCCCGATGTCGAGGCGATGGCGCAATGGTTCTCCGACATCCTTGGCGCGGAGATTGTTCGCGGCCCGGCGCGGACCGATATCAAGCTCGGCGGCGGCGTAATCTTCCTCGCTGAAGCCCCCAGTAGCGTGAACCCGCCGCCGGTCACGCCGTATCAGGGTCTCGATCATATCGGCCTGTCGGTGAAGGATATCGACGCGGTGGCGGTGACGCTGAAAGCCAAGAGCGTCGAGTTTACCAAAGAACCGACTACCATCCGCCCGGGCGTGCGGGTGTGCTTCATCCGCGGACCGCTAGGCATTTCGATCGAGCTGCTGGACCGGGACGCGAAGTATCAGATGGCGTGAGGCAACGCGCTGATCGCGCCGCCGTCATTGCGAGGAACGAAGCGACGCGGCAATCCAGAAAGCCACGTGCTCGGCAAGAACTGGATTGCTTCGTCGCGAGGGCTCCTCGCAATGACGACCTTGCCTACCTTCTCCCGAATAATTTTTCGATGTCGCTGAGCTTTAGCTCCACATAGGTCGGCCGGCCGTGGTTGCACTGGCCGGAGTTCGGCGTGTCTTCCATCTCGCGCAACAGCGCGTTCATCTCTTCCGGCTTCAGCCGCCGCCCGGAGCGCACCGAGCCGTGGCAGGCCATCGTGGCGGCGACGTGCATCAGCCGGCGCTCCAGCGGCAGCGCCTCGTCCCATTCCGCCATGTGCTCGGCGAGTTCGCGCAATAGCGCGCCGGCATTGGCCTTGCCGAGCAGCGACGGCGTCTCGCGCACCGCGACCGCGCCGGGGCCGAAGGAATCGATCGCGAGGCCGAAACCCGCGAGTTCCTCGGCGCGGTCGAGCAGTTGCTCGACGGTGGCCTCATCCATCTCCACGATTTCCGGGATCAGCAGCATTTGGCGCTGCACGCCGTTCGCCGCAATCGAGGCTTTCAGCCGCTCATAGACGATGCGCTCATGTGCGGCGTGCTGGTCGACCACGATCATGCCGTCGCGGGTCTGTGACACGATGTAGTTCTCGTGCAGTTGCGCGCGCGCGGCGCCGAGCGGGCGGTCGATGAGGTCGAGGTTCGGCGCTTCCTCGAACCGCACGTCGGCGGTCGGCGTGCCGACGTCGAAGGCGGCCTGGCCGCGCTCGGCGAGTGCGGCCGAGCCATCGAACGAAGGTATCGGGCCTGTCGGATACGTTGCGGGATAAGACGGCGAACTCCGCCAGTCCCAGTTTGCCGCCGGGCGTGGTGGAAAGTTCGGCGAGAAGTTCGGGCGGAACGAGTCCAGCACAGCGCCATCGCTATTCGCCGCCGTGCGGCGGCCTTCGCGCGCCAGACCCTCTTTCAGTGCATGCACGATCAGGCCGCGCACGAGACCAGCATTGCGGAAGCGCACCTCGGTCTTGGCCGGATGCACGTTGGCGTCGACCTCCTGCGGATCCAACATGACGAACAAGGCCACGACGGGATGGCGGTCGCGCGGCAGATAGTCGGAATAGGCCGCCCGCACCGCGCCGATGATCAGCTTGTCGCGTACCGGGCGGCCGTTGACGAACAGGTACTGCCCGAGCGCGTTCGCCCGCGTCAGCGAGGGCGCGGCGGCAAAGCCTTCGACGATGACGCCTTCGCGCTCGCTGCGCACTTCGATGGCGCTGAGGCGAAACTCTGCGCCGAGGATATCACCGAGCCGCGTCAATTGGCCGGCAGGCCCGGGCAGCGCCGCGGCCCAGGTCACCGGCGCGCGCTCCTCGCCGGCCATCGAGAAGGCGATGTCCGGCCGCGCCATTGCGAGGCGGCGCACCACTTCGCGGATCGCTTCGGCTTCGGTGCGGTCGGTCTTGAGAAATTTCAGCCGCGCCGGCGTCGCATAAAAGAGGTCGCTAACCTCGACGCGGGTGCCCTGTGAGAGCGCCGCCGGCACGATGGGCGACTTGTCGCCGCCTTCCACCGCGAGCGACCAGGCGTGCGGCTCGGAGGCGTGGCGCGTGGTGATACTCAGTCGGGCCACCGAGCCTATCGAGGGCAGCGCCTCGCCGCGGAAGCCGAGTGTACGGATCGCCAGCAGGTCCTCGTCGTCGAGCTTGGACGTGGCGTGGCGGTCGGTGGCCAGCGACAGGTCAGCGTGGGTCATGCCCTGGCCGTCGTCGGTGATGCCGATCCGTCTGCGGCCACCGCCATCGGTGAAGATGTCGATCCGGGTCGAGCCGGCATCGATCGCGTTCTCGACCAGCTCCTTCACCACGCTGGCCGGCCGCTCCACCACTTCGCCGGCGGCTATGCGGTTGACGATGATTTCTGGCAACTGGCGAACGGGCATGTGGGCTGGGCCGACTCGTGGATTGGGCAGGGATTTTAGGCCGCCGCGCGCGCAAATGCATGCTGCAAAACGGTAAGCGCCGGGAAACGCACCACAAAGGGTGGGGACGGCCGGGTTGCGGCGGCGCGCCGTCCCGGCTCCCGGCAGGGCCTTGAAATGACGGTGGAATATTGTGGCCTCGCGCGGCCGGGTATATCGTTTGGAAAAGCTCTAAAAACGATAGGGAAAACGCCATGTGCACGCTGTTCGCCCACCAGCCCGCGCGCGATTATGAATCGCAGACCCGATCGCTGCGGATCGGCGGCCATTGCACCTCGATCCGGCTGGAAATGTCGTTCTGGGACACGCTGGAGGAAATCGCCGCCAGCCAGGGCCTCAGCATCGCGAAATTCCTGACAACGTTGCACGACGAGGTGCTCGACCACCACGGCGAGGTCAGCAACTTCGCTTCCTTGCTGCGCTGTTCCTGTTTGATCTACCGCTCGCGCAGCGCGGCGGCGATCGATCGCGGCACAGCGATGCTGGACGCGGCGGAGTAGGGGCGGCGCATTGCGTTTGGCCAAGTCGGTCACGCCGTCCTCATGGTGAGGAGCGCGCCCGTTGGCGCGCGTCTCGAACCATGAAGCGATTGGCGCTCATCCCGAGCGAATGGCCTTGCCATTCGCTGGAGACGCGGTCGAAGACGACCGCTCCTCAGGATGAGGTCCGGAGTGGATTGATCGCTCTCCAAAAGCGAGAAGCCCTTAAATATCCTTCCTTTGCATCGCGCCGGCAATGTGGTCGGCCTGCCGGATCGCCAAAGCGACGATCGTCAGGGTCGGGTTGCACGCGGCCCCTGACGTGAACTGGCTGCCGTCGGAGACGAACAGGTTCTTGATGTCGTGGCTCTGGCCGAACTTGTTGACGACGCCGTCGCGCGGCCTGGCGCTCATGCGGTTGGTGCCCATGTTGTGCGTGCTCGGATAGGGCGTCGTGGGATAGGTCACAGTGGCGCCGATCGCTTCATAGACCGCGGCGCCCTGCCGGTAGGCGTGGTTGCGCATCGCGACGTCGTTGGGGTGATCGTCGTAATGCACGCTGGCGACCGGCATGCCGAACTTGTCCTTCGCGGTCGGGTCGAGGGTGATACGGTTGGTCTCTTGCGGCATGTCCTCGCCGACCAGCCACATCCCGGCCATTCGCGGATATTGCTCCATCGCGCTGGTGAACGGCCGGCCCCATGCGCCGGGATTGAGGAACGCCGCCATGAACGGCAGGCCGAGCGACAGCGTTTCCATCTCGTAGCCGCCTAGGAAGCCGCGTGACGGATCGTGGCGCGCCTCGTCTCGGATGATGCCGGCCATCGTGGTGCCGCGATACATGTGCACCGACTTTTCGAACACCGCATAGACGCTGCCGGTCATGTGCCGCATGTAGTTGCGGCCGACCTGGCCGGACGAGTTGGCGAGGCCGTCGCTGTACAGGCTGGAGGCGCTGTTGAGCAGCAGGCGCGGGCTCTCGATCGAATTGCCGGCGACTGCGACGATGCGGGCCTTCTGGCGCTGGGTCTTGCCGGCTTCGTCGGCATAGACCACCGCAGTGACCTTGCCGCTGGCGTCGTGCTCGATCTTCAGCGCCATGCAGGATGGCCGTACTTCGAGATTGCCGGTGGCTTCGCCTTTCGGAATCTCGGTGTACAGCGTCGACCATTTGGCACCTGACTTGCAACCCTGGAAGCAGAAGCCGATCTGCTGGCACGATCCGCGATTGTCGCGCGGCTCGCTGTTGATCGCCATCCGCCCGGTATGGACTTCCTTGTAGCCAATCTTGCGGGCGCCGGCCTCCATGACCTTGTAGTTGTTGTTGCCGGGCAGGCCGGGGATGTTGTTGGTGCGGGTGACGCCCATCTTGTTTTCGGCCTTGGCGTACCACGGGTCTATCTCGGCCAGCGTGATCGGCCAGTCCAGCAGATTGGCGCCGGGCACATTGCCATAGACGCTCTTGGTCCTGAATTCGTGCTCGTCGAAGCGCAGAGATGCGCCGGCCCAGTGCACGGTGGAGCCGCCGACCGATTTCACGATCCAGGCCGGCAGGTTGGCGAAGTCCTTCGCCACGCGCCACGAGCCGGAAGTGGTGCGCATGTCGGTCCATGCCAGTTGCGTGAAGCTTTCCCATTCATTGTTGACGAAGTCCTGGATCTCGGTGCGTGGGCCAGCCTCCAGGATCACCACCTTGACGCCCTTCTGCGCCAGTTCATTGCCGAGCGTGCCGCCACCGGCGCCAGACCCGACGATCACCACCACGCCATCATCATTGAGATCGAATTTAGCCATGCTGTGTCCTCCCAACTATGTGTTGCGCGATGCCGATCAGACCTTTTGCAGCCAGTCGATGTCGTTGAATCCGCGGCTGATGTAGCCGCCATGCTCGGCCGAGGAGCCCTCGTAGCCGAATTTCGGCCACAGCGATTCCTGGTTGTAGAGCGACACGACGAGGTCGCCGCGCAGCGTCTTGAAGAACGAGGTCTGTTCGATGCCCTGCAGCAGCACGACGCGGTCGGCTTCCCATGGCACCTGCGCGTAAGCGAGCTTGTGGCGATCCTTGGCGTCCTGATCGAGCCGTCGCACGCCGTCCTCAAACATCGCCTTGAGCGCGGGATCGGCGGCGGCCTTGCCATCCCACGGCTTCACCGCGGTGATGTAGTAGTTGTCGCCCAGAAAATCGTGCGGATAGATGTCGCGGGCCATCTTGACCAATGTCTTCAGCGTGGCGGGCGTCAGCGCTGTGGCATCGGCGGACCAGGCGTCCTCGATACCCGCCGCGCCGATGGCGGCGACGACGGGGACCGCGGTAGCCGCACCCTGGAGAAAGATCCGGCGGCTGTAGTGGCTGCGTCGATCGACTTCTCTCATCGTATCCTCCCATGAAGTATTTTTCTTGTTGCGCTTAAAGCCTTTTGCTTGGACGCGTTTTCTTCACGCGAACCGGAAACCACTTCGCTCGAAAACGCTTTAACCGAAGCGGCCGCCCTTCTGGATCACCTCGATCTTGTAGCCATCGGGATCGCTGACGAAAAAGAATCGCGCCAGCGTGCTGCCGTCATGCTTGAAATCGCGCAGCGGGCCGGGTGACAGTTTTTCGTTTTCAAAGCGCACGTGTTCGGCGTCGACGTCATCGACCACGACGGCGAGATGGCCATAGCCGTCGCCTAGAACGTAGGGCTCGGTGCGGTCGAAATTCACCGTCAGTTCGACCTCGAAGGGCGAGGAAGAATGGTGCAGATAAATCAGCGCGAAATCGGGAAACGCGAGGCGCTCGGCGATCTTGAGTCCGAAGCCGCGGGCGTAGAAATCCAGCGAGCGGGCTTCGTCGAGAACGCGGATCATCGAATGCACAGGCTTGGCCATTCAGTTCAGTTCCTTGAGATAGTTGATGATGGCGGCGCGCACCTCCGGCCGCGACTGGCGGTAGGCCATCACGGCGCCGGGAACAAGCACCTGCGGATTGGCCATCCAGGCATCGAGCCGGTCTTCGTTCCAGACGAAATGTGCCTGCGCCAGCCCCGGCGAATAGCGGAAGCCGTCCTGCGTCCCGGCCTCGCGACCGACGATCTTCGCCAGTTGCGGCCCCTGCCGCGGCGGCTCGGACAGGCTGGTGGCGTGGCAGGTGGCGCATTGCTGCTTGAACAAGCTCGCAGCGTCGAGCGGCTTGGCCGTGGGCAAGGCGATTTGCGCGGCGGCGCTATCGATCGCCAGCAGCGCGCCGCCAAATGCCAGTCCGGTCGAGAGGGCCGTTCGCCGCATCATGCTCACCGTTCGCTTCGGCAAAGCTTAGGTCGCGGTGCGCAGGCAGTGGTAGTAGCGGGCTGTTGCCCGCAGAACAAAGCGGGTCAGTCGTCGAAGCCGCCGGAGCCGCGTTTTGATTTGACGTCGCTGCGGCGCTTCTTGCCTTCCAGACGGCGGGTCTTGGAACCCAGCGTCGGCTTGGTGGCGCGGCGGGTAATCGGGCGGAAGGCGGCCTCGGCCAGCAGTTCGGTGAGGCGTTGGATGGCGTCCGCCTTGTTGCGCTCCTGGGTGCGGAAGCGCTGGGCATGGATCACGATCACTCCGTCCTTGGTCATGCGCTGGCCGGCCATCACGCGCAGCCGAATCGCCATGTCCTCGGGGATGACCAGTCGCTTGCTGTCGAAACGCAATTGCGCCGCGGTCGAGACCTTGTTGACGTTCTGCCCGCCCGGGCCGGAGGCGCGCACGAAGGTCACCTCGATGTCATCCTCGTCGATCGAGAGATTACGCGCAATCCGCAGCATGGGCTCACCGGGGGTGGAAGATGCCGCTATGTAGCAGATTCTCGGCGCGGATAGCGCAGAGGACGCTACCGGCCTAGTTCGCCTTCGGCGGCGTTACCACCGGGGCAACCGCGGCCTGCGGGGCGCGGCCGACGACGACGGTGATCAGCCCGTCGCCCCAGATCTTCTTCGCCGCCGCCTTGGCCTGATCCAGGGTGACGGCATCGACCACCGCATTGCGCTTCTCGATATAGTCGATCGGCTGCTTGTCGAGCTGATACTGCAGCAGCGCGCCGGCCAGCTTTGAGGACGAATCGAGCGCCAGCATCTGCGAGCCCTTGAGATACGACTTGGCCTCGTCGAGCTCGACCTGGGTCGGGCCTTCCTCGGCGAGTCGCTTCACTTCGGCGGTCACGGTATCGACGGTGTCGGTGGCGCGATCGGCGCGGGTTGCGGTGTTGCCGATGTAGAGGCCGGAATGCTGCATCCAGATCAGCGAGCCCGACACCGAATAGACCAGCCCGCGCTTCTCGCGCACTTCGTGGTATAGCCGCGACGACAGCGTGCCGCCGCCGAGGATGTGGTTGACGATATAGGCCGCCATGAAGTTCGGATCGTCGCGCTTGATGCCTGGGCTGCCGAAGGTCACCACGGTCTGCGGCACGTCGAGTGTGACGAAGGCCTTCTGCGGCGGCTTGCTGGCCGTGATCTCCGGCACATCAGTCAGTGTCGCCTTGGCCGGCAACCCGCCAAACGTCTGGTCAAGCAACTCGCCGAGCGTATCCGCATCGACATCGCCGACCACCGCGATCTTCAGCGTGTCTTTGGCAATGATGCGGCTCTTGTAGGCCTTGATGTCATCTACATTGATGGCCGGCACACTTTGCAGCGTGCCGTTCGACGAGCGGCTGTAGGGATGGTCGCCGAAGGCCAGTTCGAGGAACTTTCGGCTGGCGATCGAGCCGGGATTGCTGGTCTCGCGGCGCAGGCCGGACAGGATCTGGTTGCGGATACGCTCGATGTCCACGGCGTCGAAGCGCGGCTGCGACAGCGACAGTCGCAACAGGTCGAAGGCCTCGTCGCGATGATCCTTCAGCATCCGCAGCGAGCCGCGGAAGTAGTCACGCTGCGCGCTGTAGCTGAGTTCGATGGCGCGTCGCTCGAGCCGTTCATGGAACGTCTTGGAGTCGAGATCGGCCGCACCTTCGTCCATCAGGCTGGCGACCATGTTGGCGGTACCGGACTTGTCAGCCGGGTCTTGTGCGGCGCCGCCGCCGAAGGCGTATTCCATCGCGATCAGGGGCACGGTGGCGTCCTGCACGAACCACGCCTCGATGCCGCCCGGCGACACCAGGCGCTGGATCTTGGCGGCGGCGTGCGACGGCGCCGCGGTAAGGCCGGCGAAAGCGACCGTGGTGACGAAAGCGAGTGCGGCGCGGCGTGTGATGCGGATCATGTTCACGATCGCTTCTCCTCGCGCTTCGGCGCGGTGTCCTTGATCAGATAGCCGGTGACCGAACGGTTCTTGTCGAGCCATTTTTGCGCGGCCTCGCGGACCTGTGCGGCGGTGACCGCCTTGACGCGGTCCGGCCAGGCGCGGATGTCATCGACGGTGAGGCCGGTGGTCAGTGCTGCGCCATACCAGCGCGCCAGCGTGGCCTGATTGTCCTGCGCGTAGATCGCCTCCGCCACCAGCTGTGTCTTGACGCGTTCGAGGTCGGCGGCGGGCACGGCATTGGTCGCGACTTCGGCGATCACCGCGTCGATGGTCTTCTCGATGTCAGCAAATTCGACGCCGGGCCGCGGGCTCGCCGAGATCATGAACTGCGCGCTGTCCAGTGCGGTGCCCTGATAGCCGGCGCCGGCATTGATCGCGAGCGGCTTGTCGATCACCAGCGCGCGGTAGAGATACGAGTTGCTGCCGCCGCCGATAAGCTGTGCCAGCACGTCGAGCGCCGGGCTTTCGCCGGCCGCAGCCGTGGTCGCCGACGGCACCAGATAATAGCGCCGCACATTGTTCTGTTCGACGCGCGGATCGGCCAGTGTCACGGTGCGCGGACCGGCCGGCGGCGGCTCCTGCGGACGTACGCGCTGCGCCGGAATCGAAGGCTGCGGCGGGATCGCGCCGTAGGCGCGTTCGATCATCGGGCGGATATCCGTCGCCTCGACATCGCCGGCGATCACCAACGTGGCGTTGTTCGGCGCGTAGAACCGCTTGTAGAAAGCCAGCGCGTCCTCGCGGTCGAGCTTCTCGATCTCGGAGTGCCAGCCGATCACCGGGCGGCCATAGGGGTGGTTGAGATACAGCGCCGCCATGATCTGTTCGGACAGTCGCGCTTCCGGGCTGTTGGCGACGCGCATGTTGTATTCTTCCAGCACGACATCGCGCTCCGGCAGCACGTTCTCGTCCTTGAGGACGAGGCCGGTCATGCGGTCGGCCTCGAACTCCATCATCCGGCCTAGTTGGTCCTTGGTAACGCGCTGGAAATAGCCGGTGTAGTCGGTGGAGGTGAAGGCGTTTTCGGTGCCGCCGACCCGCTGGATGGTCTGCGAAAATTCGCCGGCCGGATGATTGGCGGTGCCTTTGAACATCAGGTGTTCGAGAAAATGCGCGAGTCCGGATTTGCCGGCGGTCTCATCGGCGGAGCCGACCTTGTACCAGACCATCTGCGTTACCACGGCGGTGCGGTGGTCGGGGATCACCACGACCTGCATGCCATTGCCCAGCGTGAAGGTGGTGGGCCGCTCCGAGGTGACGGTTTGCGCGCTGGCGGGCGCGAGGGAGAACAGAAGCGCCAGCGCCGCGGCGGATCGCACGGCCAGTCGGGATGCGGAGGTCATCACAGGGCTAACAGCTCCTTGGCAACATTAGGCGGTCGCGCCGCACGCAGTCGCGTGCCGGCCGATCGCACAGGCTGGAAAATCTGGAGTCCGGGTCGACGGTCACGCAATGCTGCAACGGCGCAAGGCTACGGCTTGGGGCTCATGATGTTGTTAAAGGCCGAGTTCTGCATGACTTCCTTCGGCCCGGTGCCATAGGCATAGCCGGCAGCCGGGGTCTGGTAGCCGACCGGCGGCTGGGTCAGGCTGTCGCGGGTCGGCTCGCCCTTGAACTCGCCTACCTCGCCCTTGTTGCCGCCGAACATGTTCTTGAACAGGCCGCCGTTGTAACCCAGCTGCGACGGGCTCAGGATGATGTTCTTGGTCGGATCGCCGGGAACCACAGTCTCGGAGGTCCCCGTCGGCTTGGAGCGCTGCATCTCCATTTCCTTCGGCGACAGCGAACGCGGATAATCGCGAGGATCGCCCTTCGGGGCCAGGCGGGCCTGTCGCGCGGCGTTGCGCTGCTGGACGTCGGGGTCCTTCGGCCAGTTCGGGACATTGGCAGCGGTGGCGTCCGGCGGCGGTAGCGTGATCTTCGGCGGAACCACCAGCGGCGAGCGCTCGCGGTAGTCGATGCCCTGATTTTCCATGTTGGTGCCGCCGAGGCCCGACATGATGTTCTTGATGATCTTGTCCTCAAAGGATGAGTCGTCTTCCTCGTCGTCGGCGGCGCGGGCGATCCCGGCGGACATCACGAGGCCAATGCCGAGCACGGCAGCAGCCAGCCGCAGGCTGCGCTTCAGTACGGCTGCCGATGAAGGGTGCAGCAGGGAACCGTGGATTTCGGTCTCGCGCATCGGGTTCATCCTGTTCAAATGTCTTGCGGATCGCCGTTTCGGGCACCGTCCGCTCGCTTCGCCCGTGAAGCCCGTATCGGCCGGGATCAGGGCGCTTTTGCGGCGGGTACTATGAAGAAAGAGTCATACAGCAGGGCGGCGACCCCGGCAACGATGGCGACATCGGCAAGGTTAAACACGTACCAGTTGTAGGTCTTGCCGCCGATATCGACGTGCAGCAGCGCGAAATCGACCACCGCGCCCCACGCGAAGCGGTCGATTGCATTTCCGATCGCGCCACCGATGATCAGGCCGAGCGCCACAGTGGCAAGCCGGGTTTGCGACTTCGCCATCCATATCGCCAGCGCCACGACCGCCACCGCCTTGACGGCGATCAGGATCGCCTGGCCGGTCGGGCCGGACTGCGAGAACCAGCCATAGGAAATGCCGGTATTCCAGGCCAGCACCAGATCGAAGAACGGCGTCACCGCCACCGCACCGCGCCGGCCGATGTCGAATACATAGAGCAGCCAGAGTTTTGACGCCTGATCGAGGAGCAGAGCGATGACGGCGGTGAGGATACCCGAACGGAGCAGGGGGGAGGGGGGGGTCATTGCGACGTCGCCAATCCCAATCGCGGTGTCGTCCCCGCGAAAGCGGGGATCCATACACGCTGTCGAAATGTGCCGGGCGAAACAGATATGGCCAATTCAGTGCCCAATCTTCGAGGATGGAGGTTATGGGTCCCCGCTTTCGCGGGGACGACGACCGAGCTTAGACTTTCCCCAGCGCCTTCCATTCCCGCAACGCCTGCGCGTCGCGCGGGGTGACGTCGGGAAACTCCGCGTCCTCGCCCACCGTCGGCAGGATTTTCCACGACCGCGCGCATTTCTGGCCGACGGCCCTCTCGACCACCACGGCGACGCCAGGGACGTCGGGGAGCGTGAAGGCGCCGGTCGGGGCGTCGTCATCGGTCATCATCGCATTGGAGGTGATGAAGACCTCCGCGAGATCGATACCGGCGAGGATGGCGAAAGTCGCCTTGTCTGCCACATAGACCAGCGGCGAGGCCTCCAGCGACGAACCGATCCGCTTGGCGGCGCGCTCCACTTCCAGCGCCCCGGTAACAACGCGGCGGACGTCACGGATGGTCTCCCATTTCGCGGCCAGCGCGTCGTTGCGATACGCGCCGAGACCCTCCGGAAACACCGTCAGATGCACCGACGGCTCGGCATCAGGCCTGTACATCCGCCAGGCCTCTTCCGCCGTAAACGACAGGATCGGCGCCAGCCATTTCAGGATGGCGTTGCACAGCATGTCGATGGCGGTCAGCGCCGCCTTGCGGGTGACCGACGACGGCGCGTCGCAATACAGCGTGTCCTTGCGGATGTCGAAGTAGAACGCCGACAGTTCGGTGTTCATGAAGGCCGATAATGATGCCACCACGGTCTTGTAGTCGAACGCCTCATAGGCCTCGCGAACGATGGCGTCCTGCTCGGCGAGCGCATGCAGCATCAGCCTTTCCAGCTCCGGCATGTCGGCGAAATCCACCGCATCCTCGGGCTTGAAGTGAGCCAGCGTGCCCAGCATCCAGCGTACCGAATTGCGCAGCTTGCGATAGGTCTCGATGGTGGTCTTCAGGATTTCGGGGCCGATACGCTGGTCGTCGGCATAGTCTGTGGCGCAGACCCACAGTCGCAGAATGTCGGCGCCGGATTGCGCGATCACCTTCTGCGGCTCGACGGTATTGCCGATCGACTTCGACATTTTTCGCCCGTTCTCGTCGAGCGTAAAGCCGTGGGTCAGCACGATGTCATAGGGCGCGCGGCCACGGGTGCCGCAGCTCTCCAGCAGGGAGGAATGAAACCAGCCGCGATGCTGGTCGCTGCCTTCGAGATAGAGATCCGCCGGAGGGCCGGTATAGCCTTTGGGCCGGGTAAGCTCGGGCCAGCGGCCACTGCCCA